>JAJUGB010000188.1 GCA_029268595.1 Alcaligenaceae bacterium | reverse complement strand
GTCCGAGGCCTCTGATATTGCCCAGTACGTGAGATCGCTGTCGGGTCTGGCAGCCGATCCATTGCGTATTGTGGCCGGAAAGCGGGGTTTCGAAGCCACTTGTGTCGCATGCCACGGCGTGAACGGAAAGGGCAATACGGCGCTGGGCGCGCCAGACCTCACCGACAGCGACTGGTTGTATGGCAGTTCGGAAGCCGTCATTGTGGAAACCATTCTTAATGGTCGCGAAAACCAGATGCCGGCTCAGGAACGCATCTTGACCCCCGAGCAAATTCGCATGCTGACCGCTTATGTATGGGGTCTGTCTAACGAGGCCGGCGCAGCCACTCGTTAGGGTTTTCTGAAGTAAGAAGTACGAGGAAGCAAGAGGCACACCATGAGTGTTGAACCATTGAAAGACCAGCAGACGGGCCCGGCCGCAAACGGCGCGGACGCCGCCGCAGCGCCCAGCTGGAGGCCCGTGTCGGTGCGACGCAGTGGGGGTGCCTCGCCTCAGGTTGAAAAGGCGCTCGCCGATGTGCGGCGCAAGATCTACCCACGAGCAGTATCGGGGCTCTATGCGCGCTGGCGCGTGATTATGGTGTTTGTCACGCAGCTGATTTTCTACGGTTTGCCGTGGCTGCAATGGGACGATCGGCAGGCGGTACTGTTCGATCTGGGGGCCCGCAAGTTTTATCTTTTTGGCATGGTTTTATGGCCGCAAGACGTTGTCTATCTGGCGGTCCTGCTGGTCATATCCGCTTTTGGTCTTTTCCTGTTCACGGCGGTGGCTGGCCGGCTTTTCTGCGGGTATGCCTGTCCGCAGACTGTCTATACCGAAATCTTCATGTGGGTCGAGCGCAAGATCGAAGGCGATCGGCTTGCACGCATCCGGCTGGATGAGCAACCCTGGTCGTGGCGCAAGCTACGGCTGAAGGCGGCCAAGCATTCCATCTGGGTGCTGATCGCCTTGTGGACGGGCTTCACCTTTATTGGCTACTTTGCGCCCATTCGCACCTTGGGCGCCGACCTGATGGCGTTCAGCCTCGGCCCCTGGCAGTGGTTCTGGCTATTGTTCTACAGCTTCGCCACGTGGGGTAATGCGGGCTTCATGCGCGAATCGGTCTGCAAGTATATGTGCCCCTACGCGCGCTTCCAGAGCGTCATGGTCGATCATGACACCTTTGTGGTCACCTACGACTACGAGCGAGGTGAGCCGCGGGGCGGTCGTTCGCGCCGTGTAGACCATAAAGAAGCAGGCATGGGCGATTGCGTCGATTGCACCCTTTGTGTGCAAGTCTGTCCCACGGGCATCGATATCCGCGATGGTCTGCAGTATATGTGTATTGGCTGTGGAGCCTGTGTCGATGCCTGCGACCAGGTCATGGACAAGATGAACTACCCTCGTGGACTCATTCGATACACCTCCGGCAGGGCAGTCGCAGAGGGGCTGGACCAAAAACAGGCCAAGCGCCGGCTGTTCCGCCCGCGGGTACTGGCCTATACCGGCCTGCTGCTCTTGTTGACCATTGGTATGGCCTGGTCTTTGTTTACCCGCACAACGCTGCGCATGGACGTGATCCGTGATCGAGGCGCTCTCGGCCGCGAGGTTCCCGGAGGGCTCATCGAGAACGTGTATCGCCTGCAGTTCATGAATACGACTGAACAACCACTTACATTGAGCTTGAGGGCTGACGGCTTACCCGGCGTTACGATAGAAACCGCCAACGGCCAACAAGAGGTTGTGGTCGGCAGTTCTGCCAACGCGCTTGTGCCGGTGCTGGTACGGGTGCCTGCCGAAGGGCTCGAACCGGGAATGCACGACATCAAGGTTGAAGCGATTGCTGCAAACCCTGATGGCAGAGAATCACGTGTAGTGGAAGAATCCAGCTTTTTCGTACCTCGATAATCATGCAGGGTCGACCAGTGACATTGCAAAACGGCAAACCATGGTGGCGCGAGCCTTGGCCATGGATCATCATGGCCGGACCGGCGGCAGCCATAGTCGGCTGCGCCATCACGATATTCTTGGCGTTAGACAATTTCGGTGAACAAGCCATCGTCGACGGGGGCGTCAAGCAAGGCCTCAAAGTCGAGCGTGTGGTACCTGTGCCGGCCGACTCCTCGCATGAACAATCCGAAAAGGAGGTTTCATGAAGCGCAGTACCCTGATGTGGATATTGTGGCCATCGTTTTTAATGGCCGGAGTCACAAGCGCAGCCGTTTTTGCATTGGTGGATCCACTAGATATTGTGGTGTTCGGATCCATTGAGGTGTCGCGCCAACAGGCGTATGCCTGTGGGTTCTTCTTGTTTTGGTTTATGGCGGCCCTGTCCAGCGCACTTACCTGGTTTATATCGCCGCGCCCCGACGAGGAAGACCAGCTCGTAGAGCCAATCTAGCAGTTAGCCGCAATCTGTGCCCGACAGCTCACGTAATGCCGGCAGGTCTAGCAGTTGAACTCGGCGCTGCTGCACGCGGATAAGGTTTTCTCGTGCAAAGCGCGAGAACAGGCGGCTGACAGTTTCAAGCGTCAATCCCAGATAATTGCCGATTTCTTCGCGGCTCATGCGCAATACGAATTCAGTGGACGAATAGCCCAACGCGGCCAAACGCTGCGACATATTCAATAGAAACGCCGCTACACGCTGTTCGGCCGTCAGCAAGCCCAGGGAGCGCACCAGCTGATGCGTGCGCTTGAACTCTTCATTGGTAAGTCGCCGCAACTGTTGGCGTAGCTCGGGCACAAGACGGGTGATGCGCTCCATGTCTTCAATGCGCGCCACACATACTTCGGAATCTTCCAAAGCCAGGGCATGAGTCACCTGCGTGTTGTTGAGGTAACCGTCCATGCCGACAATTTCACCAGGCAACAGAAAGCCAGTGACCTGCACCTGGCCACGTGCATCTTCCACTTGTGTTTTGACTGAACCCGAGCGTATGCCATAGATGGCGCGGGCCTCTTCGCCCTGCCGAAAGAGCGCATCGCCCTTGCGAAGGCGGATACGTTCTTGGACTACTTCATCGAGCTTTTGTACCTGGGTCGGCGGCATGCCGATTGGGAGGCAAAAGCTATTTAACATACATGTCGAGCAGCGCGTGGAATCGGGTGTAAGCGAAATCCGTTTTTGCATACGCATCCTGAAAACCGCCGGACCACTGTTGTTTTTCTTCTGCCCGTCCCTGCTATTGTACCAAGCCGGGTGAATGTTTTGATTTGTGTCAGGCGACGGTGGGGCAAGGGCTGGGTGGCTCCCATGGGTCAAGAGCGTGCTTCACCCATTGACACTAAGGCCGTCAAGGCGATGCCAATTCCGAAGCGCTGCGCGGCCCTTATAAGCTCTGGCTATGTGTGCGGCGTCGCCTATACCGTCTCATGCTGAGCGCTTCGTTCGGTGCGGAGCCCAATACGAGTCCTTGCCGTAAGTATCCCGAAGCAGTTCAACGAAAGCTCGCACACGGCGCGGCAAATGTTGCCGCTGCGGCAGCATGGCAAAAATGCCGTTGGCCGGCGCGGCGTAATCATCCAACACGGTTACCAAGCGACCGGCTTGCAGATCTTCTTGAACCTCCCAGAGGGACCGCCAGGCGAGACCGCAGCCGGCTAGCGTCCACTCGTGAAGCACCGAGCCATCGCTGCTTGCCATATTGCCTCTGACGCGCACCGGGCGAATGGTGTCTTGGTCGCGCAGCAGCCAGCCTTTGGCCTGATTGCCCTGAGAGCCGAACGACAAACAATTATGCTGGGCCAGGTCGTCTGGCGTGGTGGGCCGGCCATGCTCTTTGATGTAAGAGGGCGCCGCCACAATGACTCGCTTATTGTCGGCCAGGCGCACGCCTATATATTGGGAATCGTCCAGCTCGCCAATGCGGACGGCGCAATCGTAGCGCTCGTCGATGAGGTTGACGAGCCTGTCGGTAAGATCGAGCGTAATGGAAACTTTGGGAAAGCGCTGCAAAAAGCCTGGAATCAGCGGCGCCACATGACGCCGTCCAAAGCCGGCGGGCGCTGTCAGTCGCAGATGGCCCGTCGGTTCACCCCCATGCTGAGCGATTCGATGTTCGGCGTCGGCAAGCTCGCGCAATATGCGTTGGGCTTCTTCCAAAAACATAGAGCCCTCGGCAGTTAGCGTGGACCTCCGGGTAGAGCGGACCAGCAGCTTTACACCCAGCCTCGCCTCTAAAGCGGTGAGGCGGCGGCCCATCATGGCGGGTGCGATCCCTTCTGCACGCGCAGCCGCCGACAAGCTGCCCAGGGTCGCCACCGAGACGAAGCTCTCAAGTTGCTTGAACTTGTCCATTAAAGTACCTTGAACCCAAACATTGCGTCGCCATATACCAGGCGACAGTTTAACGGCCAGCTCTATGCTGCTCGCTTTGCCTCTTGCATTTCACATCTTGAAAAATAAAGTCCTTGCCCGCATCTATTCAGCATCTTGGGGCACATCCCCTAACACTATCTAAGCGAAGACTATGCGATTCGACAAACTGACAACAAAATTTCAACACGCGATTGCCGATGCACAGAGCCTGGCCGTCAAGCACGACAACCCGTACATAGAGCCCGTTCATGTGCTGGCCGCCCTGCTGGCCGATAACGACAGCGGCACAGGAAGCCTCCTGGCGCGCGCCGGCGTGGCCGTCAACCGCGTCATTCCGCAATTGAACACGGCCATTCAGGCCTTACCTCAGGTGCAGGGGGCAGAAGGCAATATTCAGGTTAGCCGCGACTTGCAGGCCGTATTGACGCGTACTGATAAAGAGGCGTCCAACAGAGGCGATGCGTATATTGCCAGCGAACTCTTCCTGCTTGCGCTGGTTGACGACAAAGGCGAAGCGGGGCGCATTCTGCGCGAGGCAGGCCTGCAACGCAAGCCGCTGGAAGCAGCCATTGACGCCGTCCGCGGAGGAAGCACCATGCAAGATCAAGAGGGCGAAAGTAACCGCCAAGCGCTGGAAAAATACACGACGGATCTTACCGAGCGGGCTCGGGCCGGCAAGCTGGACCCGGTCATCGGGCGCGATGACGAGATTCGCCGGACCATACAGATTTTGCAGCGGCGCACCAAAAACAACCCGGTCCTGATTGGCGAACCGGGTGTGGGCAAGACCGCCATCGTCGAGGGCCTCGCTCAGCGCATCGTCAACAACGAAGTGCCCGAAACGCTAAAAGGCAAACGCGTGTTGGCGCTCGATTTGGCGGCACTCTTGGCCGGCGCCAAATACCGGGGCGAATTCGAAGAGCGGCTCAAGGCTGTACTGAAAGAGCTGGCTCAGGACGAGGGCGGCATCATCGTCTTTATTGACGAGCTGCACACCATGGTCGGCGCCGGCAAGGCCGAAGGCGCCATGGACGCCGGCAACATGTTGAAGCCCGCCTTATCGCGGGGCGAGTTGCATTGTATTGGCGCCACCACCTTGGACGAATACCGCAAGTACATTGAAAAGGACGCCGCGCTCGAGCGTCGCTTCCAGAAAGTGCTGGTCAACG
>JAJUGB010000187.1 GCA_029268595.1 Alcaligenaceae bacterium | reverse complement strand
TGTCCAGACGCGCACCACTCCGCTGCTAACTGAGTGCCCGGACGCCCACCACCCCGCTGTTAAAATGGGGACCTTGGCCTTGACGATCCCGCCCCGCACACCCCCATGGTGGAGGAGGAGCAGTTGCTGTCGGGGACAGAAAGGCGAAATTATCTTTTATAATCAATTAGTTAATAAAACTACGCCTTACTTGTCTCTGGCTTGATATGGGCATCGATTGGCATGATTTAGCGACTGAATTGTCCCAAATTTGTCCCAAGAATTTGGTCATCAACGTGGAGCATATTCAAGGGTATGCAGGCATACTTTGCAGCGCTTCGCTGAGGTACGCTGTATTGCCCTGCCGTATGGAATGCCTGCTTCTCATATCCGTCGCATAGTGGAGAATTATTGAACGGAAAAATCCGATGCTAATTACAGCCAGCCTGGTCGATTTCCCCAATCTATCGGGAAGCCTATTTCTGCCAAATGCACCTCTGGGTATTTGGCAAACAGGGCTTTCAACTGTTCTGACCATTCCAGCGGTAGGCCTATTTGTCGCAATAGGTAATTGATAACCGTTGCCACGGCATAGAACGATTTTGAATCGGAAAACCGAATGTCTGCCTTACGATAATCTCTGGGAGCAACGCCAAGCGTCACGCGAAGCAGTTGCCCGCTATGAGCCACCATGTTCCGTACAACTGTCAGAGTATGAATCCACGATTCAAATACTTCAGTCGCATCCACATTGAAGCGCCGACTGATTGCTTTGCGATCATCGGGATTCTTCAGCAACTGATAGGTTCTGGACCAAAGCCCAAAGGTTACGCACTCGCATACTGACCAACTGGGCGGAAGATGCGGTTCGCTGTACCGCGAGAAATAATGCTTCACAAATGTCTTGTCGCGGGCTCGATCTACCTCGGCCTCGATCTTCGCCACAAGCTCAGCTGCGCCCTGCCGCCGCCCTTGCCTGAACAAGTTACCATCCAGGAACCAATGCGGAGAATGCTTCAGACTCAGATGGTTTGCCATCACGACCCGCACCGCAATTTCCAGGCGCTCGACGGCAGCCATGGTCAGGGCTCGCAGCTCTCTATCAAACTCGCAGCGGCTGACAATCTGTTCGAACCGATATCCAGCGGGAAAGTTTTTCGTGACTGGATCGACCAGATGATGCCAGTACCCTTTGAGACGATATCCGCCCACGAAACGCATGTAATTACGCGCTTGCCCACGCTTAAAATCATCCACGACCAACCCCTGCCGCTCCAGCTTCTGGAGAAGCTGCTCCGGCGAGGACGCTGGTTTGCTAAATGGAATGCGATTTATTGCCATGGGCGTAATATGGGCGCAAAAAACCCGCCTTTTGCACGTCTGCGTTAGCAGAACCCTACCCGAAGATAGGACGTGTGGCGGGTGTGTTGAGACTATTCTAACCCAACCAGCCCTCCTCACGCAAACGCCGGAAAGGCCGACAGAAACTGGGGCCAAGCCGTTCGCGGCAATGCCTCTGATGCAAACACAACACGACGTCCTCCGCCCTTCGTGAACCCCCGGTCCCCGCCATGAACGCTTCCAGCATGTGTGGAATCAGTGTCACGGCATCGACCGATTCCCCATAGGTTTGTGCGTGCAGCTCTGCGTAGCGGTCTAGATCGGCCTTCAGGCCAGTCAGACACGGGAAGGTTAACTTAACAGTTTCGGTCTTCGGCAGCGGCCCAAGCCGCTGTTTTTTTAGTCGCGCTCATTGTGAACACCCCCTTGTTGAAGAAAAGCGGTTGGTAAGGCCTCAGCACCAGATCACGGTTGACGATGATGTGCACTGGCAACCCTGAGCGGGTGGTCAACGTAGGTTGGATGTTCATGTTGCGAGCCGCTGCTATCGCTCTAGTTTCTGTGGGCGATGTCTGCCTTGCAGCGAGCTCAGTCATGGACGGGCTGACCGCATTTGGACTTAAAACGGTCACCCAAGCAGTTGCGAAGGACTACATCACTGGCACCTCCACGCATTGGAGCTTAACGTCAAGGTCGAGCTTGCTCCGTTGGCGAAGTCAGGTCTGCAATAGCAGTGCCGCTGACTTATGCTACATGTGCCCGCGCACGCTCGTCACTTTTCTACCTCACTCGATCACATCCGATGCAGCAAACCGGCCTATGCCTCGGCCAAACTGACGGGGATCTTGAGGTAGCGCACGCCGTTGGATTCAGACTCCGGCAAGCGGCCCGCACGGATGTTGACCTGAATGGAAGGCAGCAGCAGCGTGGGAGCCGGAAGTGTGGCATCGCGAGACTGGCGCATCTCGGTGAATGCCTCGGCGCCCACGCCATCGCGCACATGCACATTGCTCTGGCACTGCTCGGCAACGGTCGATTCCCACGCATACTCGGTGCGCCCCGGAGCCTTGTAGTCGTGGCACATGAACAGACGCGTTTTTGGCGGCAACGCCAGAAGCCGACGAATCGACAGGTACAGCATATATGCGCTACCGCCTGGAAAGTCAGCGCGAGCCGTGCCGTAATCAGGCATGAACAAGGTGTCCCCCACGAACACAGCGTCACCGATACGGTACGACACGCAGGCGGGCGTATGGCCTGGCGTATGCATAACCTCTACGGTCAGCGCACCGATGTGGAAGGTTTCGCCATCGCGAAACAGCCGGTCGAACTCGCTGCCGTCGCAGAAAACATCGTCCAGGTTAAACACTGGACGGAAAATCCGCTGTACGTCGCGAATATGCTCACCGATAGCGACAGGCGCACCTGTACGAGTTTTGAGGTAAGGCGCTGCGCTCAGGTGATCCGCATGCGCATGGGTTTCAAGAATCCATGCAATCTGCAGTTCACGCGCATGGACGGCGGCCAGCATGCGATCAGCAGAGGTGGTGGAAGCCTTGCCGCTGCGGTGGTCGTAATCCAGCACCGGATCAATGATGGCGGCTTGGCGGGTGGATGGGTCAGAAACTAGATAGCTCACCGTATTGGTGGCTTCATCGAAGAAGGACTGAATGTCAGCGGCAGGAAACATAACTTGTCCATCCAGGGGTACGGAGTCTTGAATATATATTAGTTTATGCTAAATTAGAAAAATACGAAATAAATTGTGATTGTGACTATGAAAGACAAGCAGTTCCTACAAGACGGAGCGAAGCAGGCGGCTGCCATGTTACGAACCGTCGGCAATGAGCACCGCCTGTTGACCCTCTGTTTACTGATCGAGCATGGGGAAATGACGGTAGGTGCGCTGCATGAATACGTACCCTTGAGCCAATCCGCGCTGTCCCAGCATCTGGCCAAGATGCGCGAAGAGGGCCTAGTGACGTTCCGCCGAGAGGCACAAACGCTGCATTATCGGATCGACAACCCAAACGTGGCCACCCTCATTGCCACACTCAAGGCTATTTTCTGCCCCTGAACCCGACTGTCCGGAGTCAATTTTCATGTCTTTAAAGCCTATTTCCCCCCAAGCAGCCCGAGACCTTATGAATCACGGCGCAATCCTGATCGACATCCGTGCAGCGAACGAATATGCTCGCGAGCACATCGCCGCCGCACGCCACGTCCCCATGGAAGATCTGAAAAGCTCAGCACCGCTCGACGCCACGGCGGGCCTCATCTTTCACTGCCGTTCCGGCAATCGCACACGTATCAATGCTCAGACACTCAGCGCATGTGCGGCCTGCGAGGCTTATGTACTGGACGGGGGACTCGATGCCTGGAAGAAGGCCGGGCTGCCCGTGGTGACAGATACTTCCCAGCCGATGGAGTTGCAGCGCCAGGTGCAGATTACGGCAGGCTCGCTGGTCCTGTTGGGCGCTGTGCTGGGCGCCACAGTCTCGCCCTGGTTTCATGCGCTGTCGGCAACCATCGGCGCTGGCCTGGTGTTTGCTGGTGTATCTGGATTCTGCGGGATGGCCCGCCTGTTGATGCGTATGCCATGGAATCGTAAGGCTGTGGCCGGCTAGGCTAGATACGTCTGCCTCCAGGCATCTTATCACCACGCTCCTGGCTTTCCGACGTTTCTATGTGACTGGCGCACTGCACTCGCAAAAGGCATCAAATCAGCCATTTTTCTCCCTGCTGCTCCATTCGCCACCTCTTCTAAACCCACGATCTCCCGCTATGAACGCCTCCAGCATGTGCGGGATCAACGTCACTGTACTCACGGTTTTCCCGTAAGTCTGCGTGTGTAACGCTGCATAGCGGTCGAGATCGGCTTTCAGGCTGGCCGGACATACGAAGGTTACCTTGACAGTTTCAGTCTTGGGAAGCGGTCCCAGCCGCAGTTTTCGGGTGGTGGTCATTGTGTGACGCTCCCTTGTTGAAGAAAAGCGGCTGGTACGGTCGCAGCACCAGGTCGCGGTTGACGATGATGCGCACCGGCATTCCTGCACGGATAGTCAGTGTCGGCTGGATGTTCATGTTGCGCCGGGTCATCTCTTGGCCGACCTGATTGATGTTGTCCTGGGCGCTGTCGCGTCCGGCGATGATGACGCGGTTGCCGTCCTGCCGGTTTTCCGGCGCGGCCAACTCGGCTCCGACGCCCAAGAGCGTCGTCAGCACGGCACCGCCTATGATGCGATTCCAATGCCAGTCCACATCGTCTTCCAGGCCGGCGAACCCGGTCGGGTCGGCACCAACTAGGTTATCCAGCGTCAATGAGGCCGTATCAGGCAGGATGACCCGATGCCATACGACCTGCACCCGGCTTTGCCCATAGCTGACTTGGCTGTTGTAGCGCCCCAGGATGCGCGAACCTTGGGGAATCAACAGGTGCTTGCCGGTCGCGGAATCATAGACGGGTTCAGTCACGGTGCCGATCACATCCCCCGGAAGGTCAGACTTGATGCCCGTAACCAGCGCAGCGGCGATTACAGTCCCCGCCATAACCTGATACGGCGAGGCCGGCATTTGCAAATCCCCAGAATTACGGGTTTGCGTAGAACCGGATTGCAGGAAGGCTTCTTTCTGGTCTTGCCGGTTCTGTGCCGCAGTGGGATCGGTAGGTTGCGCCTCCGTCGAGGCTGGCCCTGCGGCCAACGGGTCGAACGCAGCTAAGGAATCATCCATTCCGGGCGCGACAGGCATCGCCTGCGCAGCCGTTACCGTGGGCTGGCCGGTGCGGAAGAATACAGGTGAAGCGGCTGCTGCTTCTGCTTCCTTACGCCGCGCTTCGCGTTCGGCAGCTTGCGCGTCAACCCCCGGCGGCGCATAGGTGGCAACCGCCGGCTGCTGACTATTCACGATGGCCGGCCCCAGATCGCCCGGCAGGGGCGGCCCGAGCTCCGGCACATCGGACGGCACGTCCGGGGCCGACAGCATGGAATAGTCAGCGGGCAAGATGTCCAACCCTTCCGACTTGGACACCCGGTCGACGTTGTACAGCTCGGTGTGCTCGCCCGCGCCGCGCCGCTGCGGTTGCAGTGACCAGATGGTGGCACCCAAGGCCGCCGCCGACAGCCCTGCCACCAGGAGGGCGAGCATGCGACGGTTTAGTC
>JAJUGB010000186.1 GCA_029268595.1 Alcaligenaceae bacterium | reverse complement strand
GTTGAAAGTCGATGCGCTTTTCATTCCAATCCTTATGCACGATGGCTCCGGTAGAGGTATACAGCGCTTCGTCCAGCAACTCTGGCTGCAACACCTGGGCCAAGGCCTCGTAGGAGTGCGGCGTGTAGCGCTGTGGGTTTTCCTTGGACAGGATGCGCGCGGTCTCTTCGCGGTTGTCTTGAATCCAGAGCTGGGCCTGGACCAGTCCGTTAACCACTTTCTGCGTCCATTCGGGCCGCTGTTGAGTGTCCTGCTCGTGCATCAGCACAACGCAGCAGGCGTGATCTTTCCAGACATCGCCCGTGAACCGTAAAATTTTGCCCACCTTGAGGACTTCAGCTGACGCGTTGAAGGGCTCGGCCACGGTGTACCCGGCAATCTGCTTGTTGGCCAGGGCGGGCACCATGTCGGACGGCGCCATGACGACCAGTTTCACTTGCTTGGCCCCCGGATCTCCTTCGCTGATGGGTTCCAGCCCTCGGTTCTTGAGCAAGTGCTGCAGCACCACATTGTGTAGCGAGTACCAGAACGGGATGGCCACCGTCGTGCCTCCCAGATCGTCCACACTGGTGATGTTGTGCTGGACGGTCAAGCCTGAGCCCGACATATGGTTCCATGCCACCACTTTCGCGCTGGACTGGCTGCCGTAGCGAGCCCAGATGGTCATTGGCGAGAGCAAATGCACCGCATTCACTTGGCCGGCCAGGAAGGCTTCGACAATCTGTGCCCAGCTTCGAAAGAGCCGGGGCTTTTCTACCTTGAGGCCTTGTTGTTCGAACAGCTTGTTGTGGTGCGCAACCAGCAGGGGCGTGGCGTCTGTAATCGGCAGATAGCCAATACGCAAGGGCGCGTCGGGCTCCGCCGCATGTGCAGCGCGCTGCGCATGTACCAGGGGCAGTGCTCCCAAGGCGGTAAACATGGCCGACAGCTTAATAAACTGGCGTCGCGCAGCGAGTGTCGCAGGGGGCAGGGACTGTGTTTTCATGAGCAGCCTTAATATGCGGGTTCAAACGAGTTCAAACGGGTTCAGACGGGCTTGGGCGGATTCATACCGGGTCAGAGGCGTGCGGGTCGTGCCGTTTGGGAGTAAATGAAGGCAACGCCAAGACTGTGCGTTTCAACAGGAACGGTTTTCTCGTGCATCTCGCAGCGCTTGGAGAATGTTGAGTCGTATATCGGTCAACGAGGGCGATAACAAATCCCTGGGGTGGGCGGCGTCCAGGCGCCATTCATCAATCAAGCGGCCCGGCTGACCCCCGATCAAGACGATGCGGTCGGATACTGTCATCGCTTCATCGATGTCATGAGTGACCAGTAACGCCGAGCTCTTGTATTTGCGAGTGAGCCGTAGAAGCAGCAATTGCATGTCGGCGCGAGTCACTTCGTCCAGTGCGCTAAAGGGCTCATCAAGCAAAAGAATTTCCGGTCGGCGGGCCAGCGTGCGAGCAAGCGAGGTACGTTGCGCCATGCCACCCGAGAGCTCGGATGGGTAGCGATCGCGGGCGTGCCACAGATCGACATCGGCAATAGCCGCATGGATTCGGTCCTGCCTTTCGACCTTGCTTAGCTGAGGTTGATGTTTGAAGTCGAGCCCAAAGCCGACGTTTTCCTGGAGCGTGAGCCAAGGAAGGAGGCAGGCGTCCTGAAAGACAAAACCCAGGCCGGGATGCGGGCCCGGCAGCGGATCACCATGCATCCACACCTGGCCTTGGCTGGCCGTCTGCAAGCCGGCCATGACTCGCAACAGTGACGACTTGCCTACGCCGCTCGGCCCCACAATAGATACGATTTCGCTTTGCTCGAGGCGCAGCGAGAAGTCTTCCAGCACGGTCGTCGGCACCTGACCGTTGCTCGAATACCGCAGGGACACGCTATCGGCATACAGCACCGAGTCGTGTGCACTCGACTGTTGTCGTTCATCCAGCGCAGTTGTACCGCTGGTTTGAGGCAGCAACCGACTGAACGGCTTGACTGAGAAGGGATTGAAGGCGAAGGGCCACCGCATCATGCTGTCTCCGTGGTTCTGCTATGTTCTGAATCGGCCACAGCCTCCAGGCGCGCGATTTCTTTACGCAGATGCTTGAGGGCCGGCGTGACAATAGCCACGAAAACCGCTTCGCGCAGTCGACGCTGGGCCGGGTGGATGCGCAAGTAACCTTTGGCGCCGGCGTGCAAGATGGCGGAATTGGCGGCTTTCAGCGTGAGTTCGGACACCGCGGCGCGAAGCTTCAGTACGGGCAGGATGGGGCTGAAGTCGGTGAGTGCCGCCTCAGCTAAAGCAACAGCTTGCGCTTCCAGTTGCTGCAGCTCCTTTGCCAGGTCTTCCTCCTGGTCGTCCAGAAAGACGTTGACATGCGCGGTCGAAGCGTTGGATTCGCGCATCACCCTAAGACTTGCCTCGACGATACCCAAGCCCATACCCGTCTGGCCAATGACGAATCCCGGGGTAAAGCGGCGTACGTAGTCGGCGAACTCGTCGGGTTGAGCCAATACATCCTCATCCGAGATATGCACCGAATCGAAGCGCAGCCCGAGAGTACGTGTTCCTTCCAAGCCAGTAAATTCGAGGCAGGGTCTAAGTTGAAACCCGGCTGTTTTTGGGGGCACGGCAAACATGATGTAGCCGCCATCCTCGACAGACGCCGCCACGATGGCCAGGTGGTCTTCCCCGACGTTGGACACCCAAGGTAAAGACCCGCGGATGGTATAGCCGTCGCCATCCCGCTGAGCGCGCAAATGGATTTTTTCAATCCCTGCCAAGTGCTTGACAGTGTTGGACATGCCTGTGCCCGCCAGCAACTTGCCGGATGCGACCTGTGGCAAGTAGCGCTCGCGGGCTGCCCGGTTGGGTGAGTGGTGCAAATACCACGCACACGTAGACTGGCACCACACTAAAAAGGACGTGGAGCCGCATTCCGTGGCCACTTGCTTGATTACCGCCCACTGCGTGGCCAGGCTTTCCTGCCCTCCCTCTTCGGAAGGCAGAAAAGCGCCATAGCCGCCGAGGGTCCCAAGTGTGTGCAAGAATTCGCGCGGATAGAGACCTTCCTGGTCAATGGCTTGCGTCAGCGGCACGAGCTGATCCTGGATCAGCTCATCAATTCGTTGCAGAAAGGGCGACGGGTGGGTCGGTTGAAGCACAGCTCAGTCCTCTTTTACCGCTCAGGCGAAAGGTTGCAGTTCAGGGTTGATGGGTGTCTGGGCCAAGTTGTTGGCGTAATTGCAAAGGGTGGCCAGGCTGACGCCCAGGACGACTTCCAGGGCCTGTTGTTGTTCGTATCCGGCGGCAAAAAACTCCTGCAGGTCTTGATCCGACACTTGCCCTTTGTTTTCCATCACAGCCAAGGTGAAGCGCGCCAAGGCGTTGAGTTTGGGATCGTCCAGAGCGTCAATATTGCGTAATGCCTGGATGACTTCCTCTGGCATGGCCAATTTTTTACGGGCGATGGCGGTGTGACCGGCCACGCAAAACCCGCAGCCGTTACGTGCGGCAGCTGTGATCTGAACGACTTCGCGTTCGGCCCCGCTCAAGGAGGTCTTGGCGTTGATGGCGCCTACTGTCTGGTAGGTTTCCAAAGCGGTGGGCGCGTTGGCCAGTACACCCAGCAGGTTGGGAAGAAAGCCGTTTGCTTTCTGGGCGTTGGACAAGCGTTCTTTCGCTTCAGGGTGGGCGGTGTCGATGTTCTGTATGGTTAAGCGGCTCATTGTGTTGTGCTTGATGGTTTGATGTACCAAGTGATGTGGCGCCTGCCGGCGACTTAAGAGGCCTTGCTGTGGGCCACGGTTGCCATTGATTCTATGGGCTCGCTTTTAGATTGAGAACGACGTATATGGCATTTGTTGATTTCTTCCAGTTATATGAAAGAGTCCTTGCGGTGTGTGGAAGACAGCTTTGTGTGCGGCTTCTCTCTGACCGGTCGGGCCGCGTCTCCGTGCTCGGGTGGGCCGTCGTGACGTTTTGCGGTGCTAGCGGTTGCTTTCGGGGGGCGCTCGGTCTTTCTAGACCAGATAAACACTGCCAAGGTGGCAGGTTTGATAAGTAAGCCAAAGCCGACCGCCAATCAGGTTCATAAGCCGCTGGCCAGGCGCTCATCCAGGTGGAAACGCGTTTAAATCATGCCAGCCTGGAAGGCGGCGAAGAGCAAATGGCTGTGCGCCTGGCCGTATCGGATAACCGCCCGGGGTTTGAACCATGGGTACTCACCGAGGGTTCTTGACACGTGCGCCGGCCGTCGGGGGGTCTGGGGCCGCTCCGACTGGGCCGGTTCCGCGCCGTCGCGCTCCACTTCGCCTGCGCTCGCTCGTCCGCCCATGCGGGCTCCCTTCGCTTCCGCTTGGCCGGCCCAGAGTCGCTCCCCAGACCCCCCGACGGCCGACGCACTGCGGGTTATATGATTGATCGGCCCTTGGGGCGGGCGGTGTGCTTGGCCTTTTTTTGCGGCGTTTGATGCTGATGAGCGGTCTTGGCTGCTTGCTTTGAACGGCTCGGTGGCGGGCCTTCTTCCGCTGCGCGCCTCACGGTGTTCGCTGGGGGAGGCGCCCAGAAACTCGATCACCTCTGCCTCAAGCACCTCCTGCAGGGCCTGCTTCATCAACGCCTTCATCAGATCGGCGTCATCCGGCACCAGTGCTTTCGTTGAGCCCGATAACGTATTACCCTTAATCGTGGTCATGGTATGCCCTCCCAAGGGGTTTAAGGTCGACTTCGTACATCAACCTCTTACCATGACCGCCCACTTCTTAAAACTCATTCGGGTTTTTGCACAACTATTCGCACTTTACCCGGATTGCCGGAGGCTGCATCCGCGGCCCGACGGCGGGCCGCCTTCGCTCGATACCGTGTGGCTTGCCGGCCCAGGAACAATCGGTCAGCCGCGAAGGATCGACCACGCAAGTTGGAGGCAGCAGCATTAGCGACCCGAACGGATGGGAGCGGACTGGACGGGGGGGAGAGCGCCGGTCTCAAGGTGCTCACGTGTAAGCAAGGGCGTTGTCAGCCCGCTTCTGAACACCTACTGAACTAACCGTGGTGCCAGCTCTGTACCTGTGGTTCTACTTTATGAGGTGCCCTACTATCGGGGCGAACCTGACAGGAATTGATCGGGAGAAATCTGACGGGAAAAGATTTCGATCGTCCCATGGTCTATCCGGAATTCAATAAGAGGGGCAAAAAGGAAAAGCGTCCGGTCGCCGAAGCTCAATCGCGCTTGTTCGCCCCCCATGAAACGCACCGCCATCAACAAAATCAGTAAGCCATAACGTCCCACAGGCGCGTCAAGCGCGCCCGGAGCAACGCCGGCCTGGCGAAAACGGTACCCAACAGCGCGTTCAGACCCCTAGACTAAGACGCCAAGGTTAAAGACGTCATCAAAAAAACTCCGACTCTTCAATCGCCCAAAACAAACGCAAGCACCCCAACGCCAGGAAAGCCAATCCACCTGCCCGAATGCCAGGAGGGCGCGCTCCGTAGGCGCGCTCGGATGGCGGCCCTGCAAGATCTTCCAGCAGC
>JAJUGB010000185.1 GCA_029268595.1 Alcaligenaceae bacterium | reverse complement strand
TTTCGACACTGAGTTTCAGGTGCTTGTCTTTAAGCAGGCGCTGCTGGCAAACGCGAAATGTGTCGCGAAAGATTGGTGCTGGAAAGCCAGCGCCCCACACATGTTGCGAGAGCATGCCGGCCACTTCGGCGTTGGCATATCCGGACTCGAGCGACCCGTCGGTTTCGATGACCGGTTCAAAGCTGGTCCTGCCTGTCAGCGCCTGCACGGCCTCGTCAAAACCTTGCATAAAGACCGGGTAGGCGTCTTCGCGCAGGGTGAGTCCCGCCGCCATTGCGTGCCCGCCGAACTTCAGGATGATGCCTGGGTAGCGCTTGGACACCAGATCGAGTGCGTCACGCAAATGAACATCGGGGATAGACCGCCCGGAGCCGCGTAATTCTCCGGTATCTGATCGGGCAAAGGCCAGCGTGGGACGCCAATAAGTTTCTTTCAGCCGGGATGCCACCAGTCCGACCACGCCTTGGTGCCAGTCGGGATGATAGACGCAGACGCTCGACTGTATGGTGGGTTGAGATTGTTCTAGCGCCGCCAGGGCTTCCTCACGCATGGTCGCTTCAATTCCCCGGCGTTGTTGGTTCATCTCGTCCAGCTGACGGGCCAGTGACAACGCCTGGGCCTCGTCGTCGGTAATGAGGCAATGTATTCCCAAGCTCATATCGGCCAGTCGACCGGCGGCATTGATGCGCGGACCTACAGCAAAGCCCAGATCGAAAGCGCTGGCTTGCCGGGGGTCGCGACCAGCCACAGCAAACAGTGCCCGAATGCCGGCCTGCATACGGCCCGCACGCATTCTGTGCAAACCCTGGGTGACAAGCAGCCGGTTATTGCCATCCAGCTTGACCACGTCCGCCACCGTGCCCAGGGCGACGAGGTCCGACAACTGATCCAGGCGAGGTCCGCCATCGGATGGGAACACACCGCGCTTGCGCAGCTCGGCGCGCAAGGCCAACATCAGGTAGAAAATGACGCCCACCCCTGCCAGGTTCTTGGAGGGAAAGCCGCAGTCGGGCTGGTTGGGATTAACAATGGCCAAGGCATTGGGGAGCACGTCGCCAGGCAAGTGATGATCCGTCACGACGACATCCATGCCATGGCGGCGTGCCGCCTCGACTCCCTCCACACTTGCTATGCCGTTGTCGACGGTGATGAGCATGTCCGGCTTGCCGGCATGATGGCGGACGGCCAGCTCCACCACCTCAGGGGAGAGTCCGTAGCCCGTTTCGAATCGGTTCGGAACGAGAAAGTCGACCACCGCGCCCATCGCGCGCAGGGCGCGCACTCCGACTGCGCAGGCCGTCGCCCCATCGCAATCGTAATCCGCAATAATCAACAGCCGTTTCTGCAGCTGTATGGCGTCGGCAAGCACCGCAGCGGCTTCGTCAGACCGCGTCAGGCGCTGTGGAGGAATCAAAGAGGGCCATTTCAGGACCGTTTCGCCGGGGTCGCGCACACCTCGAGCGGCCCATAAGCGGCAAAGCAAGGGGTGGATGCCAGCGGCTTCCAGTGCCTTGGCCGCCGCTGCGTCTGCCGGACGAGTACTTAATCTTGGGGGGACCACCAATTTCTCCATGTGTTTTGTCGGCCGGGCATCCAGCGTGTCCACCGTTGCCATGTTGCCGGCGTCAACTTCACTATGCGGTCGGTACCGGTCAAAATCAGATCGGGCCTGGCGCCTTGGCCGTCTAGAGACGCGAACACGGTGCGTTCAAGGTGCGCCAAGGCATCCGACCAGCTGGACCAGTCCTGAGCCAGAAAAGGTTTCAGCAAATCGTCGTGCGCCTGCGCGTCACCCGTCTCCAGCGTCTCAAACTGATCCAGAGAGGCGCCACCGAACAGCCAAAGGCTGTTGATGGGGGGTAGACCGACCTCTTGCCGCGTGAGGTTTACTTCGTGGTCAAACCACAGCATCTGTAATTCGTTGACAAGGCGGCGCCAGGGCCTGGCGCTGTCTTCCTGCGGCCACCAAGCGTTGACGGATGTGAGTGCGACCTGGGAAGGGCTGGCGCATCGGGACTGGAAGGAAGAGGGCGGCTGGACCCGCCAGCGTGTGCGGCCTGGCGTCATCAACTCAAAGCCGCTATCGGGAAACAAATCTTGCGCGCTTTGAAACAACGCAGCGCTTTCTTCTGTTTTAATGTGCACATCGTTGGCTGGCAGCAAGATGGCGCCGTCGCGAGACGGCGACACGTGTACAAGTTCGGCCAGCCATACCGCTTCGTCGGCGGCGATGTCTCCTTCGGCCCATAAGGGGGCGAGCCCGGCCGCCAGCATCTGACCTGCGTGCGGTCGAAATCCCAGAGAGTCCAGCCGCCATTGCTCGTAAGTGGTGCACCCGGTCGTCAAGGGGTCCGCTTGCTGCACGTGGGCGCGAGCGGTCTGCATCCATCTCACCAATGTGGGAGCGGATTCTTGAAGAAATGGAATGAGTTGACGGGCGACCCCGGGCTCCGGAAGTGCGCCGGGTAGAACGATTTGCATAAGCGGGATTGTAGTGTTTTATTTGACGCAGGATCGATAACTGGATGTCATACGAATTATGGATAGGCGCCCGATATGCGGGTCTAGCACGCGGCAGAAGGCGAAGCGGCCGACGCGACCGCTTTGTATCTTTCATAGCAGGTACGTCCATGGCCGGCATTGCCTTGGGCGTGGCGGCCCTGATCGTGGTTCTGTCCGTGATGAACGGGTTTCAGACTCAAGTGCGGGACCGGATGCTGTCCGTGCTGCCTCACATCGAATTGTTTGTTCCCGGTATGGCGCCCGAGCAGGTATTGGAGCATTGGGAAAATATTGCCGCCCAAGCCGAAACCAACCCCGAAGTGAAGGGGGCGGCGCCTTTTGTAGCGGCTCAAGCCATGCTTGTAAGAGGGGAGTCGCTTAATGGAGTGCAATTGCGCGGCATAGACCCCAAGGGCGAGTCGGCGGTCTCAGACCTGCGCAACCAGATGATAGACGGAAGTCTTGATGCGCTGCAGGCCGGCAGCTATTCCATTGTATTGGGCCAGCAGCTGGCCGAGGCGCTTGGTGTCAGAACTGGCGACACTTTATTGGTGTTGGCGCCCCAAGGCAGTATTTCGCCAGCCGGCTTCGCGCCCCGCATGCGCCAGTTCACGGTCGCCGGCCTGTTCTCCTCAGGATACTACGAGTACGACGCCACCCTCGGCTTCATGCATTACGAGGATGCGGCCAAGGTATTTCGCGACAGCGGAACAAGCGGGGTGCGCTTGCGTATCGATGACATGCAGCAGGCGCCCATGGTGGCCCAGGCCCTTCAGCAAAGCCTGCCGCCTTCTGTCCGTGCCCGCGACTGGACGCACAACAACCGAACATGGTTCGCTGCTGTCAAAACGGAAAAGCGCATGATGTTTCTTATATTGGCCTTGATCGTCGCTGTGGCGGCTTTCAATTTACTGTCGTCGCTTGTCATGGCGGTCAAGGACAAGCAGTCGGACATCGCCATCTTGCGCACTGTCGGGGCCACTCCCCGCGAGATCGGGCGCATCTTCTTGGTTCAGGGTGCCTTGATAGGGGTGGTGGGCACACTGGCCGGGGTAGGGCTGGGCATGCTCATCGCCTATAACATTGACGTCATCGTTCCTTTTATTGAGCGCATGCTGGGTATTCAATTTTTGCCTCAACAGATTTACTTCATTAGCGAGCTGCCCTCGAATCCCAAAGCAAGCGACATCGTCGTTGTGGCAGTCACGTCCTTGGTGCTGTCTCTTCTGGCGACGCTTTACCCCAGCTGGCGCGCCTCGCGTCTTCAACCGGCACAGGTGCTGCGCCATGACTGAGTCTTCTTCAGAAAACGTACTTGTCGCGCGCAATCTGGTGAAGCGCTACGACGAGGGCAGTGCTCAAATAGAAGTATTGAGCGATGTCAGCCTGCATGTCGCTCGTGCAGAGATGGTGGCTGTGGTGGGCGCATCCGGCTCCGGCAAGAGCACATTACTGCATATGCTGGGCTTGCTCGACGAGCCGACCTCGGGCTCTGTGATTGTAGATGGGGTTGCCGCACACAAGCTGTCGGAAGCGCAACGTAGCCGGCTACGCAACCGCCGCCTGGGCTTCGTGTATCAGTTCCATCATTTGTTGCCCGAGTTCTCGGCACTGGACAACGTGGCCATGCCGCTGATCGTACGGCGCGAAAAGCGCCATCACGCCCGGCAAGAAGCGCAGGCTTTCCTCGAACAGGTTGGCTTGGCGCATCGACTGGATCATTATCCGGGCCAGTTATCCGGGGGCGAGCGCCAGCGTGTGGCGCTTGCGCGCGCTCTGGTCACAAAGCCGGTATGCGTGTTGGCCGATGAGCCCACCGGAAATCTGGATCGCCACACCGCCGAGAGCATGTTCGATTTATTGGTGCGCCTTAATAAAGAGTCCGGTACGGCCTTTGCTATTGTGACTCACGACCCCGCCCTGGCCATGCTGGCTGACCGTCAGTTATATATGGACAAAGGGCGGCTGGCCGACACTTCGGATTAACGGGCGTTTTACTTGCTGTCTGGGCAAGAGAAGACGCCCATGCAGTTTGGCGAGCACCATGCTAATTGATACCCATTGCCATCTGGATGCCAGTGACTTCAATGCCGATCGGCAGGCAGTCATCGAGCGTAGCGCTCGGCAGGGCGTGGCGGCTATTGTTGTTCCGGCCATTGATGTGGGCAACTTCGAGGCGGTGCGCGACCTGGCTCATTCGTTCGAGGGAGGATGTTACGCCCTGGGCATCCATCCCATCTGCATCAAGAACGCCACCGAAGATGACCTGCAGCGTCTCGAACGCGACATCCAGTCGGTGCTCGACGACCCTCGCTTCGTCGCTATCGGCGAGATAGGCCTGGATTTTTTCATTCCGGAGCTTGCCGAAGACCCATGGCGCGACAAGCAAGAGCGCTTTTACGCGTCCCAATTGGACCTGGCGCTCAAGTACGATTTGCCTGTGCTTCTGCATGTCCGCAAGTCACAAGACATTATTTTGAAGCACTTGCGCCGCCGGGAACGTATCGGTGGCATTGCGCACGCCTTCAACGGCAGCTTCCAGCAAGCCGAGCAGTTCGTTGAACAGGGATTCGCGCTCGGAATGGGCGGCGCCATGACTTTCACCCGCGCCAAGCAGATACGGCGCCTGGCCAGGCAAATGCCTCTGGAATCGCTGGTGCTGGAAACCGATGCCCCGGACATTCCGCCATCCTGGCTCGAGATACGCGCCCGTAACGAGCCGGGAGAAGTCGCCGGAGTCGCCGAGACATTAGCCGAGTTGCGCGAGCTGGATCCTTCACAAGTCCTTCAGGCGACAGGCGCAAACGCCTGCCGCGTATTACCGCGACTGGCGTCGCTTATGCTGACTGCTTCGGCCTGATCGAATTGGGATCGAAACCGGCTACGCGCTTGTAGCGCAGCGCGATTTCGTTCAGTTCGGCTTCAGATACGGCCTCGTGAATATGGTTGAATCCGTTGGGAGCACGCTCGTGGGCCAACTGCATGACCTGTTCCGGCCCGTTCAGGCG
>JAJUGB010000184.1 GCA_029268595.1 Alcaligenaceae bacterium | reverse complement strand
TGGAGTTTCTAATCAACCACTTAGAGATGGAGGCCCCAAATGAATATTACGACATTTGGTCTGGATATTGCGAAGCATGTGATGCAAGTGCACTGGGTGGATGGGCAAACAGGTGAGGTCAGGCGGCGGGCGCTGAAGCGCGTTACTATCGACAACTTGCAGCACCGGCTGCGGAACCTGTTTTACTTTAACCAAACAGCCTCCGCGATTCCCGGTTCGATTCACTCTGCTTGAAGCATTGACAGCCGAGCCCGCCGCCGTCCTGCTTATCGATGAAATCGATCGGGCCGACGAAGCCTTCGAGGCCTATCTGCTAGAGCTATTGTCGGACTTTCAAGTGTCCATTCCCGAACTGGGAACCATACATGCTCGCACCCGTCCGCAGGTCATCCTCACCTCTAACGGGACGCGCGAACTCTCCGACGCCCTTCGACGACGCTGTCTTTATCACTACGTTGACTATCCCGACCACGCCAAAGAGCTGATGATCGTACAGGCGAAAGTACCGGGCGCGCCCTTGGCTCTGGCAAAGCAAGTGGTGGACTTTGTCCAGGCGCTGCGCAAACACGATCTCCGCAAAAAGCCGGGCATTGCCGAAACGCTCGACTGGATCTGCGCCCTGCTCCAGCTAGGCGTCAACTCGCTGGACGAGGACGGCACCGACATTATCGTGCAGACGCTTTCAGCACTCGTGAAAACGCAGGAAGACCGTGCGCGTCTTTCCAGGCCGGTTGTACAGAACATGGTGGCGGCGTGTTGACGGTGCCTCTTCCTGGCACACACGATCGGGCTTCGCTGGACCAGCAGCTGTATGCCCGATACGCTGGATTCATAGCCTTCCTGCGCGCCAACAGCTTCAAGCAAGCCAAGACCACCACTGCGCTGAAGTCGTTGGAAATCGCCGGGCAGCTAGACCCTGACGTCATGCGCTGGACGCTACGCGCAGGGCTTTGCGGCCGACCTGATGAATGGCGACGTTTCGACGAGTTGTTCGACCAATGGTTCGTCCCCGCACAGCGACGACGCCGTAGCGAGTTGCGCGCCCCGGGAACTGGCAAGCTCGATATGCGCCAGAACAACGGGGAAGACGATAGCCCTGACCAAGCCATCGATTCGGGAGTTGCGTCGGACGACGACCCTGACGGAGCGGCGAATTCATTGAGTGCCAGTGCGCAAGAAACCTTCGAGCGTAGCGACTTCAAACACCTGCACGAGCCCGATTCCTTACGTGCGCTCGATGAGCTGATACGCGGCTTTGCACGTCAGTTGAGGCGAATCGAAGTGCGTCGCTATCAAGTTTCGACCCAGGGGCTACGACTGGATCTTGCTCGCACCATTCGCCAGAGCGTTTCATACGGTGGCCTGCCCTTGAAGTTGGCCTGGAAGCAACGCAGAAGGCAGCGTCCGCGCTTTGTGTTTCTGGTGGACGTCAGCCGCTCAATGAACCCGTACAGCTATTTTTACCTGAGGCTGGCGCGTAGTCTGGCGTCGCAGCTGGAAGACGTTCATGCATTCATGTTCCATACGCATTTGACGCGAATCACACACGCTCTGCGCGACCCCGAACCATTGCGAGCACGAGAAGCCCTTCACCTGCTTTCAAGCGGATGAGCTGGGGGGACTCAAATCGGCGCATCCCTCGAACAGTTCAATCGGGATTATGGCTCGAAGCTGGTGCATCGGCGCACCTGTGTCCTCATTGCCAGCGATGGCTTCGACACCATTCCCGCCGAGCGCGCGGCGGCAGCCCTTCGCCTGATGCAGGGCCAAGCGCGCAGCATCGTCTGGCTAAATCCTCTGGCAAGCCATCCGGGCTATACGCCAAGCTCGGCGTGCATGCAGGCCTCACTACCCTTCATCGACCGACTCGTTCCAGCTGGCAATCTGGCCGACCTCAAAAAGGCACTGCCGGAAATAGTAGCTGCGTGTAGTTGAGTCGTCCCTACACCTACTTGATCAAAATCAATAACCTTGCGCAGCGAAGGGCTACCATGGACTTTCATAAGCAAGAGTGTTGTCAACACTCAAAGAGACTCGCCACTCAAACAGGCCGCGCAGATCATCGTTGAAAAAGGCGTAGGCTGCTTGCCCGTTCTGGATGGCAACAAGCTTTCGGGCATTATTACCCACAGCGACATTCTCCGTTTTTTTGCCGCGTCCTAACACCGTCTTGCGATGGGTTTGGCCGCTTTTTCGTCTATGTACCGACGCTGCATGCCTTGTGAGCAAAAAGTAGCGAGATAAAGCACTTTGTGAAGCCGCCCGGCGTTATGTCGGCGGCTTCTGCTATTTCTGCACGCCATTTCCCAGCTCGTTCTTCTTGGCTGTCTTAGCGTTTCCACTAATTGTCCCATAGTTAGAACGTTCCAATAATGGCTCTATAGAATGCAGCAGAACATGGCCACGTGGAAACGTCATGCGACGAAGAAATAGGCCGACCCACTCAACTTCAGGGAAGGAATATGAAAGGACTTCAAGCCTTTGCCGCTTTACTGGGCAGTTTTGCTATATCAGCGGCCGCAGCACAGGACGTAGTTGCTCTTAAATTCGCGCACGACCTGCCCGAAACTACCATCAAAGCGCGAACCATAAAGCTTTTCGCTGAAAAAGTGGACGAGTACAGTCAGGGCAAGATGCGAATCGATGTGTACCCGGGAGCACAACTTGTCGCGTCGAAAGATGAGGTGCGTGCGGCCATCCGTGGGCAGGTGGATATCGTTGGTCCGCTTACGAGCTACTACGTGCCGTTGGATGTACGATGGGAAGTCTTTAATCTGCCCGGCTTGTTCAGCTCTTTCTCTGAGAGCATGAAAGTACTGGAAGGCAAAACAGGACAAGAGCTCCTCCAAGGCCTGGAACGCTTCCGCCTTCACGGCTTGGCCCTGTGGCACGATGGTCCTGGCTACCTGTACACAAGCGAAAAGCCAGCGCGCGTACCGGCGGACGTCCAAGGCATGAAAGTGCGTGTCACTCCGTCTGCCCCGCTCGAAGCGGGCGTCCGGGCGGTCGGCGGAATACCTGTTTCCTTGCAAGCTCCCGATGTGTATCTAGGGCTGCAGCAAGGATTGGTATCTGGAGCGATCACGACCGTAACCTTGGCGGCGTCGGCCCGCTGGTACGAGGTGCTGACCAGTATGACACGTCTAATGCAGCAGCATGGCGGTTACGCGGTCGTCATCAACAAGGCACGCTGGGACAAACTCAGCGATGAGCAAAAGGGAGTCATTCAGCGCGCCATGGACGACGCCTCGAAATGGAATCGGGAAATCGCCGAACAGAACGCGATTGCCGCAGAAAAAACGTTGACCGACAACGGCGTTCAGATTCAAGAGCTTACCCCCGACGAAATGAAGCTGTGGCATGAGAAATACAAGGCCGTTTACGCCGAACAGGACGAAGACGTACAGAAACTGATTACGCAGGTACGCCAAGAAATAGACGCAAATTCCACTGCCGATTAACGAAGCAGCAATATGGGACTCGCCATGCCTAGAATTGTGCGCACTATTGGGAGGGTCTGGGACCGGGTGGAGCTCGTCGTTGGCGGGCTCTTCCTTACGGTGTCGGTGCTTCTTATCGTCATACAGATCGTATGCCGGGTGTTTTTCTCGGTGTCGCTTGTAGGTGCGGATGAAATCGCCGCGTATGCCATTATCTGGAGCATCCTGTTCACCGCTTCGCTGGCGGTGAAGTCAAATCAGCACGTGCGTATCGATATCATTTTTACCATCGTGCCGAGGTATGCCGCTCGTTTGGTCGATATGGTCGGAACCGCGCTGTCACTAGTCTTTACCCTGTATCTGACTTACTCCGGCTGGGAATTGATGATGGAAAGCTACCTCCTTGGCGAGCTAACCATGACCATGCTGCGAATGCCGATATGGATTCCGCAAATTATCTTGCCACTTGGTGGAATGCTGCTGTCTCTACGGCTAATTCAGCGTTTTATATGGCTGGTTTATGGGGGCGTCGGTGCTGAAGACGAACAACGCGATAGCGAAGTGACATCGCCACTTTAGGACGGACCATGCTTGCCATTCTTTCTACGTTTTCAGTCGGCCTGGTCAGCGGTATGCCGGTGGCGTTTGTTTTGGGCCTATGTGGCCTCGCTTATTTTCTGGTCCAGGAAGCTGCACCGGCCACGCTCGCGTCTCAGTTGTTTAGCGCACTTTCTGTGCCTAGCCTGCTAGCAATACCGTTTTTTATCCTTGCGGCCGAGATAATGAGCCGTACAGGCGCAACGACGCGGTTAATCCGTTTCATTGATTCGCTTGTCGGGCATTCGCGAGGCGGGCTGCCAGTGGTAGCGGTTATAGCAACGGTCTTGTTCTCATCAATAAGTGGGAGTTCTGTTGCGACGGCTGCGGCAATCGGTACGATTCTCATACCGGAAATGATCCAGCGCGGATACGACCGCACATTCTCCGTAGGGTTGATTGCAAGTGCAGGTGGTCTGGGCATCTTGCTTCCGCCGTCAGTGCCGCTGGTTGTGTACGGCATTATCACCGAAACGTCAATCGCCACACTTTTTACCGCAGGCGCCGCGGTCGGGGCTCTTCTTAGTGCCCTGCTGATTTTGATAGCGTACATATACGGGCGGATGTCCAACGTTCCCCCTCAACCTAGGGCAAGCCGCCAAGTACGAACACAAGCATTCAAACAGGCATCGGGAGTTCTGCTCTCGCCCGTGATAGTGTTGGGCGGAATCTACTCGGGATATTTCACCCCCATGGAGGCAGCTGCGATAAGCTGTTTGTACGCGATCGGCTTGGCTATCGGATACGGCATTCCCATCAAAAATTTGTTCCCGATTTTGACCAGCGCAGCAAAGATGTCGAGCATCATTATGATGATCCTGGCTGGAGCACAGCTGTTCGGGTATGCGCTGACGAATGAGCGTCTTCCCCATGTGCTATTCGATTTCATCATGGCCATGGATTTATCGCCTGCGGAATTCTTGGTGGGTGTAATGCTTCTTTTTCTGTTGATCGGTATGGCACTTGAGGTGATCTCAGTCATTTTGATCACCATGCCCATCCTGATGCCGATGCTTGTGGGATTTGACATTAACCCGGTGTTCTTCGGCATGATGCTGATTCTCAACATGGAAATCGCAGTGATCACACCACCTATCGGGCTAAATCTTTTTGCCATTAGTGCCATCAGTGGCGTGCCGGTCATGCGCGTGTTCAAGGGATGCCTGCCCTTTGTTCTGATGCTTTTGACACTGCTCGCGTTCATGGCCTTTGTGCCGCAGGTTCAATATGCGTTTTCGTTGCTATAGGCACATTCTCCATGAGCTTCTTCGTGCGCCCTGTTTCGTAATGGCTGGTTGCGGCGCAGAATCGATTGATAGGGCTTAATCGTGAAGACCGCGGCCTAGAGCCCGCTCTCAAATTGCGCCGGCTCAAAGCCGGCCTCGTTATCGCGAAACATCCGATACACCAGTTCGCGCAGCCACCGATGGCCTGGGTCGTTATGGTTGCGCGCATGCCAGTACTGCGAAATGGTGTATTCGGGAAACT
>JAJUGB010000183.1 GCA_029268595.1 Alcaligenaceae bacterium | reverse complement strand
GTCGGGTGATTATGCGTTTCCACCTTCATGAGCGTGTGCATGATGGCGTCGTGGGCACCATACGCGGTATTGGCAGGACCTTGGTCGGATTCCGGGCGCGCGGCGTAGAACACACGCGTCGGACCGCCTTCCATCACCGCTGCGTTATCGGAATACGCAACGACCGTGCCTTTCGGCTGCGCCGCGTGAGTGGCCCGAATCATGCCGAATAGAGTGTTTGCCTGCTGCACACCGTCGATGACCCACTGCGCATTGAAAATCTTGTGACGGCAATGTTCGCTGTTTGCCTGCGCGAACATCATTAGCTCGACATCTGTCGGGTTACGGCCCAGACCGTTAAAGGCTTCCAGCAGGTAGTCGATTTCGTCCTCAGAAAGCGCTAGCCCAAGTTCGCGGTTGGCTTGCTCAAGGGCTTGCTTGCCCTGAGCCAGAACGTCAATAGTTTGTACCGGCTTGCCCGGCAGCGACGCGAACAGAGCGGCTCCGTCGAACTCGGCGTCTACGACGGTTTCGGTCATTCGGTCGTGCAAAATGGAGGCAATTTGCGCCAGCTGAGTGCTATCGATTGTTTGCACGCTTAGCAAACCTCGCGATGGCTTAATGCTGTAACGGATGCCTCGCTCGATGCGGCGAACTTCTGCAAAACCGCAGTTATGCGCAATATCCGTTGCTTTGCTCGCCCAAGGCGAGACCGTGCCCAAACGTGGAATGACGCGCAATACCAGACTGTGTTTGTCTTCCTTGAGTTCGCCCGGCACTATCCCATAGTCAAGCAGCTGAGCGAGCCGGTCTTGCTCAGCACCTTCCAGAGGTTGGGACGTCCAGACAAAGTGTTCGTACTGGCCTTGTATGTCGGCAACCGGAAGACCCAGTTGTTGGAACCGCTGCAGCAGGCGCTCGCGACGGAAGGTGGACAGGACAAGGGACCCCGGGAAGTGCAGGATGGAAGTCACGGTCTGAGGTGGGGAAAGTGGCTGTATATGAGGGAATCCGCCATTTTACCCCGGGTTAACCATTATGGTTATGGGCGACCCTGTGAGGGGCGAATACATGCGGAGCCAACCGGGCACGCAGCCGATGCTAAATCGTCTGGCCCGGCGACATTATTCGAGCGGCTCGGGCTCGTCCGGGTAATGCACCTCTAGCACGTCGAGCTCGTCGACCCCGGCAGGCGTTCTAAGCACTACCGTATCGCCTTCACGCGCTTTCATCAGCGCCCTGGCTACCGGCGAAATCCAACTGATGCGACCTTGTAGTGGGTCTGCTTCGTCCACGCCGACGATGGTGACCTGGTGTTCGTCCCCCTCTTTATCCGAGTAAAGCACGGTGGCGCCAAAGAATATTTGATCCCGGTTGGGTTGGGTGGCCGGTTCGACCACCTCGGCGATGGCAAGGCGCTTTGTCAGGAAACGAATGCGCCGGTCGATCTCGCGCAAGCGCTTCTTTCCGTACAGGTAGTCGCCGTTTTCCGAACGATCACCATTGGAGGCGGCCCACGAGACGATCTGAACCACATCCGGCCGCTCCACGTTCATAAGATGGGACAGCTCTGCGCGCAGACGTTTGTAGCCGGCGGTAGTGACGTAGTTCTTTGTGCCTGCAGGAAGGGGAATAGCCTCGGGCCCGAGATCGTCTTCGTCGTCGCCGTCGGACTCTTTTACGAATGCCTTGTTCATAAACAGTCGATGCCAAAATACTGAAACATACCAACAGTTTACCCGCGCCTATCCCTGGCCCGGAACATGAGGGCGCTTCCGGTATGACAGGCTTCCAGCTGGTTCCAGCTATGCTTCCAGCTAGTTTCCCGCATACCTTCGCAGCGCCAGCCTCTGCTCTTTGCGCTCAATTCCGCGAATACTTGGCTGACTGCTGTGAGCGGTTGGCAAAGCACTACCAGGGGGAGGCATCAAGCAGCGCCCGGCTTACTGCTGACTGCAAGTCGGGATGCTTCTCGCAGTAACCACCGCGCACCTCTATGACGGAACGAGCGGCCCAAGCGGCGGCCCACCGGTTCGGGGCGAGCTCCGACACTACTTTTATTATGCGCCTGTCGCCGTCAAGAAACACGACGTCGATCGCATAGCGCATGCCAAAGGTATGGACGGCCTTGCACGGCACCAGCCACAGTCCTTCGGAATCACTCAGAGGGGCGCGAAACAAAAGGCCCTGTAATCTCGCACAAGCAGTATCGGCTAGAGTCAACCGAAGACTTGCTGAGGGCTGCAGCGCTGCATCGCGCCATCTGCGATGCGAGTTCATATAAAGAAGACACTGCAGTGCCCCTCGTGGCTTTCGAGGCAAACTACCATGCGGCCTCCATCAATTTGACCGCTACAGGAAAACCGATGATAAGAAAGGTGCATGGAAAAATGCAGAACACCATTGGAAACAGCATTTTCACCGGCGCCTCCAAGGCCAGCTTTTCGGCACGTAGAAAGCGCTCGTTGCGGCGCAGTTCGGATTGGGCCCGCAACAAGGGCCCCAGACTCATTCCCATTTGATCGGCTTGAGCCAAGGCCGTCACCCATTGCTGGACAGCCTCAATGCCGGTGCGCTCTGCCATATGTTGAAGCGCCTGTTGCCGGGTAGCGCCGGCTCGCATATCTGTCAAAGCGTGCTGAAGTTCAGTTCGTAAGGGCCCTTTGGGCCCGTAGCGGGCGGCCTGTTGCAACGCACCTTGCAGGTTCATGCCGGCCTCAACGCAAAGTGTTGTGATGTCCAGTAAAAAGGGAAATTCGCGCAGCATCTTTTGCCGTCTTTGTCTGATCAACTGACCCAGCCATTGTCGAGGCCAGATTGAGCCAAGCAGCCCTAAGCCGCAAGCCCATAATATGGCGGAGGATATGGACACTTGAAGCTGTACGCCAGCCACCATGCCGGCAAGCACCGCGAGAAGCGCGGCGCACAAAAGCTGCACAGCAACGATGTGCTCAGGCAACCATTGCGCCGGAAGGCCCGCGGCTTGAACAGTACGGACAAGGCTTCGCCGTAAGCGCCACGACAAGAAGGGCTGGCATATGCCCGCTGTCGTATTGACCCACGGCCAGATGCATCGCACAAGAAAGACAGTGGCTTCGGGGACGGAGCCAAGCTCGTCTTCGCGAAGAGGATGTGTAAGAAGCCAGAACACGCACCAAAGCGACACACCAGCCAAAGAGCAAGCAAGCCAAAACAGCATCGATCCCCCTACACGTCAATGCTGACGATGCGCCGGATAAACAGTACCCCTGCCAACTCCAGAAGAACAATCACCGCAATTACCCCCCACCCCACCGGCGTATGCCAAAACAGCGCCATAGATACCGGATCCAGCCATTCCAGCGCGAGCGCCAGAAAAAGCGGCAGGCAAGCCATCACCCAAGCCTGCATGCGGCCCTGTGAGGTAAGCGCTCGTACACGTGCCAGCAGGTGCAGACGTGAGCGTTGCGTATGCGCGATGCCCTCCAGCGTCTCGGCCAGATTGCCCCCGGTCTGAGCGGCGATGCAAAGCGAAGACACGATTAACGCCATACCTTCTGAGGGCATGCGGGCGTGTAGATTGACCAGCGCTTGTTCAAAATCCACACCCATGCGTTGTTCTCTTAGCATCAGACCGAACTCCTGGCTTAATGGGATGGGACTGCCCGGAATAATGTGTTTTAAAGCCGTTTGCACACCGGAGCCGGCGCGTAGAGTACCGGCCAGGGCCAGCAACAGATCCGGCAACTGCTCGTCGAACAATGCACGTCGCCTTAACCGCAAATAGCGGATGCACCACTGCGGCGCCGCCAATGCACCCACCCCCATCCCCGCAGCCAACCATATGGCACCAGTGAAAACAAAAGCCAGAAAAGCCACGAGTGCACTGACGAGCAGGTTGATCGCCCAAAGGTGCGCCGGGTTGATAAACAAAAAGAACTCACCCACGCTATGCTGTGCTTCGCGAGTGAAAGCCGTGCGGTAGCGCTGCCATGCCTGGGCTAACCACCCTTGGGCCAGCCATGCCAGAGCTGAGACACAAAACAAGACGCTCGCAATGAACACGAGGGCAATCAGCATGGCGGGGCCTGTACGTCCTCTTCAATGGCTGACGACGAGTTCGCGCATACCGTCTGCCTGGAAAAAAGCTCGGGCGTCAGAACGGCGAAAGCCGGTGTGGCGCCTGGGGTGACGAAGTCCGGCACCACGCCACAGCCGACAAAAGCGCCGGTATCAGCCGCCTCGTACTGGAATAGGGGCTGAATCTGAATACGGCCGCTTTCAATACCGCATACCTCTACAACGGACGAAATGAGTCGGCGCCCATCACTAGTACGTACCTGTTGGACGAGGACATCGACGGCCGCAGCAATGTGTTCCCGTACGGCCGCCAAGGGCAGATCCATCCCGGCCATCAATATCATGGTTTCAAGTCGGGACAACGCGTCTCGTGGGGTGTTGGCATGCAAAGTCGTCAACGACCCTTCATGACCGGTATTCATGGCCGCCAGCATGTCGAAGGCTTCACCTCCGCGACATTCGCCCACCACGATGCGGTCCGGCCGCATGCGAAGCGCATTGCGAACCAGGTCGCGAATTTCTATCTTCCCGCGTCCTTCCAGATTTGCCGGTCTGGCCTCGAGCGTCACCAGATGGCCGTGATCCAGACGCAGTTCGGCTGCGTCTTCAATGGTGACGACGCGCTCCCCCTCCGGTATGCAGTTGGACAAGATGTTGAGCAAGGTGGTTTTGCCCGACCCGGTGCCCCCTGAGACAATGATGTTTTTCTTGCCCACGACGCAAGCTTGAAGAAAAGTCGCCATCGCTTCGTCCAATGCGCCCACCCGCAAGAGATCGTGCATGCTGAGCCGCCGCGCCGGAAACTTTCTGATCGTCATGCTCGCGCCACGTAATGCTATGGGAGCAATAATGGCGTTGACTCGTGAGCCGTCGGCTAAGCGCGCATCCACCATGGGCGAGCTTTCGTCAATGCGGCGCCCCAGAGGCGACACGATGCGTTCGATAACCCCCAACACGGCTTGCTCACTACTGAAGCCGGATGCGTGCCTCATTAAACGCCCGTGCCGTTCAATGAAGATCTCATCGTGTCGATTCACCATGATTTCGCTGATGGTTGGATCGGCCAGGAGAGGTTCCAGCGGGCCTAGACCGACGGCTTCGTTAACGACCTCCTCAAGCAATTTCGCCTGATCCACGGTGTCGGGCAACTGAGCGTCTTGCCGAATCAGTTCGGACAGTACTCGCCGCGCTTCGCTTCGCAAGGCCTTATCACTCATGGAGGAGACATCGCTACGGCGCAAGTCCAGCGCTTCCAATAACGCCCCATGGAGTCGGCGCTTATGCTGCAACAACAGGACAAGCTCGGAGGCCTTAGTGGCGCCCTCTACGGTATCGCCGGTTGCGTCGTTGAGGGATAGCTTTGACGGGCGCCCCACTTGGTCATTTTGGTCATCCTTTTGCGAAGAAGAGGGGCGGCCCAACTCGTCATGGACCGTCGCTCTCAAGCGTCCGTCTCCAGGGGGACTGTCACCCTTCCTCTTGCTTTCCCCTGCACCCGTGCCTG
>JAJUGB010000182.1 GCA_029268595.1 Alcaligenaceae bacterium | reverse complement strand
GCCGGGCACGACAATCTCGTTGCTGCCATTAATGTTTGTCGCAACAACCGGACGTTGCATGGCTCCGGCCTGTAATACGGCATTGGGAAAGCCTTCTCGATAGCTGGGCAGGACGAATACGTCGCACAAGTACAAAGCCGGCCGGACGTCTCGCAAGAAGCCCAAGGCATGGACCCGCGGATGTTCTTCAATGAATGCTTGTTGCAGCGCCCCTATCGGAGCGGTCTCATCCAGTGAGCCGACCAAAATTAAATGGGCTGTTTCGGGCAGCTGCTTGAAAGATTCGAGAAGCTCGGCAATACCCTTGTCTCGGTTCAGCCGGCCGACAAAACAATAGACAAAGGCGTTATTGGGCAGCTTCAAAGTACGGGCCAGTTTGCGTGCTTCCAACTGAACACCCGGAGCGTCGACACTGAAGTGGGAAGTGTCGACCCCGGCGATATTGCCGTGCCCGATCACTTCAAGCGGTTTGGAAGTGATGCGCCAGCGTTCGAGGTCGCGACGCACCCCCTGGCCTTCGGGCACGACTCGGGTGGCGCACGCGCACACTAATCTGTCCGCCCAAATCAGCAGCTTCTGCTTCCAGCCCTTTTGGGTTGGAAAGATCAAGCCGGTGAAAGTGTGGATCCGAACCGGAACGCGGCAGAACCAGCTGGCCAACATGGCAATGAGTCCCGCCTTGGGGGTGTAGGAATGGACGATGTCGGGTCGAATCTGCCAAAGTAGGACGATCATCCGGACCAAAGAAACCAGATCTCGAAAGGGGGTGATGCCACGGGCCATTGGCACGGAATGCAATGGCACTTTTTCGCGTAGCCGTATTTCCTCGTGCTCCGGCCCGGGCGACGTTGCCAGTTCTACATCCATGAGCTGGCTCAGGAAGGCGGGTTGACGAGTCAGTATGGTGGCCAACGTCTCGCCAGTCGTCGTCACAATGAGCAGTTTTGGTGCGGTCATTCAGGACTCCTGCAACATAAATGCATAGCGGGGCCGGGTGCGGCCTATGAGCGAAATAAGCAAGAACATCAGTACAGGGACAAACATCCACTTCTGTCGCATGGACAGGCCAAGGTTGGCTGTGGTGGTGGCCAGGATGAACCACACCATGAGGGAATACAGCCAGAGAAAGGCGCGGTTTCCGGGCAGATCGGTCTTACGTCGTCGCACCGCTTCGAATGCAGCGGCGGCAAACAATAGAAGCAACAGGGTGTTGTCTATGGAGGCGGCCAGCATCATTACGTTGGCGGCTTCGAAAGGCAGCGGCCGAAACAGATAGGTGAACAGCTGCATGCCCAGACTCATGGAGCTAATGTCGATGGCGCCCCCGCCCTCCTGGTTATATTGCTGCCGTTGTTCAATGTAGCGGCTGATGTCCGCTGGGCCAGCCTCGGCGCTCAAGCCGACGTATGACAGCGCGAAAGGAACGACCACCACCGCCGCGGCAAGGGCGCATCCCCCTATCAGGATGCGGCGGGTAATGGGAACGCTTCCTTGCAACAACTGAGATGCCGCCAGCGCCAAGATCATCAGCCCGGCAATATGAGGTCGGACCCAAAGCATGAGTAAGACAGCGAACGTCATCAACCAGAATCGCTTCCGCAGCTGCAGGGCGGCCCAGAGCGCGAAGCCGACAGCCATGAAGGCCAGTGCATCCTTACCTATCGCACTGGACCAGAAGCTTATCGAGGGTAGAAAAGGCACGAGTCGTGCAATGGTCTGCACCGTGGCAGACCGGTCCGCTGCCGCGACTTTCAACGACGCGTCAAAGGCGATCAGCCCTGTCGCGCCGAAGATATTGAAAATCAGCGAGGTGCCAAGAAAAGACAAGCCCATGACTGACGCGAATAAAGTCGTCATGTAGCTGACCGCGTCGGTGCCCAACGAGAACGGCACAAGGCCATGCACCGCGATCTCGTAATAATCGACAGCATCGCCGCGGTTCTCCAGGATATAGTCCGCGTAAATCAGACAAAAAAGCGAATGCCAGACGTACAAGATGAGTGCGCGCTTCTTGCTGCTGTGCAGGGCTCCGGCAACAAGCTGGCATATCCACCCTCCGGCCAGAAAAATCACCGCGGCGGCCAGAAGATCTCCTACCCCGGAGTAGAGTTCAAGCTGCATGTTCACTCCTTTGGTCGCCCCAAGACGGGGCCGTTAAGCGGGTGTAGAGAGAAAGGTGGGCCTGCACGGCTGTTTCCAGGCGGTATCGGTCGGAGTTTTGAGCTGCGTTCCGGGCGAAGCGAGCACGCAAATCGTGCGATTCGAGCAGGGGGCGTAGTGCCGCCGCATATCGTTCCGGTGTGGGATCCGTTACCACGTACCCATTACGCGCGTGACGCGGCACCTCCGCGCAGCCTCCGACATCGGTCACTACAACGGGTAGTCCCGTTAGCGTCGCTTCTATTAACGCGATGGGAAGTCCCTCATACGCCGAGGACATTACGAATATGTCGGCCTGGTTCATCAATTGAGGCACATCCCTGCAATTGCCCAGAAAGGTCACCCGACCTTCAAGCCCTAGGCGCTTTACTTGCGCTTCAAGCTCCGTTCGTTCTGGACCTTCGCCGGCAATGTTGACAGAGAAGGGTAGGTGGGTAAGCAGGGCGAGTGCGTCGAACAGCAGCTTCAGGTTCTTGCCTGGGGCAAGCCGTCCGACGGCCAGAATGGTGGGTGCCGGGTTGCCGTTGGGGCGAAGGCCGCGAGGCATCAGGCGATGCGCAGCGACGGCATTGTCGATGCGCACCACTTCACGGCCCGCCACCTCCTGCAGCAGGCGCGTGCACGCTTCACATATGCCCACATAGGCAGATACCCGCCAGTCCAGAAGCTTGTACAGCCATGGGGGCGCAAAGAGCCTGATATTGTGATGTGTGTACACCACCTTGGTGTCCGACAAGGCAAGACAAAAAACCGCGCCGTAGTAAAGGTGACAGTGCACGACATCGGGAGCAAAGGCTTTACAGTCGCGACGCACCTGTCTCATTCCGTACAGGGGATTTCGGCGCGCACGGTAGCCAATAAATCCGAACTCCACGCCGCTTTGAGTCAGCTCTTTCAAGAATTCGGCTTCGTACTCGGTGTCGCGCCCGATATCGGCCGCCCGATTCAGGAAGAGCAAACGCACAGAATGGCCGCCAGCAGCCATGGCGCATGCCAAGTCCTTGACGTAGACTTCGGCGCCTCCTGCCCCCGGCGATGAAATGATGTGCGTGATTCTCATTGCCATCCTCAAGCCGTGCCCAGTAACAGATTGAGCTGTCGTTTGGCCTTGAACAGCAGTAAAGCCATGCCCGGCGCCCACTTCAGCTGTTGGAATACACCCTGGATTAACGAGAAGTTGGGATACAGCGCGTAGCTATTGGCTATCTCTCGGCGAAAGCTGGCGAATTCTTTGTTGAGCAAATGACCTATTGCCTGATCCAGATGCACGGCGGAGCGCTTCACATCAAAATTGAGCTTCTGGAACGCTTCTTCCTTTTGCATTTGCCAGAGGCATTGGTCCATGCGGCGTCCGTAGTCAATAAGGTGGTCGCCCCGACCATCTCGCCGCAAGTCCGACCAAGAGCCCACGGAGTACGAGCGGTAGGCCGACATGACGCGCGGCAGGTACAGGCCTTTCCCTATGGTGAGGCTGTACATCTCCAGGAAGAAGTCGCCAATTGGCGCTTGCTCAAGCCAGCTCGGATAGTGATCGAACACTTCGCGGCGGATCATGTAGGAGGCTGTGGGGGCGAACTGGCCCGGCACATTCAACACATCTTGCGCATCAAACCGCAAGATCTGGCCTCCTTGTTCGTAGGCCACTTGCGCTTGACGCCGACGGCGCTCGTTGTAATCGATGCACGGATGCACAAGCAGCGACGACCCGGGGTTATCTCTCATCAGCCGGTACTGGACTTGCAGCTTGTTATCGTCAATCCAGAAGTCGTCGCCTTCGCAGATGGCCAATACCGGTGCCGAAGCGTAGCGGGCTGCCAGTTTATATATGCTGCGGCCTTTGCTGAACTGATTTTCTGCCTGTAATACCGGTTTGATTATGCGCGGGTACCGGTCGGCATAACGGCGAATAATGTCCTGTGTTCCGTCCGTGGAGGCATCGTCATGCAACACAATTTCGAAAGGGAATTGCGTTCTTTGAGTTAGCAATCCCCTGAGCGCATCCTCCAGGTACCGTGAATGGTTATAGGTGATGCACAAGACCGAAATCAGAGGGCTGTGATCGGTCCCCGACCAATATCGGATGAGCTGATCTTCGCTTAGCGGTTCCAGCCGTTTGAAATTATCGTAGTTGAAGTCGCGCACGATGGAAGCCTCGAATTTCGTGGTTGAACGAAACTGACAGAGCGATAAGCGTCGTCACAGCGATCAGGCAAGATAGAGCGATGAATCCACTGCCTCGCTCTGTTGGAAAAGTGATCTCCAGAAGGCCTATGGGTACGGCCAGAACCAGCACAGTTGTTGCAAGGGGACGCATCACTTCATTGATCAGCCATCTGCCATGCAGCCCTGGCGTGAAGTTGCGATGAATGACGGGCGTCCATAGGGCAAACGAAGCCAGGCGGAAGCCCAGCCACACCCAGCCCACTCCGACAGGGCCGAATTGAAAGGCCGCTACGGCAATAAGGGGAATGGAAAGCGCCGCGACGAAGCTGTTGAAGTACACATGCAGCTTCATCCGACCATGCGCATATTGCAGGTAGTATTGGAATCCTTCGACCGTCAATATGCCGTAGCCCAGTACGTATAAGGGCAGTATCGAAGAGCCCCAGGCCGCGGCTTGGCGGTCCCCGGTCCACACATAAATGACCTCTCCGGGGAACCAGGCAATGACAATGGATACTGGCGCTGCAATGCACGCCACTAACCGAGTCGCCTTGCAATAGACAGCCAGCATGTCCGCTTCACGTCCTTTAGCCAGCAAGGCGGTCATTCGGGGCAGCAAGGCCGTACTGACCGGCCACGACAACGTCATCACCCCGGCGCTAATCGTGGCGACCAAGGCAAAATAGCCGTAATGACCCAGGGTCAGCACCTTCGACAACAAGAGCTTGTCCAGCTGGGTAATGAAGACCCAGATGCCGGTTGTGTATGCCACGCTCGTTGCAAACGGCGCGATACGCAGAAGTTCTTTTCTATTTACCCACTTCACGGGGCGTGGAGCCGACGGAAGTAGTCGGTAGAACTTCCCGGTGATGATCAATTGTTCTGCGACGGAAAGCACCAGCTGATAGGCAAAAAACCACAAGACGTCCCCGCCCGTAACGATTAAAACCAGAACAGACACAGGGAAGCGGAGAGTGACGATCACTACATTGAGTATGTTCATCCATACCTGACGTTCGTATGCGTTTACTCCGCTACGATGCAAAGCAGCCAGCCATCGAATCCCCAGCATCACAATCATCATGCCGACGCAGGTGGCCACCAGCTGTGGATCCAGCTCTTCGAGCGTCAGCCAACGTTCTGCGACCCACTCTCGGGCGATGAATAGCGGCACGGTTATCAGGGCCGCAGCAAATGCGAAAACCACCTCCAGACTGCGCACGACTTCGCGCAGCTGCTGG
>JAJUGB010000181.1 GCA_029268595.1 Alcaligenaceae bacterium | reverse complement strand
GAGAGCAATGGGTATCCAAACCTAGCCGAGGCGGAAGTGAAGAAATTGATTCCATCAGTATGATCTTCTGACAGGTTGCCGCTGATCTGTATGCTCGCAAGGACCTGGCTCGATGCGAACAGTGCCACGACTATGAAACTGGCACGGCGAATGATACAGATAAGTTGTGTTGACGTAATGGGCTACCTGCGAAATTGACCTCATTTGGACTTTCATTTATCCAGGCTTTCTGGAAAAATTCTCAACTTATGCCTTGTTTCGTCTCGGTATATGCCCGTGGGGTTACGTAAAGCATTGATATGCTGGAGAGAGAAATCTCAGCTTATGTTTTCCCCTACAGCGTTTGTAGATAAACCCATAACCTGAGATTTTTGGACCCATAAGTTGAGAAACTTATGGGTCCAATTTTTTAGCCGTCTCGGCGTCGCATCGTCTCAGACAAAACCTATCCAGCGACCGGCTATGAGGACAGAAAGCCAAAGAATGGCGGATATGGCGGCCAGGGTCCGAACTCGCACAGATGGCTGGCCGCTGCGCAGCGCTGCATCAAAGTGTTCGCCTCGATGCTGGAGTGCGATGTTGCAGATTGCCAGTACAAGCAGTGTGGCCTTGATGAGAAAAGCTGGATTCTGTGCGTAATCCACGGGCTTCACCGAGAATAACCAGAGCCCTGTCGTTACCGCGAGTGCGATGCCCGTCGCCGCTGCGCGTACAAGAAAGGGGCCAAGGGTCGGCAGATCCCGTCCACGCGTTGAGCGCAAAAGAAGCAAATCGAGCGGTAGGATCGCGCCGAGAAGTAGCCCAATACCAAGGATGTGGGCTGCATTGACAACGAGATAGGCGACCCAGTATTCCTGCAGGAAGGCGGCACCGGGCCAGCCGGAAATTGCTTGCAGAAAACCGGTCATCGCCGTGTCGTCATTGCTTGATGCGTTCTGGATACATGTCGTACTGTTTGCCGCCGACCGTAATGCGCACGGCTTTCATATGCGCCTTGTTCGGCTCTTTGGTGCGGTTGCCCAGTACCGTAATGTCATCGCCCACTTTGGCAGTGTCGCCGGAGAAACCTGAACGCTGTGTCTGGTTCGGGTTTCCCAGATCGACTTGCCACAAACGACCGTCCTGGTCCTTCACACGCAAGGTTGGATGTGGCGGCACCATTGAAATCTCGGTGATGGTGCCCTTCAACTCGGACTGCTCGTCTTCCGCCCAGGCCCAGCCGTGATGCGCGAAGGCCTGCATGTTAAATAGCGCCATGGCCGTGGCGCAAAGTATGAGGGCCATATGATGCGCTACATTGCGCGCCGTATTGGAGATTACTCGGGTGGCAGCAGTTCGGCTTTCGCTTGATACCGACATAATCATGCTCCTTGAAGTGAGTAAACAACTCAGAGTCCAACGCTTTCACTCAGCTCCCGTTTTTAATGGTACAGGAACCTCAGTGTCTACGGCCCCAAGCGAAGTGTAATAGCCGTTTTCAAACGTCTGGGCATACGAGCTGCTGCAACAGCGCTCCACACCCGAGGAGCTCACTGTGAAAGCACTGACATGGCATGGCAAGCACGATATCCGTTGTGAGCGGGTCGACGACCCCGTTATCGAACACCCCCGCGATGCAATCATAAAGGTCTCCGCCTGCGCGATATGTGGCTCAGATTTGCATCTTTTCGATGGGTTTATGCCTGGCATGAAATCGGGCGACATCATGGGCCATGAATTCATGGGCGAGGTAGTGGAAACGGGAAAAGACAATAAGGCGCTTCGCGTCGGCGACCGCGTCGTTATTCCATTCACAATATTTTGCGGAGAATGCGACCAATGCCGCCGCGGCAATTTTTCGGTTTGTGAGCGCAGTAATCGCAATGCAGACCAAGCAAGCAAAATGTTCGGCCATACGACGGCCGGCCTGTTTGGTTACAGCCATATCACTGGCGGCTATCCGGGAGGTCAGGCCGAATTTGTTCGCGTCCCCTTTGCGGACACCACGCATATCCGTGTTCCTGACTCCCTCACTGACGATCAGGTCCTGTTCTTAGGTGACATTCTCCCCACGGGATGGCAAGCCGCGGTGCAGTGCGATATCCAACCCACGGACACCGTCGCCATTTGGGGTGCGGGTCCAGTCGGTTTGATGGCAGTTATTTCAGCGATCTTGCTCGGCGCTCGTCAGGTCATAGTCATTGACAGAGTGCCCGAGCGCTTAGCCATGGCCAAAGAAAAAGGCGCCATCACAATCAACTTCGATGAAGAAAGTGTGTTGGATCGCCTCGGCGAGCTGACCCAGGATAAGGGCCCGGAAAAATGCATTGATGCGGTTGGGATGGAAGCCCATGTCACCCGCTCACTCGATTCGTTTTACGACCGTATCAAGCAAGCCATGTTGCTGGAGTCGGACAGGGCGCATGTGCTTAGAGAAATGATTTATGTATGTCGCCCGGGCGGCATTCTCTCGATTCCCGGTGTTTATGGCGGCATCATCGATAAATTGCCTATGGGTGCGTCCATGAACAAGGGCTTGACTTGGCGGATGGGTCAGACCCACGTCAATCGCTGGACTCACGATCTGGTCCAACGCATTGAAGAAGGACAGATAGATCCATCCTTCATCATCACGCATACGGTGGGCCTGGAAGACGGCCCCGAGATGTACAAAACCTTCCGCGATAAGAAGGATGGCTGCGTTAAAGTGGTCATGAAGCCGGACTTCAAGTGATGAAGTAAAGGGGCGTCGTGCCACTGACAACCCCTGATGGGCGATACATCATTGTCCACGGCCGGCTTTGGCGCAGCAGCAATCCACGGCTGACGGAAGCGCAGCGGACAGCGCTCGTGAAAGAACTTTCGGCTGCTCGCCGCGCAGTCAAGGCCGCACTGCGTAGTGAGAACGCCGAAGAGTTGGCGGCTGCGCGTGCTGCCGTCCATGCCGCTAAAGTGTCATTGGGGGAGCGTGGTGCGCCGTGGTGGGACGACGGCGCGAAGGATTTCAACCGCTACCTGGCGAAGAACACACCCTATGCGCAGTGGTATGCATCGGTTTCAGGTGAGCGCGACTGTTGAAGTGCCTGCTTGCCTAGCTCCCCACTGTTATCTACGCTTCACATAGGTGTAATGCCTATGTCATGTGCATGCTCGATCATGCGCATATGAACTTTGAATTGCTCAATCGAAAGCGGAGTGATGATCGAGCGAACAGTCGGGAAGCGCGGCAGTCGCAGATTCTGGCGCGCCTACATATCCAGGGCTTCCAGTCGATCACGGACTTGTCCGACGCTTTTCGAGTCAGTGACCAGACCATACGTCGAGACGTCAATGCGCTTGCAGAGCAAGGCTTGTGTCGGCGTAGCCATGGCGGGATTTGGCCGCTGCAACCGCTACATAACGCCGACTATGCAGAGCGCCGTCAGCTTGGTCACGCCGCTAAGCAGCAGATCGCCGCTTTAGTCGCTGAGCAGGTTCCCGACGGTAGTTCGGTGTTTCTGGGTATCGGAACCACATTGGAAATGTGTGCCGCAGCCCTGGTTCAAAAAACGAACCTGCGCGTCATGACCAATAACCTCAATGCGGTAGTGCTCCTTGCGCGTAACCCAGAGATTGAAATCTGTATTCCGGGAGGCCGGGTACGTAACCGCGACCTGGATGTTGTCTCGTCCGATGCCCATGGTTTCTTTGACCGCTATTCCGTTGACATTGGCATCTTCGGCGTGGGCGCGATTTCGCCGGATGGCATGTTGCTCGACTTTCAGGAGGACGAGGCGCGCATGCATGCGGAACTGGTACGTAATTGCCGCCGACAGTTTCTCGCCTTTGACGCTTCAAAGTTCGAACGTTCGGCCACCGTCCGTCACAGTCGAATCACGGATGTGGACGCCATTTTCACGGACCGCGAACCGCCTGCGCACATCATGAAGATGGTGAGCGCAGCCGGGATTAGGGTCTATACGCCTTCCGGCGCCTCTTTTATCTCTTCACCAACAGAGAGTCTCTGATGTCTACTTTCTCTATTAAACGTATGGCCGCAGCCGCGGCACTGGCCTTTACTGCAGCGGCGAGCGTCGCCACGCCGGCCCAGGCTTCGGACCGCGCGATCTGCTACAACTGCGGCATTGAATGGGCGGACTGGGGTTCCCAGCTCAAGGCCATCAAGGAGCAGCTCAACATTCAAATGCCGCCTGACAATAAGAACTCGGGGCAGGCCATTGCCGCCTTGCTCGCGGAGCAAAAAAAGCCGGTAGCAGACGTGGTTTATTTAGGCGGCATTGCGTCTGGGGCGGCCAAAGAGGCCGGCGTTTTGCAGCCTTACCAACCGGAAGGCTGGGACAACATTCCTGAAAGCCTCAAAGATCCAGAAGGGCATTGGTTTTCGATCCACTCTGGCACGCTGGGCTTCTTCGTGAATACCGCCGCCTTGGGCGATGCGCCCGTTCCCAAAAGCTGGGCCGACTTGCTGAAGCCCGAATACAAAGGGATGGTGGGGTATCTGGACCCGACCTCTGCTGCGGTAGGGCAACTGGGGGTGATGGCCGTGAACCTCGCGCTAGGTGGCAGCTACGACAATCTAGACCCCGCAATTCAGTATCTGAATGAGCTCCAGGAAAACCAGCCCATCGTGCCGAAGCAAACGTCTTATGCGCGCGTGCTGTCCGGTGAAATCCCAATTCTGCTGGACTACGACTTTAACGCCTATCGCGCCCAACACACGGATAAAGCGCCGGTCGCATTTGTGATTCCGGAAGAGGGCACGGTGAATATGCCCTATGTCATTGGTCTGGTGAAGAACGCCCCTAACGAAGCAAATGGCAAGCGCATCCTAGATTTTGTGCTGTCTCCGGATAGCCAGCGGATGTGGGGCAATGCCTTTCTGCGCCCCGTGTTCGCCGAGCATATGAGCGAAGACGCCAAGGCCAAGTTCCTTCCCGATAGCGAATATGAACGCGTCACGCCCATTGACTTGCAGAAGCTCGCCAGTGCTCAAGACGACATCATTAATCGCTACCGTAAGGAAGTGAACTAAGTCGGCATACATGCGCTCCGTTGCCGGGGATAACCGGCGGCGGAGCCTGTCACGGGTCTACACATGATTTACCTACTACTTGCGCCAGTTTTAATCTTCTTTGCTGTGTTCTTTCTCCTGCCCATGGGCAGGTTGTTTCTCTTGGGCGGCAGCGGGGAATTGGGCTGGATGGCGTATGTTGAAGTTCTGACTAACGCCCATTACCTGGAATCCATGATGGCCACTTTGCTAGTGGCGGTGGCTACGACGGTCGCTACGCTGGTTATCAGCGGAATTTCGGGTGTCTTCTTGCAGCGCAACGATTTTCCCGGACGCAGCCTCCTGACGTCTTTGCTCACCTTGCCTCTGGCGTTTCCGGGGGTGGTGGTGGGCTTCATGATCATTATGCTGGCAGGTCGCCAAGGCTTGGTGGGACAGATCACCGAAGCGTTGGGCGCCGGCAAACTGGTGTTTGCCTATTCCATGTTCGGCCTTTTTCTGGGCTATCTCTATTTTTCCATTCCGCGCACCATCGTCACCATTATGGCGGCGGCAGAAAAAATGGACCCGCGCTTGGAAGAGGCGGCGCGCTCGCTGGGCGCCGGCAACTGGCGTGTGGTTCGGGACGTCATCATTCCTGCGTTGAAACCCGCTCTTATTTCTTCAGGTGCCATTTGTTTCGCTACGGCAGTCAGTGCCTTCGGCACCGCTTTCACCTTGGCGACGCGCATCAAT
>JAJUGB010000180.1 GCA_029268595.1 Alcaligenaceae bacterium | reverse complement strand
TGTCCAGAGCGGCCCATTTTCTCGGCGCTGACATTGGCACAAGAAAAACTTGGCGAGCACCACATCGCCTGCGACATTGGCTGCCATTTGTTCTCGATTTTGCCCCCGTTTAACCTGGGCGCCACCACCATGGGATACGGCATGGGGGCAGCAAGTGCCGCCGCCTTCAACGTGCCTTCATCCAAGCGATCCATTTCCATCATGGGCGATGGCGGCTTCTGGCATAACGGTCTGGCCTCAGGTATTGGTAATGCCGTCTTTAACAAGTACGACGGCGTCATCATCATCGTCGATAACTACTACGCGGCGGCCACCGGCGGACAAGACGTGTTGTCCTCGCGCGCCTTCAACCGCAGCCGCGCCACCAACAACCCCATCGAAAAAGCCGTCAAAGGCGTGGGGGTGAAATGGGTGCGCACGCTGGACCGCACCTATGATGTCGCCAAGGTGCGCGCCACCATCGAAGAAGCACTCACCACCGAAGAGAAGGGGCCGAAAGTCATCATCGCCCAGTCCGAGTGCATGCTGAACAAACAGCGCCGCATCAAGCCGGAGTTCAACAAGGCGGTCAAGGAAGGCAAACGCATGGTCAAGGAACGTTTCGGGGTCGATCCCGACGTCTGTACTGGCGACCACGCCTGCATTCGCTTGTCGGGCTGTCCCTCGCTCACCATCAAGGATAGCGGCGACCCGCTAAAAGAAGATCCGATCGCCCATGTCGACAACACCTGCGTTGGTTGCGGCAACTGCGGCGAAGTCTCTCATGCAGCCGTACTGTGCCCTTCGTTCTACCGGGCCGATCTTGTCCACAACCCCACTCAGTGGGATCTCTTCAAAGCCAAGGTGCGCAACAGTGTCATCGGATTCTTGCAATCCCGTCGCGCGCAACGCCTGAACCAGTATTCGTTTTAAGAGACTCACACCATGGCAACGACAGTTCAACTACATGAAGGCAACCCGATAAAAATCGCGATTTTGGCGATGGGTGGTCAAGGGGGCGGTGTGTTGGCCGACTGGATCGTCGATCTGGCCGAGCACAACAAATGGTGGGGCCAGACGACCTCGGTGCCGGGCGTGGCCCAGCGCACCGGCGCCACCATCTACTATGTCGAGATGCTTCCTGAGTCGGCCGTGCAGCAAGCGGGCCGTCAACCGGCGCTGGCTCTCATGCCGACTCCGGGCGACGTAGACCTGGTGGTTGCAGCCGAACTCATGGAAGGCGGACGCGCCATACAGCGTGGCTTAGTCACCCCCGACCGCAGCGTGTTGATTTCGTCTTCACACCGCAGCTATGCCGTGGGCGAAAAGTCGGCCCGCGGAAACGGCATCAGCGACCCCAACAAAGTGATCGAAGCCGGCATTGCCGCGGCGCGCCGCTTTTACTGTACCGATCTGCAAGCTTTGGCTGACAAAGCGGGCAGTGTAATCAGCGCAAGCTTGTTTGGCGCCATTGCAGCCAGCGGCGTTCTGCCGTTTTCGCGCGAAGACTTCGAAGACACCATACGTCGTGGCGGCAAAGGCGTTGAACCCAGCTTGCGTGCTTTCGCGCTCGGGTACGACGCCATCGCTAACGCGCCGGAAGTCCCACCGCTCATTGACACCAGTCGTCCCGAAGCTCCTGTAGCCAAGACGGCCCGTCACCCCAAAGTGCAGCGCCTGCTGGACGAAATGCACCAGCACTTTCCGGCCGAAGCGCATTCACTCATGAGCGCCGGCCTGCGCCGCACGCTCGAGTTCCAAGACCTGGCCTACGCCCGACAGTACCTCGACCACATGCGCATTTTGCGCGATCTGGACGAAAAGCATGGCGGCCCCGCCAAGTCGTGGGCGCTGACCACGGCAGCGGCGCGCTACGTGGCCGTGGCTATGGCGTACGACGACGTCATTCGAGTGGCCGACCTCAAGACACGTGGCTCGCGCTTCGAACGCGTACGTCAAGAGGTAGGGGTAAAAGATAACCAGCTCTTGTACACGACTGAATACATGCATCCCCAGGTGGCCGAAATCGCCGGCACAATGCCGGCTTCCCTGGGCCGCTGGATTCTCAATCACAAGACCTTGCGCCCCATCATCGAGCGCTTCTGCCAAAAGGGTCGATTCTTGCAAAGTGGCACCTTGTCCGGCTTCTTGATGCTTTACAGCCTCAGTGGCATGCGACGCTTCCGCCGCAGCACGCTGCGCCACGAAGCGGAAGCGCAAGTGCTGGACGAGTGGCTCGAGCTCATCTGCCAGACAGCGCCTGTTGATTACGATCTGGCGGTCGAAATCGTCAATTGCCGCCGCTTGATCAAGGGCTACAGCGACACACACGAGCGCGGCACCAGCAAGTATCACCGTTTGCTGGATGCGGCGCGCCAGTTGCGCGGCCAGGCCGACGCAGCCAGCCGTCTGAAAGCACTTCGCGAGGCGGCCCTGGCAGACGATCATGGAGACAAGCTCAACACCATGATCGGGCAAGAACTAAAAATGGCCGCATAAACGTAACGGCTAAGCCGTGCATACACTTCCGAAAGAGGCAAGCATGGGTTACAGAGACAATCCCGAGGCAATCCGGGCGCTGGTGCGCCCGACCGAGGTCCACAAAGACCTGTTCGTCAGCGAAGAGATCTTCCAACTGGAAATGGAAAATCTCTTCGCCAACACCTGGGTTTACGTGGGTCACGCCAGTCAAATTCCCAATCCGGGCGACTTCTACACGACCACCGTGGGCGACCAGCCCGTCGTCATGGTGCGCGACACCGATGGCAGCATACGAGTCCTGCATAACCGCTGCCCGCACAAGGGCGTCATGGTGGTGTCAGACCTGACAGGCAATGCCGGTCGCTTCTTGCGTTGTCCGTATCATGCGTGGTCGTTCAAATTTGACGGATCGCTGTTGGCGCTGCCGCTCAAGCGGGGCTACAACCCCGAAGTCTTCAACGAATGCGAAGCGCACGAGGGCATGGGCAAAGTGCGCAATGTGCGCGATTACCGCGGCTTTGTGTTTTGCCGATTAAACGACGAAGGGCCGAGCTTTGAAGAGTTCTTCGGCGAGTCCCTGTCCACGCTGGACAACATGGTCGATCGTTCGCCCGAGGGCAAGCTGGAAGTCGCGGGCGGCGTCCTGCGCTATATGCACGACTGCAACTGGAAGATGCTGGTCGATAACCAGACCGACACCTGCCACCCTATGGTGGCGCACGAATCGTCGGCCGGCACGGCAGTCAAAGTCTGGAAGGAAGCCCCCGAGGGCACGCCCAAACCCATGGCGGTCGAACTATTCGCCCCCTTTATTTCGCCCTACGAATTCTTTGAAGGCATGGGGATACGCGTCTGGGAAAACGGCCACGGTCATACCGGCGTCTCGGACTCCATCCACGCTGCCTATTCCGACATCCCCGGCTACTGGGACGCTATGGTCGAGGCATATGGCGAAGAACGCGCCGGGCAAATTCTGGGCGATGTGCGGCACAACACCACCTACTTCCCCAACATCATGGTGAAGGGCCCCATCCAGACGCTACGCGTATTCAAGCCCATCTCCGCCGGTAAAACCCTGGTCGAGTCCTGGACCTTCCGCCTGGTTGGCGCGCCCGACAAACTGCTGGAGCGCACCGTAATGTATAACCGGCTTATCAACGCGCCCACCTCCATCGTTGGTCACGACGACCACGAGGTCTACGAGCGCGCCCAGCACGGCTTGCATTCACGTGGGCTGGACTGGGTGAATGTGGCCCGGCTGTACGAGCCGGGCGAGGAACAGCGCAAGAACGAAGTCACTAACGGCACCAACGAATGGCAGATGCGGAACCAATACCGCGCCTGGGCCCATTACATGACTGCCAGCATGAGCAAGGTCGAGGCGCCTTTGAAGGAGACGGCATGAGCACCTTAACGGATCAGCCCGAGGCTATGGGCGTCATCAGCGACCAGCAATTAATTGATTTCGTCTATGCCGAATCCAAGCTGCTGGACTCGCTTCAGTTTGAAGACTGGCTCGACCTGTTCGCCGAAGACGGTTATTACTGGATGCCGCTTACTCATGACCAGACCGATCCGCGCCTGCAAACTTCTTTGCTCTACGAAGACAAACTACTGCTTCGAGTGCGCATAGAGCGCCTGGCGGGCCATCGCACCTTCTCGCAGCAACCCAAAAGCCGCTGCCACCACTTGCTTCAACGCCCCGAGGTCCATAGCGACGATGCCTGGCATCAACCCACCCAGGGACAATATGTTGTGGGTGCCGCCTTCCACTATGTAGAAACACGGCTCGATCAACAAACCTTGTACGCCGGATGGTCCACGTTCCAACTCAAGGACGAAGGCGGCCAGTTGCGCATCAAGCAAAAGCGCGTCGACCTTTTGAACCGGGACGCAGCACTACGCAGTATTCAACTTTTCATGTAAGGAAAGGATTTTGGCATCCACGGTTTATCAGGCTTTCATGCAGACGGCCAGTAAATGGCCTCATAATCCTTTTCTTCACGTCGTCCCGGAAACCGCTGAAATCTACGGCATCGAGGCAGGCGAAATCACTTACGAGCAGGCGCGCGAAGAAATCGAGGCGCTTAAGCTCATGTACGCCAAAGCCGGCTACGGCCACGGGCATCGTGCCGGCCTGCTGCTCGAGAACCGCCCCACCTTCTTCCTGCATTGGTTCGCCCTGAACGCCTTGGGTGTCTCGGTAGTTCCCATCAATGCAGACATGCGTTCCGCCGAGCTGGAATACCTTGTTGGACACTCGGAAATCGCCCTGGCCATTTCTTTGCCGGGTCGCCGTGCCGATTTAGAAGCGGCGGCAAAAGCTGCCGGACGTCCGTTGGTTGTCATCAGCCCGGGCGAGGCGCCTCAAAGCCCCGCCTTCACGGCACCCCAGGCCGATCAAGAACCGCATAGCCAGACCGAATGCGGCTTGCTCTACACCTCGGGCACAACGGGCCGGCCCAAAGGCTGCATTCTGCCCAACGAGTACTACCTGCACGCTGGGCATTGGTATGCCAATGTGGGGGGTCTCGCCACACTGCGCGAGGGGCAAGAGCGCATGCTTACCCCCTTGCCTTTGGTCCATATGAACGCCATGGCATGCTCGACCATGGCCATGGTGGTGACCGGCGGCTGCCTGATTCCACTCGACCGTTTCCATCCCCGCACGTGGTGGGACACGGTGCGCCAGTCTCGTGCCACAGTAGTGCACTACCTGGGCGTGATGCCCGCCATACTCATGAAGGCCGAGCCCTCGCCTCTGGACACTCAACACCAAGTGCGCTTTGGTTTCGGCGCGGGTATTGATCCCACTTTGCATCAGCCATTTGAGGAACGGTTCGGCTTTCCTTTACTAGAGGCTTGGGCCATGACCGAAACGGGCTCCGGGGCCGTCGTCATCGCCAACCAAGAGCCCCGTTTTATTGGAACCAGCTGTTTTGGCAAGGAACAGGAAGATGTTCTCGTGCGCATCGTCAACGATGCCGGGCAACCCGCCGCGCCCAATGAAAACGGCGAGCTTCTTGTCAAACACGCTGGCGACAATCCGCGCTATGGTTTCTTTGCCGGCTACTTGAAGGACGAAGCCGCCACTCAGGAAGCCTGGAAGGACGGCTGGTTCCATACGGGCGACATCGTACGTCGCAACGAAGACGGCTACCTGCACTTTGTCGACCGCAAAAAGAACGTCATTCGCCGTAGCGGCGAAAATATATCTGCGGTGGAAGTCGAAAGCGTGCTGCTGCACCATCCTGCCATCAAATCGGCAGCCGTTGCGGCCGTCCCGGACGAAATCCGGGGCGATGAAGTACTGGCTTGCGTGGTTCCCAACGAACCGGTGGCCCCCGCAGACATGGCAGCCCTGGCCAAGGATATCGTCAACTACACGTTGCAACGGCTGGCCTACTACAAGGTGCCGGGCTATGTGGCTTTTGTCGAT
>JAJUGB010000179.1 GCA_029268595.1 Alcaligenaceae bacterium | reverse complement strand
TGGCGTTTAACGTTTCCATGCTGAACAATCCACGTGCGAGTCCGGACTGGTTGCTGGCGATGACCACGCGCCAGCCAGCCTGCGAAAGCCGGGCAATGGCCTCCAGGCTGCCCTCTATGGGTATCCACTCGTCCGGACTCTTTATGAAATGCGGACTGTCCAGATTGATGACGCCGTCGCGATCAAGAATGGCAAGCTTCACTGCGCCAGCCTTGAAAGATCGGCCACTCTGTTCATCATCCGGTGAAGCTCGGCCAGCAGAGCCAGCCGATTGGCCCGTACGGCCGGATCTTCTGCCATTACCATGACATCATCGAAGAAGGCGTCGACAGGCTCACGGGCCTGGGCGAGTGTCGCCAGGCTGGCAGTAAAGTCGCCTTGGTTGAATTGTTGCTGCGCCAAGGGTTTCAGCTGCTCTATGGCCTGCGCCAAGGCCTGCTCGGCCGGTTCTGTGAGGCGGGAGGCATCGAGAGTGCCCGAATCGCCCTCGGCCTTCCTTAGCAAATTGCCAATACGTTTGTTGGCGGCAGCCAGGCTTACGGATGCCGATTGCTCCGCAAAATGTGCGCAGGCCGCGATGCGCGCGTGCACTTCGTGCAAAGGCGGAAACAGGGCCAGTACCGCGTCAACCACATTGCGATCGTGCTCGCCCAATAGCTGATTGCGATAGCGCTCGTAGACGAACTCGATGACCTCGTTAACGGTATCTTCCTTTAAGACACCTTCAGGGAAAGTGCTGGCGGCGAAGTTCAACAAGCCGGCGAGGTCAGGGCCTTCGGCCGCCGGAATGGCGAGGAACCCTCCCGCGGCCAATTGCTCAAAGGCGCTGATGATGCCTAGCGCAGCACGACGTAATCCGTAAGGATCTCGCTCGCCGGTGGGCGCCAGACCTATGCCCCAGATTCCCACCAAGGTCTCCGCACGTTCGGCGATGAACAGGATGGCGGCAACGAGTGACTCGGCGTTGACTGGTGCGTCAAGGCGGATACGGTATTGATTGCGTATGGCTTCGACCACCGCAGGTGCTTCGCCGTCGGCCTGGGCGTAGTAGGCGCCCATAATGCCTTGCAATTCCGGGAACTCGCCCACCATGTTGGAGTTGAGATCGGCCTTGGCCAACAGAGCTGCCCGATCGGCTAATTCAGGATCGGCGCCCAATTGCGCAGCGAGATGAGTGGCGATGCGGCGTACGCGCTGGATACGATCCAGCTGGGAGCCCAGGCGGTTGTGGTAGACGCTGTCTGCCAGTTGTGGCACCCGCTCTTCAAGAGCAACCTTTCGGTCTGTGTCAAAGAAAAACTGAGCGTCGGCCAGGCGCGGGCGCACGACGCGCTCGTTGCCCTGAATGATGTTGGCAGGGTCGGAAACCTGCATGTTGCTGACAATTAAAAAGCGAGGCAGCAGCTTGCCGGTGCCGGGTTCGAACAGAGGAAAATACTTCTGGTTCAAACGCATGGTCAGGATCAGGCACTCGGGCGGAACTTCAAGGAACTGTTCATCGAACTCGCCGACGTAGACCGCCGGGTACTCGACAAGTGCCGTCACCTCGTCGAGCAGTGCCGCCACTTCGGGATCGTCACCCAGGGTGGCGTCTAACGCCTGAGAGTGGTCTTCAAGCAATGCTGCGATGCTGTCACGCCGCTTTTCGAAAGAGGCAACAACCCGGCCGTCTACCAACAGGCGCTCTTCATAATCGGCAGCGTCTTCAATGGTGATGGGGTGGTTGCCCATGAACCGGTGGCCCCACGTCATGTGCTGAGCCTGCAGGCCAAGCACTTGGGCCGGAACCACCTGCTTGCCCCACAACGCAAGCAGCCCATGTGCGGGTCGCACGAACTTGACGGTACTGACGCCGTCCTCCAATTGGTATTGCATGACCTTGGGTATGGGCAGGTTTGCAATGGCTTGCTCTAGTGCCGGCTGCAAAGCGTGCGTCAGGACTGCACCTTTAGCGGTGCCACGGGCGTAAAGGTAGTCTTGTTTGCCGTCCGACTCTCGGATGAGGTCGTCAGGGCGCAGATGCTCCAGTCCCTTGCTCGCCAGCTTCTTGGTTAAGGCTGGTGTGGGCTGGCCGTCGGCTGACAGGCCGACTTTTACAGGCATGAGCTTCTCGGTGAACGTCTGGTCCGGGGCCTGCTGGCGCACGGCGCCCAACCTGACGGCAAGGCGTCGCGGGGTCGCGAAGTGCTCGACCGTACAGTCCGGGGCAAGCAAGTGTTGCTTATCGAGCGCCGTCTGCAATCCTCGAGCAATTGCTTGGCCCAGGTTAAGCAGCGCCTTGGGCGGGAGCTCTTCAGTAAGGAGCTCGACCAATAGGGGGCGTGTATCCATAATGGGGGCGTGGCTCATTGTGCGGCCTCCGAAGCAGCACGATTGCCTAACATGGGGAAACCCAGTTTTTCACGTGATTCGTAATAAGCGTGTGCCACGGCGCGCGACAAATTCCGGATGCGGCCAATATAAGTAGCCCTTTCCGTGACGCTGATGGCGCCCCGCGCATCAAGCATGTTGAAAGTGTGCGCAGCCTTGAGCGTGACTTCGTACGCCGGCAGGGCCAGGGGCACTTCAATGAGGCGCTTCGCTTCGGCCTCGTAGTCATTGAAGTGACCAAATAGCATGTCGGTGCTGGCGTATTCGAAGTTGTAGGTCGACTGCTCCACCTCATTCTGATGGAACACGTCGCGATACAGTACGGGCCGGCCTTCTGCCCCTTGAGTCCACACGAGGTCGTAGACGCTTTCCACGCCCTGCAGGTACATGGCCAGTCGCTCGAGTCCGTAAGTAATTTCACCCATAGTGGGGTTGCAATCCAGCCCCCCTACTTGTTGGAAGTAAGTGAATTGAGTTACTTCCATTCCGTTAAGCCAGACTTCCCAGCCCAGGCCCCATGCGCCCAGAGTGGGGTTCTCCCAGTCGTCCTCGACGAAGCGGATGTCGTGTTGCGCCGGGTCGATACCCAGGGCTTTGAGCGAGTCGATGTAGATGTCAAGAATGTCTGACGGCGCCGGCTTCAATACCACCTGATATTGATAGTAGTGTTGCAGCCGATTCGGGTTGTCGCCATAGCGCCCATCCTTGGGGCGTCGTGACGGCTGTACGTAGGCGGCTCGCCAGGGTTCAGGGCCAATGGCCCGCAAGAAGGTGGCTGTGTGTGAAGTGCCCGCACCTACTTCCATGTCGTAGGGTTGCAGGAGCGCACAGCCTTGTCGGTCCCAGAACTGCTGGAGCGTCAGGATGATTTGCTGAAACGTGAGCATGAGCAATAGCCGGTTAGGCGCGGTAGCCGCAAAACAGTCGATTTTAGCTTGCTTCCGTGCCGGGGCGAGGCGGCCGAAGTTTTCGCCGTCCAGAGAATTGGTCGTATGATACTGGGTTAACGTCCATTTCCATTTGTTTACGTGGCCGACAAGTCCGCGGCCCGGGAGACTGCTTTTATGTCAGAACTCGTCAACACCCATGTCGTCGATCGTATTCTTGTAATTACCATCAATCGGCCTGAGGCGCGTAATGCCATCAACTTCGAGACGGCTCAAGAAATGGCGGCCGCCTTCGAACGGCTGGACAGCGATAATGAACTGGTGCTGGGCGTGTTGACGGGGGCGGGCAGCACATTTTCATCGGGGATGGATCTGAAAGCCTTCGCCAGCACCGGGCAGCGGCCGCTGATCCCTGGTCGCGGCTTTGGCGGCCTTTGCGAAAAGGCGCCTGCCAAGCCGCTGATTGCGGCGGTGGAAGGCTATGCCTTGGCTGGCGGTTGCGAGCTCGCTTTAGCATGCGACCTTATCGTGGCAGCGGACAACGCCAATTTTGGCTTGCCGGAAACCAAACGCGGCCTGGTTCCAAGCTCGGGCGGCATGCTGCGTCTTCCTCAACGGATACCGCACCATATTGCAATGGAAGTCATATTGACGGGCGAGATGCTGTCCGCTCAGCGCGCTCACCATTTTGGTTTGGTCAACCGGCTTACCGAAGCCGGCAAAGCGCTAGAGGGTGCGTTGGAACTCGGCCGCATCATTGCCGAGAACGGCCCGCTCGCGGTCCAGACCGCAAAGAACATCGTGGCCGAATCCAAGGATTGGCGCCAATCCGATATGTTTGATTTACAACGTCCACGGGTGGCTCACATTTTTGCCTCGGCGGATGCCAAAGAAGGCGCCACCGCCTTTGCCGAGAAGCGCAAGCCTGTCTGGCAAGGCAAGTAAACGCCGCGCATGAAGCAAACGTCGCGCTTCGCCCTTGCAGGTAGCCGCATGCGTAGCGGCATGCGCAATTTTTCGTCTCTTTAAATCATGACCACTCTAATCAAAGAAAGCGACCTGATTCAGTCCATCGCCGACGCGGTGCAGTTCATCAGTTATTACCACCCGACTGATTACATACAGCACCTGGCACGCGCATACGAGCGCGAGCAGAACCCGGCGGCGCGTGACGCCATCGCCCAGATACTGACAAACTCGCGCATGTGCGCGGAAGGCCGACGTCCTATTTGCCAAGATACCGGCATTGTGAATGTCTTCTTGAAGGTCGGCATGGATGTGCGATTGGACACTCGTCTCAGCCTTCAAGAGTTGTGTGATGAGGGCGTGCGACGGGGTTACACCAACCCGGACAATCCCCTGCGCGCTTCTGTGTTGGACGATCCGCTGTTTACCCGTAAAAACACTCGTGACAACACGCCCTGTATCGTGAGCGTGGAACTCGTCCCGGGCAACACGGTGGATGTGCAGGTAGCGGCTAAGGGCGGCGGATCCGAAAACAAGTCTAAATTTGTCATGCTCAATCCCAGCGATTCGCTGGTGGACTGGGTGTTGAAGACGGTGCCGCAAATGGGAGCAGGCTGGTGTCCTCCAGGTATGCTGGGTATTGGCGTCGGCGGCACGGCTGAAAAAGCCATGCTCATGGCCAAGCAGTCGCTCATGGAAGACATTGATATGTACGAGCTTCTGGAGCGAGGGCCGCAGAACAAGCTGGAAGAGTTGCGCATCGAGCTCTACGAAAAGGTCAACGCCCTTGGGATCGGCGCGCAAGGCCTGGGCGGTCTGACCACGGTGCTCGACGTCAAGATCAAGACTTTCCCCACGCACGCGGCCTCTAAACCTGTCGCCATGATTCCGAACTGCGCGGCGACACGTCACGTGCACTTTGTGCTCGACGGTTCGGGCCCCGCGCAATTGACACCGCCTTCGCTTTCGGACTGGCCGGATGTAAATTGGGCTCCTGACTACAACAAGTCCTTGCAGGTGGACCTCAATACGCTCACCAAAGAGCAAGTGGCCTCATGGAAACCCGGCCAGACTTTGCTGCTTACGGGCAAGATGCTCACTGGTCGCGATGCAGCGCACAAGCGGATTCAGGACATGCTCGAGCGCGGTGAGCCACTGCCGGTCGATTTTCGCAACCGTGTGATCTATTACGTGGGGCCGGTGGATCCGGTCCGCGACGAAGTTGTTGGTCCGGCAGGTCCGACTACCGCCACACGAATGGACAAGTTCACCGACATGATGTTGGAGAAAACCGGCCTGATTGCCATGATTGGTAAAGCCGAGCGCGGCCCTGTGGCCATTGAGTCCATTCGTCGGCATCAGTCGGCTTATCTGATGGCGGTGGGTGGATCGGCGTATTTGGTTTCTAAGGCTATTCGTGGTGCTCGGGTGGTGGGTTTCGAAGACCTCGGCATGGAGGCTATTTACGAGTTCGACGTAAAGGATATGCCGGTGACGGTATGCGTGGACTCTCAAGGCACGTCTGTGCATGAGACGGGGCCGGCTGAGTGGAAGGCACGGATTGCCGAGATTACGTTAGTGCCGGTTAATTAAAGTAGCCGTTTTCATTGAGGGTGGCGGGGTCGATTTGCGACGGAACGTCGGGTTCTTAACCCGGTGCTGGGCCGGGCCTCGTGTCCGGGCCT
>JAJUGB010000178.1 GCA_029268595.1 Alcaligenaceae bacterium | reverse complement strand
CGATGCCGTCCGTCAAACGCCAACGCAAAGAGCGCATTCGCCGTCTTCGATCGGCCATAGGCGACAAACGGGTCATAGGCCTGCCGCTCGAAATTCGGATCTTCAAGATCGACGTCAGCGACACGATGCGCCTGAGACGAAAGCACCACCAGGCGCCCGCCATCCACAAGCAGGGGCTCAATTTCATTTATAAATGCAAAATGACCGATATGGTTGATACCAAATTGAGTTTCAAAACCGTCCGCCGTACGACCAAACGGCGTTGCCATGACCCCAGCGTTCGCGATAATTGCATCGAACGTCCATCCGCTATCCAGAAGTTTATTTGCGCAAGCGCGAATGCTATTGAGCGATGCCAAGTCAAGCTCAATCAGATCAAGACGACCCGCGTGTTTTGACGCTGACTCACGAATGAGTGCTGTAGCCGCTTCCGTCTTGGCAAGATCCCTGACAGCGCCGAGGACCGTTGCGCCATGAGACACTAGCGACCGAGCCGTTTCCAAACCTATGCCCGACGAAATGCCCGTGATCAGGTATCGCTTTCCCTTTAAGTCGATATCGGCAAGCACCTGATCGGCGGTTGATTTTGCGCCTAATGTCGTGGTCATTTTGTATCCTTGTCAATTAAGGTAAATAAGTTGCATTTCATCCGGCCTCAAATTCCCAGACTGCCAGCCACGTCGATCACGCCACCTGTGATGTAGCCTCCATTCGGTCCGGCCAGGAAACAAACGAGTGCCGACACTTCTTCAATCGTTGCAATGCGACGTATGGGATGCATGTCCAAAAAGGACTCAGGAGCCACCTTGCCTCCCATAACCTCTGCCATCATGTCGGTCGGCATGGCCCCCGGTTGGACAACATTGACCGTGATGTCACGTCCACCAAGGTCACGAGCAACACCCTTGGCGTACCCAATAAGCGCCGCCTTCGTTCCGGCGTAATCTGCAACGCCCGGAATTAGCGCGAGGGTACCGTTGCGCGAACCAATAAATATGATTCGGCCGCCATCGGACAGAACAGGCGCCGCTGCGCGTGTGGTGGCGACCGTGCCCATGACATTGATGTGCCACTGCCGGTCGAGGGCGGCAGTGTCGAGATCAGGGGCGTCGACCTGTTGCCCCTTGGCCACAACAGCGGCATTATTCACAAGAATATCCAGTTTGCCGAACTGTGTGATCACGCCGTCGATCATGGGTTTGGCCGCCTTAGTGTCGCCTTGGTCATTGGCGATCGCAAAGGCCCTAACCCCCTTTGCCTTTAACTTTTCCACGACCGCTTCTGCTTTATCTTTCGATGCTACGTAGCTGATCGCTACATCAGCCCCGTGGTGAGCGAAGGCGTCTGCAATAGTGGCTCCAAGCCCCCTTTTTACGAGTCAATAGCCCCATCGCGCGTTAATGGTCATGCAAAGACCCCGTGCTCGATGCGACCGATGAGATCCAGTACAGCCGCCGTTTCAGCAACCTGATTAGATGATAGAATGCATGAAACATCAATGGAAAATCATGCAAATAGCATTCTGACCATGACGACCCAACACCACCATTCTGCTTCGCTCAAGGGCTCTGCTGCAGCCCTGGCCGATCACCTTCGCGCAGGAAATGTATACCGGCGCGAAGATTTGTCGCGTCTGTCGTCTGCAGTTGATCGGGACTTGAGCAAATTGGTGGCCGCAGGAAAACTCAGAAAGCTGGCCCAGGGGCTGTATCACGTACCCAAGCTCTCACGGTTTGGGCCGCTGCCCCCCGACGACCACCTGGTCGTGCAATCTTTCCTGCGCGGTGACAAAGACTTTCTGCTTTTCTCGCCGTCCGCCTACAACACTGTGGGCCTTGGAACGACCCAGCTTTACAACCGCACACTGGTCTACAACCGCAAGCGCCACGGCGTCTTCAAGCTGGGCAATCGGGAATTCGATTTCCGTGTCAAACCCCGGTTCCCGCTTCAGCTCACACCCGAGTTCCTGTTCGTGGATCTATTGAACAACCTGGACGAACTGGCTGAAGACCGGGACAGCGTTCTGGATCGCGCCCGCAGCCTGTGGCCCTCCCTGGAATCCCCCGAGCTGCATGAAGCCGTTGAACTGTACGGTAATGCAGCGACGCGCAAACACATCAAGGCCTGGATGGATGACCCCGTTCCTGCATGAACTCCCCGATTTCAAGGACCTGATCCTGGTTGTTGCGGATCAGAAAAGCATAGACCCCGGTCTGGTGGAAAAAGATTACTGGATCATGCATTGCCTCTGGGGCTGCAGTCCCTGGGCTTTCACTTCGAGTTGAAGGGCGGCACTTCACTATCCAAAGGGTTTGGTGTCATCCACCGATTTTCGGAAGACATCGACATCCGTATTGAGCCACCTGCTGATATTCATGTCATGACCGGTCGCAACCATGACCGTCCCGCTCATATCGCCTCACGACGTGCTTACTACGACACCCTGACCGAGCGCATTAGCATCCCCGGCATCATAGATGTGCAGCGCGACATGCAGTTTGATGATGCCAAGCTGCGTAGCGCCGGGATCCGCCTGCTCTACGCAGCCCAGGCGCCGCAACTGGCTGGGATCAAAGAAGGCATCCTTCTGGAACTTGGCTTCGACGATACGGCTCCGAACCGCCCCGTCACTATTTCATCTTGGGCGTTCGACACTGCGCGCGAACATGGAATTTCAGTCGCTGACAATCGGGCGAAGGATGTTCTCTGCTATTCGCCAACCCACACCTTCGTCGAGAAGCTGCAGACGATCTCCACCAAATTCCGGCAACTCCAGGCGTCGAATCAGTTTCCAGCCAATTTCCTGCGCCACTACTACGACGTTTACTGCCTACTGACGCTGGATGAAATTCAGGACTTCATGCGACAACCTGCTTATGCTGCGCGCAAAGCTCAGCGCTTTCGTACCGGCGACGAACAGGTTATAGCCAAGAACCCGGCTTTCCTTCTTACTGATCCTGAGTTACTGCGGCGCTTCACGCAAGAATTCCAGAGAACTTCCAGCCTGTATTACCAGGAACAGGTCCAGTTTCCAGAACTGATCCAGAGGATCCAGGAAAACCTGGACCGCATGTAACCGCAGCATCTGCTCAACAGGATAAGCGCTCCGTCATTCCGATTGAACTGGCCGATGTCGATCAAAGGTTTGAATCGCCACTAAAATCCTCTGAGTGTAACGGTCGTGCACTTAGCTGTACGCCCAACGCAGAACATACACGCGCAATGGTGTCAAAACGAGGATGTGAACCGGGTCGCAAAGCCTTGTAAAGCGCCTCACGTGTCAAACCGCTGGCTCGTGCAACTTCAGTCATACCTCGTGCACGAGCAATAACACCCAAGGCGTGCGGGAGCTCATCAGGATCGTTTTCTTCGAGAACCGCCGTCAGATAGTTGGCAATGTCTTCATCTGACTGCAGAAGTTCCGCCATGTCAAATTCAGGCAGTTTGGAAATTTTGATTGTTTTGGTCATATGCGTTACTCCTGCAAGGTATACGCCAGTGCGATAGCCCGCTTGATATCGGCCTGTTGTGTGGACTTGTCACCACCGCCGAGCATCACAATCAACACATCGCCTCGTTGAACATAGTACATGCGCCACCCGGGGCCGAAATGCTCTCGCATTTCACTGACGCCCGCACCGACCGATTTTTTGACCAACCCGACGGATTTTGCCTCTCGGCCACAATACGAAAAAACCCGCAAAGCCAATGGCCATGCGGGTTTCTAGACTTCAGCAGACTGCTGTAGACAGTCTTACATGTTTTCGATCATGACTTCGCCGAAGCCAGAGCACGAAACTTGGGTGGCGCCTTCAAGCAGACGGGCAAAGTCGTAGGTGACTTTCTTGGACTGAATGGATTTCTCCATGCTGCTGATGATCAGGTCAGCGGCTTCCGTCCAGCCCATGTGGCGCAGCATCATTTCGGCCGACAGAATCAACGAACCGGGGTTGACGTAGTCTTTACCCGCGTACTTGGGTGCCGTGCCGTGTGTAGCTTCAAACATGGCGACGGAGTCAGACAAGTTGGCACCCGGGGCAATGCCAATACCACCCACCTGGGCGGCCAGGGCGTCGGAGATGTAGTCGCCGTTCAGGTTAAGTGTAGCGATGACGTCGTATTCGGCCGGACGCAGCAGAATTTGCTGCAGGAAGGCGTCGGCGATGGAGTCTTTAACGGTGATTTCGCGACCCGTTTTCGGGTTTTTAAATTTGCACCACGGACCGCCGTCGATCAGCTCGGCACCAAATTCTTTCATGGCAACTTCGTAGCCCCAGTCACGGAAGCCACCTTCGGTGAACTTCATGATGTTGCCCTTGTGCACCAGCGTTACCGACGAGCGGTCGTTATCGATGGCGTACTGGATGGCTTTGCGTACCAGGCGATAGGTCCCTTCGCGCGATACTGGCTTGACGCCAATACCCGAGGTGGCCGGGAAGCGAATTTTGTTGACACCCAGACGGTTCTGCAGGAAGTCGATCAGCGCCTTGGCGTTCTCCGATTCGGCCTCAAACTCGATACCGGCATAGATGTCTTCCGAGTTTTCGCGGAAGATGACCATGTTGGTTTTTTCGGGCTCGCGTACGGGCGAGGGGGTGCCGTTGAAGTAACGAACCGGGCGCAAGCACACGTACAGGTCCAGTTGCTGGCGCAGGGCCACGTTCAGCGAACGGATGCCGCCACCCACCGGTGTGGTCAGGGGACCTTTGATTGACACCACGTAATCGCGCACAGCATCCAGCGTTTCTTCGGGCAACCAGACGTCGGGGCCGTAGACTTGTGTGGACTTCTCGCCCGCATAGATTTCCATCCAGTGGATTTTGCGCTTGCCGCCGTACGCCTTGGCAACCGCGGCATCCACCACTTTGATCATGACAGGGCTGATGTCGACACCGGTGCCATCGCCTTCGATATAGGGGATGATGGGCTCGTCGGGGACGTTGAGCGAAAAGTCGGCATTGACCGTTATTTTTTGACCCGCTGCGGGTACCTTGATGTGCTGATAAGACATGGACGCTCCAGTAGTGCTCCATAAGGAGAGGATCCAGGCGTGTTGCCGGGACGACCAATAACGTTCGGAACCGGGGTAACCGTTTCCTTGTTTGTTTGATTGCGGCGGGCCGGCGTGGTGAACCGCACAGCGCGACAAACCGCAGTCTTATATAAGACTAGTTTAGCGCATATCAGTGCGGATTTGTACCCGGAACACCCCGCCACACTGTGTGGGCACAACCGCGAAGGCCCTGAAATGCCTATAATAAACACGACGTGTCTGTTGGCGGGCACTGCATTCGCATCGCAAGCCCCAGGCACCTTCACACACAAACCGGCACAGCGCAAACCTTACCCATGTGCCGGCTGCCAATTTTACTTCTGCAGTCGCGGCATGTTCACACCCTCACGTGACGACGTACGTCAATTTTTTACCAGCGCCTGGCAAAAGCACCGAACCAATGCGGTGTTAAGCCCGCTAGAAACCATGGCCGTGGAAATTATATTGTTGCACCCCGAATACCACGACATATTGGAAGACCCGGACAAGGCGCACGCTGACTACACCGTTGCACAAGGAAAAACCAACCCGTTTTTGCATATGTCCATGCACTTGGCCATAAAAGAGCAGCTTTCTATTGACCACCCGCCGGGCATAAGGGCCGCGCACCAACATCTGTTAACGACACGCAACGCGCACGACGCCATCCATATCATTATGGAAGCGCTGGGCGAAGTGATATGGGAAGCCCAGCGTCTGAATAAACCTTTGGATAATGAACGTTATCTGGAGCTGATCCGGCGGTACGCGACGCGCCATTAAGCGCGCCGCACTGCCTGCCTAACGCCGCGTGCCCAGCGGCCCAGGCAAGGTGGACAGCCAGGCAGCCAGGTTGTCGATATCTTCGTCGCTTAATTGCACGACCAGCGCGCCCATTACGGCGT
>JAJUGB010000177.1 GCA_029268595.1 Alcaligenaceae bacterium | reverse complement strand
CCGCGTAGCCCCAGATCAAGCAGGCAGCGTGCAATCGCGTAATCTCGCAGCCCGACTGCATCAGTGAGATCGAACGTGGCCAAGAAGGATTCAAGTTCGGCATCGGAGAGGACTTTGGGCAAGGTAGTGCGTCGCCAATCCGCGATCCTTGGCAAGGCTGCGGCCAGCGATGTAGTCGAGTCACCGAGCAGAGCCCGATAACGAAAGTAGCTACGAAGGCTGTCGCATGCCGTTCGCAGCGATGACGGTTGCAAGTGCGTGCTGAGTTCCGCGAAGAATTCATCCAACTGCACGCTAGAAATCTTCGACACCGTTGGCTCCTGGGGCCCGAATGTCCGAACGAGAAAGGAACTGACGAGGCGGAGACGCCGGTCGCGAGTAACGGGCGTGAGCCCGCAGGTGTTTGAGAGATACTCGCCAAACCGTTCCAGCTCAGTCGTAACCGGATCTGTACGCACCAATTCGGACTGACTGACCGGTAACAACTTGAGGAGGTGGCGCAGCGCTGCCCCCGAACTCGCGACCGAGCAATAGCAGGGGGCCGGACAGGCACAGGTCGGCAGGTGATCGTGCAAGAAACGATCAACGAGCGAAGCCGCATCAGGTGCTGACCACTCGGTGGCCTCACACGCCAGCCAATGGGAGAAATGCGCGAGGCAGCCGACATAGGCGCGAATGGTGCGCCCGTGATAACGCTGGCTGCGCAGCGCTTCGATGTACGGCACAACGAGACGATCGAGCGGCCCGTCGTCGAGCCAATCTTGACGAACCAGGGTCGCCAGGCATGGATCCGTGGACATAATGTGCTCCTGTGGTGTGAGAAACCCACAGGAAACACGATTTTTTATGGCAAGTCGAAATGCGCAAGCATGTGTTGAAACCCTAGTCTGCTTCAGGCGTTGAGGGCGCGAGCAAAAAAACCTTGCATAATCGCAGGCCGTGCATAATTCCAACCCAACGCGACGGGCCGGATCTGGTTTTCGATCCAGTTGTTATCGATGGGCAGTCGGCCATCATCCAAGTAGCGCGTCAACGCCGCCCAACGCTTGAGGCTGTATTCCAGTGCCCGGGCGATGCCGGTACCGTCGGGCACCTTCAAGCGATGTGCCTTCATCCAAGTATGTAAGGCCTGGGCGATGGGCCTGGCTTGTTTCCCCCGTAATCGTTGCCGCGCTTCTGGGGGCAGGCCTGCCGCTTGAGCCTCAATCTCGTAGAGTTGCCCGATGGATTTCAGTGCCTGCTCAGCGATCTGGCTCTTGCCCGACTTTAGCCCGTACCGCAATTCTGCGCGAAAGTTCGTTGCACGCTTATGGCTCCGAATGCACCGTCCCGTCCCTCTCTTGTTCTAGTGCAACAGCTTTTCGAATATATCGGCGGCCCCCATTTGGCCGCCTTTTAGCATGACTTCCACACCGTCAAGGCCAGGGTCATCCGAATGTAAGCGGCATAGTGCCACGCCCGGGTCGAGCTGCCCCAAGTAAGACAGGCCCCAAACATTCAATGCTTTGACGGTATAACTTGAGGTATCGCCGCCCGCCACACCCACTCGACGCGGTTTAGCCTTGGACAATACGCGGGCGACAAATTCCGCGCATGCCTGGGCCAGCTTAACCGCCGACACGTCTCCCGGCACAGGCTCATCTGTGACATAGGAGAGCACATGAGCGCCCCTCTTTAGCGCATCGGTTACCTCATCCAGCACTTTCGTGTAAGCGGCGTTGGCTGCGTCCATTAACAGACGCGGCGCCATCGGAACGTGCAAATATGACTTTGCCATGCTCAGCTGGCTCGCCGTTACCGGGGACCGGCTGCCAGAAAACACAAACGCTGGGCCCGCATCTATGCTTTCCGAAGGGGCCGTCATCGCCGGCATTTCAGCATCCGCTACGACACTAATTGTTGTTCCAGCCGTCGCAGCCCAATGCACGATCAAGGCCTGGGCCACACTGCTAGGGCCCACCGCCAGCATGGGTTCGTGGCGGGCCGCATGCCAGATCGCCTTGCCCACATGGTGCAAATGGTCGAAGCAGCCGACATCAAACAATACGCCGTCCGCATGATTCGACACTTCGCCAGCTAGCAGACTATCAAACTCGTCTGCGGAAAGGTCATAGCTCGGGTACTGCACCAAACCTAAATCGCCAAGACCTTGATGTGCCAGATGAAGTCGGAGATCGGCCTCGTGCATGGGCGTCACGGGATGCTGGCTCATGGTGGGATGGCGATCAAGGCGGTAAGCATGACCGCCTTTCTTAAATGCTGCGAACAAGTTGCCGAATACGCAGTAGCGCCCCAAGTTCGGCTGACCACCAACAAAGGCGGTGAAGGTATTGATCCTAAGCTGTTGCTGCAGGGTCCGTACCGCCAAGCCAATACTGCCCACTTGCGGCGCACTGTCAAAAGTGGAGCAAGTCTTGTAATGCACCACAGCCGCGCCAAGCTCTGAGAAAAATCTTCCTACCCCTTCTAATTCAGCACGCTGCTCGGCGTTGCCCATTGAGCGGGCGGCGCCGGCAATACCAAGGCAATCCAATGGGCCTGCTGCAGCCAATTGTTCAGGCTTGGGCGTACCCATGAAAAGCAGGGTCTTCAGGCCTGCCGCGCTTAGTGTTGCCAGGGTGTCAGTAGCGCCGGTGAAGTCATCACCATAGAAGGCCAACTTCAATTGATTCGCGCTCATGGTAATTAGCGCGAACCAAAAAATTCCAAGGCACGACGCAGTTCTGAAGTATGTCGTGCAAAATCGGCGAGAGGGATACCCGCTTGCGCGGCTTCCCAAGCCTGCCTCAAACTGGTCACCCCTGCTGCCGGGCCGTCGGGGTGGGCCAGAATGCCGCCGCCGGACATAAACAGCAAGTCGTCTGTGCCGACCGCATCATGGGTGACGGGCACAGTACCCGCCCACTGCCCGGAAGAAAACGCCGGCAGCACAGCATCATTCAGCCCGCTCGCTAATGGATTAAGGCAATCCCGCGCGGAAGCAACCACCTCTTCATCACTTTGGGAAAATTTCCCTTGCAGCCCATGGACATGCATATGGTCCACGCCCGCTAACCGCCAAAGTAACTGGTAGGCTTGGAATGACATACCCAATAAGGGGTGGCGCGAGAACGCACCATAGCCATTGCGGTGGCCATGCAAGGCCAGTGATGTGGCCCGACGCAAAGTCTGCACGGCGGAGAATCCACATGCGTTCAAACTGACCATCACGCAGCTGCCGCCTTCGCGCTCGACCAGCTCGGCATGTCGGAGCATGGCGTCGGTTTCATCCGTGATATTGAACGCCACCATGACCGGCTTGCCGGAACGTTGCTCGTGTTCACGAACTACGCGCATAACGGCCGGCACACGCTGCGCTAGCGGTGCATGCACTGGGTCGGCACAGATTTCATCATCCTTAATGAAGTCCACACCTGCTGCACATAACTGGGCCACCAAAGCGGCGGTTTGTTCAGGCGATAAGCCCACATTGGGCTTGATTATCGTGCCCACCATGGCTCCGCGAGCCACGCCGGTAGCGGCACGAGTGCCTGCAATACCGACACGCGGCATATCAAAACGCTTGCGGTAATCCGCGGAGATCCGCATGGATTCCAAGCGCATGCCGGTCGATTCCCCCAGGTCGTACAGGTTACCCGCGACCGTCGAAGCTAAGGTCGGCAGGTTGGCGCCAACGTTATCCGTTGGAAAAGATATGCGCACGCGCGCCCTGCGCCAGGGGCCCGGATGATTTTGCCGTTCCAGCCATGCGTTGGGCAGCGCCGGCTGGCTAACGGTTTCCAGCTCGTCTACGCTTTCGACTACTGCCCGCGCACGATTGCGCAGCTCGTCGGTTTCACCTTGCACCCGCGTAAAGGTACCGCAGGACTGCTCCCCCGCCATGATGTCGGCAACCCTAAGAGGATCCAGCGGTGTTTCAATCAGGTATGTCGCCTCAAAACGGTCGGGGGCCATGAAGATCTCTCAATATTGATTCAGTGGGAAAAATCGGCTTGCTGGCGTTATAGCGTCTTCAAGTCCGGGAAGGCGCGCACTGGGTCACGTCCGTCCCAGGTTGCGGCCTCGTTACGAATGAGGTCGAACAGCTTGCCCTTGGGGCCGGCCACTTCAGAAAGCTCGATCACGCTGCCGGGGTGATATTCCGTATCGAAATATACAAAGCGGCCGCGCTCGCCTACTTCGCCACTCATCACCGGCTTAAATCCCTGGGCGAGCAGGCGCTCCATGTCAGCGTCATAGTTCTCTGTCCAGTAGGCTACGTGCTGCAAGCCTGTTCGGCCCGCCCGCAGGAAATCACGGTACATAGAAGGAACATCGTTGCGACACTGAATCAACTCCACTTGCACCACGCCGGAATTAGCCAACGCAACCGAGTTGTGCGGCTCATAATGCTCGCCACGATATTGGTAGTTCTCAATGGGCACCTTCGGGTTGTAGTACCAAGGCCCGACACCCAGCGTGCGGCTCCAATAGTCCATCGCCGCTTCGATATCCTCCACGACATAACCCAATTGGCGAATCTCGCCAAAAAACTTGCTCATTCCTGCTCCTGGGGAAAATTGCACGCAGTGCGAAGGGTTGCCACCCTGAGGTGGCAGCATTGATCAGTTAGCGCCGTTGATGATTTCTTCTGGAATCGGTACACCGGCGTACTTCAGATGGATGTCGTTTAACTTGCCGTTCTTCAAGTTGCTGCGAATCCAGTCGTTCACCCACGCCATGAGTTCCGGCTCGTTTTTGCGCATGGCAATACCCAGCTCATAGGACTGGATTACGAACTTCACCTCGAACTCGCGTGCCGGGTTGCGCTTGGCGATGGCATTGATAATCGGTGGCGTGATAGCCACTATTTCGGTCTGCCCCGTGGCTGCAGCAGTGATAGACGCTGCCTCGTCATCGAAGCGCACGACTTTGGCCTGTGGTGCACCTGCAGAGACCAATTTGTCCTGCGGCCCGCCACGCGTTACTGCAACGGCTTTACCGTTAAGGTCGTCCATTCCCTTGATATCGAGACTCTTAGGCGCACCAACCGCCGCTTGAATCGCACCGTAAGGAATGGAGAAATCCACCGCCTTGGCACGCTCCGGCGTGATGGACAGCGAAGAGATCACCAAGTCAGCCTTGTTGGAGAGCAAGTTAGGGATACGCGCCGAGTTGGTGCTTTGAACGATTTCAAGTTCCACGCCCAAATCTTCAGCTAGAAGCTTGGCCGCCTCTACATCGGAACCCACGGGCTGCATTTTTTCATCGATGTAGCCATAAAACGGTGCGCCTAGGTCGATGGCTACCCGAATCTTGTTGGCCGCGCGAATATCCGCCAAAGCATCGGCAGCTGCAGTGCTGGACATCACGCCCATACACACAGCCATGGCGGCGCCCAATAGTGTTTTGTTCAATTTCATCGTTGTCTCCGTGAGTATTTATGACTGCGCTAGTGGAAAGAGAAAGCCTGAGAACGTCACAGACCAAAGGCCATAAATGATTGCAGTTCGGGAGTCTGTGGGTTTTTCAACATGGAGCCTGGCCCCGTCTCCCACACCTTGCCTTCATGCATAAAGATGACCGTATCCGCCACACGCGACGCAAATTCCATTTCGTGAGTGACAAGAATCATGGTCATGCCTTCAGAGGCTAGCTGCTCAATCACCCGCAGAACCTCGCTGGTAAGCTGCGGGTCTAATGCGGATGTAACCTCATCAAACAGCATGACTTTGGGCTCCATGGCAAGCGAACGGGCAATGGCGACCCGCTGTTGCTGCCCGCCTGATAGCTGCTCTGGGTAAGACTGTGCCTTATCAGAAAGCCCCACCTGGCTGAGCGTGCGGTGTGCGATTTCACGCGCCTGCGATTTGCTCATCTTCTTTACCGCCCGCGGCGCCAGCATGACGTTTTCTTCCACGGTCAGATGGGGAAAGAGGTTGTAGCTTTGGAAGACAATCCCGACGTCCATACGCAAGGCCCGCAGTTCTATGTTCGGGTCGCTGACGCGATGCCCCGCCACTTCAATATGGCCCGAATCGATAAGCTCTAAGCGGTCCATACAACGT
>JAJUGB010000176.1 GCA_029268595.1 Alcaligenaceae bacterium | reverse complement strand
GGGGGTTGGCAGAGCCGGTGGTGTCCGACAGCCCGGAGGCATCGGCGCCAAGGTTGACCAGCTCCACCGCCATACGAATGACGCTGGATTCGTCCACGGCACCCTGGATGCTGCACCCAAAGGCGACGGAAACATTGGCTTCGATGCTGACATGGGGCGCGTGTTCGTTGCGGTATTCAACGATCTGCCGCACCATCTCGATTTGCTCTTCGGGGGTCTTTCTGACGTTGGCCCTGGAGTGTTCGATGCTGGCGGAAACAGGGATCGTGAGTTTGTCGGCGCCGGCGGCGATGGCGTCCACCGCCCCGCGCAGGTTGGGCGCCAGAGTCAGAACGGTGAGGCCGGGCAGCGTTTTTGCGAAGGCGACGATTTCTTTAGCGTCGGCCATTTGCGGCATCAGACGTGCGGGTACGAGCGAGCAGACCTCGATTTCTCTGAGGCCTGCCTGGTGCAGCTGCGCGATCCATTGTTTCTTCTGCTCCGTCGGCATGATCTGAGACAGAATCTGCAGGCCGTCGCGGGGGCCGCATTCGCTGATCAGGACTTCGGGGGGACTCGTCATTAAAGAGGACATCAAAAAACCTTACGTGGTGAGGGTGTTGCGATTCGCGGGTTTAGTCGGCCCTGACCGATGCGATGAAGGCCTCATCCAGCTCCATGCCCCAGCCCGGCAGGTCATTCAAAAAGAGCTGCCCGTCTTTGATTTGGGGCTTGTTCTGGATGAGCGCGTGGTAGAGCGGGTCGCGATCGGGTTGCATCAGCTCGACGCACAGCCCGTTCGGCACCGACGCCGCCAGTGCCGCGCCCACTTGGGGTTCCAGATGGCTTAGCACCGAGATCCCGTAAGTGTCCGCCACCATCGCAACCTTGCGCCACTCGGTGGGGCCGCCGCCCCAGCTGGGGTCGAAGTTGCACACGTCGATAGCACCGGCTTCCATGAGTTCGCGGCAGCCTGCCTTGGTGACTTCACTCTGTCCCGCACAGAGAGGAATGTTCGTGAAGCTGCGCAAACGGGCCAGGTCGCGTTTGTCGTTGGCCCAGTAGCAGGGCTCTTCGAGCCAGCGGATATCTAGATCTTCGACCAGACGGATAAAGGTGAGCGCTTCGTCGAAGCTCCAGCCCTGATTGGGGTCGGGCATGAGCCAGAAATCCGGCCCGGCCGCATCGCGGGCGACGCGCACGCGCTCGGCATCCTGCTGGGGGCTGAGCCCGCCGGCTTTGAGTTTGCAGCCTTTGTAGCCTTGGTGGCGGAGGGCTTCGATCTCTTTAGCCAGCGCGTTCAGGTCGTCGGCCTGGCGGTAGTAGCCGCCCATGGCAATAGCGGTGATGGTGTCGCCCTGGCCGCCCCAGAGCCGGTGCAAGGGGGCGCCATAGGCTTTGCCGACAGCGTCCCACAAGGCAGCGTCCACGCAGGCGACCGCCCGTATCGCCATGCGGCGGTCGCGCTGGATATTGCGGGTGATCGGCTGCATGGCCTGCCAGCAGGCTTCTACATGAAAGGCATTGCGCGACTGCAGCAGCGGATTCACTTCCTCATGAATGAGGCGGATGATTTCCTCTTGGGCGTGCGCCTCGTTGTTAGAGAAGCATTCCCCCACGATGCCTTCCCTCGTGTAGACGCGGGTGAGCACGGTGCAGCGGTGCGTGACCAGAGCGGTTGCCGCGCGCAGCGGCCGCTCCAGTGGCATGCGTAGCGGGATCGCTTCGATGCGCTCAATTTCCATGTTGAATTCCTGCTTCCTTGGTGACGGCGGCCCAGCGATCCATTTCGCTGAAGACGAATTTCTCGGTTTCCTCGACCGAGCCGCCTACGGGTGACATGCCGGCAGCTGAGAGCTTGGCGAGGAAATCCGGGTCGGCCAGCAGCTTCTGCACGTTTTCATTGAGGGTGGTTTTGATCTCGTCGGGCGTGCCTGCGGGCGCGGCGATGCCGATCCAGAAGTTCATGGTCATATCCGCCAGACCGACTTCGGGGGCGGCGGGCACATCCGGCAGCACCGCCGAGCGCTTCGTATCAGTCACCACCAGAGCCCTGAGCTTCCCCGACTGAATATGCGGCAAGGTCGTGGGGATGGAGGAAGTCACCATATGCACGTGACCGGCAAGCAGATCCTGAGTGGCGGCCGCGGCGCCCTTGTATGGCACGTGCACCAGGTCGACCCCGGTCAGCTTCTTGAACATCTCGCCGCAGAGGTGGGGGTTGGTGCCGACACCGCCGGAGCCGTAGTTCAGCTTGCCGGGGTTCTGCTTAATGTATTGGACGAATTCGTCGACGGTCGTGACGGGGAGATCGGCGTTCACCACCATGACGTGCGGAACCGACGCGATGGTGACGATGGGCGCAAAGTCCTTGCGGGCGTCGAAGGGCAGGGTGGGGATGAGGCCCGGGGCGATGGCAAAGGACAGTTCGGTGGTGAGCAATGTGTAGCCGTCGGGCGCGGAGCGGGCGACCGAGCCCCAGCCGATCACGTTGCCGGCCCCGGGTCGATTGTCCACGATCATGGTGCTGCCCAGCGCTTTGGACAGGCCGTCTGCCGTGTAGCGCGCGACCATATCGGTGCTGGAACCCGCTGCGGAAGCCACCACCAGCGTGACGGTGCGGCTGGGATAGCCGCCGGCGGACTTGGCCGCACTGGCGTGCTTGGTGAGGGCGCCGAGCGGCAGGGCCAGCATGGCGGACAGAACGGTGCGTCGATGTTGATTCACGGATGTCTCCTCTTCCTTGTATTAGGTGGTTTTGATGGCCGCCCCGCTGGAAGAGACGAGGCGGCGCTCAAGTGGCTCCGGGTGCTAGCCGTGGGTATTACCGCTGTGGACATATTGCGTTCTATCTTGTGAAATCATATTTCTTCAGATAGAATATGAGGTGTAATTTATCGTAGGGCCATGTTCGCGTCAACAAATTTGAAGTGCGTTTCTAACAACAGGAGACCTTGCCCATGCCCCGGAAATCCCGAACCCCTTCCGTTGCGGAAGTGAATGCCGCGCCGGGGGGAACCCTGGCGGTGGATCGGGCTATGACATTGCTCGGCGCGTTTCAGAACGGCGACCGTTCGCTCACACTGTCCGAATTCGCGCAGCGAACGAACATGCATAAAAGCACGGTGCTGCGGCTGCTGGCGTCGTTGGAACATGCGGGGTTAATCAGCCGCACTGCAGAAGGCAGCTATTGCCTGGGCGTCGAGATCGCGCGCCTGCACCGCATATTTCTTGGGTCGTTTTCGCTGGAAGAAACCGTCATGCCGGTGCTGGAAGAGCTCGTGCAGCGCACGGGCGAAAGCGCGTCGTACTACGTTGAACAAATGCGCGGCCAGACACCGCTACGTATGTGCCTGTACCGAGTCGATTCCCCCTCGACAGTGCGCGATCACGTCAAACGCGGCGAACTGGTTTCGGGGGAGAAAGGCACCGGCGCCCGCGTCTTTGCGGCCTACCGGGAAGGGGCCGGGTCTGATGCGCAGCATGCAGACGAGATGCTGAGCCAGATCCGCGAGAACGGCTACAGCGCGCTGGTGGGCGACCGCACCCCAGAACTCGCCGGCATCGCCGCGCCCGTCTTCGACGCCCGCGGCCGCATTACCGCCGTGCTGTCTCTAAGCATGCCAAGCTACCGCTACAAAGAAAGCTACATCCCCGAAGTCGTACACGCAGCGAAGACGCTTTCCGAGCGCGTGTGAAAGTGGGGTCAGACCCCACTTTTCAAATAACTGGGGTCTGACCCCACTTTCCCCATTTTTCACGCCAGCGTTGGAATTGTTCTAGCGATACGTCATAGCGGGCGATGTTTCCCGGGTGCAGGGCCGACAGCTCTTCCATGACTAGCTTGGTGAAGCCCGAGGGGAGTTCGGAGAGGGCCTCGCAGTGCGACGTGAAGAAGGCGTCAACCTGCTCGCGGTTCATCGGGCTTTGCACAATGCGCCTGACCAGGCAGACCAGCTCGTTGTGATATCGCAGGCGCCTGGGGTCGATAGTGGCCGGCGGCGGCAGGCTCGCATAATACTGGCAGCTTTCTTCATACGCGCTCGAGAAAAAATTATGCAGCACCTGAAAACGCAGATGAGCCGCGACCTCCTGCAGGGCATGGTGGTAGACGGCTACAGGCGTATACAGATAGGTGAGCGGGCACTGGTCAGCACGCAGAAGGGGGATATTCGCCGCCATCCGTGCCAGCCGCATGTTGCCGTGCTCAAACAACTGAAGTGACGATAGATGCATCAGCAAGAAGAATGACTGCTCGAAGGGGTCGTCAATTGCATTCACCCTTTCCACCAGTACTTGCAGCAGTTCTTTCGGATCGAAAGGATGCAATGGTCTCGCTGGCGAGCGCAGCCGGCCTCCTCCGCCTGGATCTGACTGCAAATTCTCTGTCAGGATCGCGTGCAAGTTGCACAGCGTGAACTCGTTTACGACGGTGTCAGGCTTTTGGAGATAGCTACAGGCCTCCTTGAAATTCAAAATCACTTGCGCGTCATGCAGTGGCTTGTTGGGAGCGAGGTTTCCTGACTCTAGAAACTGCTCCGCTTCCTGCTCGGTGTAGCGGACGCCGGTCAGGCGTGACGAATTCCAGGTGAGGTCGGTAGCCCAGTAAATAGACAGCACCGGCATAAGAAGGCCCTCAACCGACGAAGCGAGCGCTTTCGCGTGCGAGGCACGAAGCGCTCGGTTCATCGCTTGGAACCCCCGGCGTGTATTGCTTGTAAGGTAATAGTCCTTGCCTGGCTGATACTCCACCACCAGCGTGTGTCGGTAGCCTCCGACGGCCGACGGGCGCTGCGCACCAATAAAGTAGCGAGTGCCTTTCCCTCGTCCCAGTGTCTGCAGCGCTCCTTCGTCAACCATTCGCGATAACAGTCGCTGTAGCGTCCGTCGGGTACTGGGCACAATGCCGCAAGCTTCGATCTCACTAATCGAAAGTCCTGCGGGTGTATGCGCGATTCGCTGCAGTAACACAGTACGAACATCTATTTTTGAGGTATTCGCACGTGGCGGTTCCTGGTTCCCGCCCTCAAAAGTGGAGTCGAAAGTATCCATTTGTCTCCTTACTACACGTTACACCGAATGTGGCGCAAAAATGTCGCAAATCAATCGTGCGGATAAGTGTTGAGAATCCCAACCCCTAACGCTGGTTGATTCGGCTTAGTTTTGCGGCTCTTGCTGGGTATTAAACGGATACTGCTGATGCATTTGCTACTGGCACGTAAATATATGCGCCGAATTAATTTGGGGTTTTCATGCTAGGTATATATAAGTTGCACCTTGTTGTAACGATATTACGGATTGGGTAAAAGGGAAAGAGGAATCGCAGTGGCGCGCCCGCAGCTATCCCTCATAAGCGGTATTGCAAGCACAAACTGAAATGGTCCTGCGATGCGGCGGCTAGTGTCCGCCCAGAGGTCCGAAATTACTCTCGTGACGCGTATGTGTCGCATATTCTCCAGAATTTAACTGATCGTATTGAGACTGAAATTAATGTTCAGTGGCACGCATTTAAATGCGCCAATATTATTATTGCTCATTGGTATTATCCCTATAGAGATAATGATTACACATTGTGAATTTTTATAAATTGTGCATTAAGATTGTTTCCAGGTTCGGAATTATCCGTTTATGTCCTGCGAATACGGAAGGGGGAAACAATGGCAATAGGCAATATCTTCAACGAGGCGTGGTATCTCAAGAATTATCCCGACGTAGCCGCAGCGGTCGCAGCGGGGATAATCAATGCGCACGAACACTACGAGCAGTATGGCCGTTTTGAGGGGCGTTCACCTAGCCCTGTCTTTGACCCTGTGCATTACCTCACCCAACACCCCGATGTGGCCGCTGCCGTTGAAGCCGGTCTCACCACAGCTTACGACCACTTCCTAAATTTCGGAGCCACGGAAGGCAGAAGTTCCGTGGCTTATTTTGATCCGGTTTTCTACCTCCAAAATAATCCAGACATTGCTGAAGCCGTAGCACAGGGGCTCGTCTCCGCTACCGAGCACTTCCTCCTGGATGGACAGTCCGAACCCCGCGCACTAAGCCCATTCTTCGACCTGGGTGCGTATCTGCGCGCAAACCCCGCCGTGGCGGTGGCCG
>JAJUGB010000175.1 GCA_029268595.1 Alcaligenaceae bacterium | reverse complement strand
GATGTAACGTTTGAACAGATCAATCAGGTAGACGTCCTGCTGGTGCCCGGCGGCCCCGGATGGAAACAGGCCGCTGAGGATGCGCAGGTGGTGGACTTCATCCGCCGTTGGGCGCCGGATGCCACCTTATGCTCCATATGCACCGGCGGCATGATCGTCGCGGCGGCCGGCGTTTTGGACGGCCTGACCGCCACTACCAAGAGCATTGTCACCCCCCCAGAAACGTCGGTGCTAGAAGAGATGAAGCGCCGTCACCCCTCGGTGAATGTCACGGAAGCCCTGTTGGTGGATAACGGCAAAGTCATCACGGGCGGGGGCGTCACGCTCTGCATAGATGCAACCTTTTATTTAATTGAAACCCGGTATGGCGCGGAGGCGGCCGAAGAAATTGCCCGGATCATGGAATACGGGGCGGCAAGGCAGGCGAACAGCGCCCGGCTGTCTACGGTGATAACGGCTGCGCAGTCAGAAACGTCGGCATGAGCTGAGCGCATGGGGCGTAGTGCCCCTTCATGTTCAGTTTCAAGCACTGGTGGGCTTAGGGGGCGCGAGACGACGCGTCATTGAGGCTGCTTTCTGGCGAGTACAAGCCCATAGCTACCTAAATAAGCGCCTCTATACCTTTCCGGTCGAGAATGCTAAGCAATTTTTGGGACGGCCCTCCTGGGCGCTTATCACCGGCTTCCCATTGCCGTACGGCCGATAAGCTAGTGTTCAGCAGCGAAGCCAATACAGATTGGCTTAGCTGATAGCGTTCGCGCAGAGAACGGATCTTCTCGGCATCAAACTCCGAGACGGGCTCTATGCACAACGCGTCGTACTTGCGCATTTTTCGCTGATCAATGAACCCAAGCCGATGCAAGTCAGTAGCAGCCTCATGGACGGCTTCCATAATAGGAGTACGCGCTTTAGGTTTACGAGGTGTGCTCATGACAAATCTCCTGAAGTGCGCCCTCGGCCACCAGCTGGGTCAGCTGATGTTCCGTTCGGCGCAAATAGTCTTGCGCCAGCTCTTGTAAAGCCTCTTTCTCGGAGTCGCTGATATTGGCGCGCTCATTTTTCGAAAATCCGAACATGAAGAACCAGCGATTCCCTTTATTGGCGGCGACAAGTGTTCTGATGCCACCACTTTTTCCCCTGCCGGGAACGGCGATGCGCTTCTTCACCACGCCTGAACCCAGGTCCGCGTCGATGAGACCACGGGACATCTCGCAGACTGCTTCGCAGAGCATGGCGTCGGTCAGTTCGGTTTTACGCATCCATCTGGTGAAGTGCCGCAGCTTGAACACCCTGCTCATGAATTATACCACCTAGTGTATTGGTAAACACAGCTCTGAGCTTGAACGTAGCATGGTCGCACGGGCTGCGAAGCACTTCTAGGCACGGCTTTTGCTTACTGCAGGCAACCACAGTTTTTCAACCCTGGAGGTACTGCATGAAAGCAAAAAAAATCCGTCTTCCTAGTTTGTTTATCAGCTCCATCGCTCTTGCTGCCGCGCTTGCCGGCACCGCCATTGCTCAGCCGGGTCAACGCACCATGACCGACGATCAGGTCTCCGCTCAATACGACGAAGACATGAAGCACTGCAACACCTTGCAGGGCAATGCGGCAGACGTGTGCGAAGAACAAGCAAAAGCCAAGCGCGACGCTGCCAAGGCCGACGCCAAAGCCAGTAAAGAATCGGCTGAAGCGCGCCAGGAAGCAAACAAAGAGAAGCGGGATGCGCAGTACGATGTCGAGAAGGAACGCTGCGACTCTCTGTCGGGTGATGCCACAGACCAATGTATTGCCGAAGTGAAAACAAAGTACGGCAAGTAAACAACCACTCACCACGACAGGCGAAGGGCCCCCGCTGATTAGCGGCGTCCAGCCCACCGCCTGACTTCAGCCCAAGAGCCAGCCTGGCGCAGTGCGCCATGCCCTCTTGGGTTTTTTTTGCGGCTTCTAGAACTTAAGTTCTAATTCTCGATGCCGTTAATAGCCGGTGAACCCCTCCAGGAACCCCCTTTACACCTATAGAGACCGGCTGCCGGCTGGGCCCGACGCATGCGCAACGATTACCGTTCGTCCTGTTTGGGCTCGCACCGGGCGTGTGCCGCCATCTCGAGGAGAATAATGTGAATCGGCTTAGTATCGGCGCGCGGCTTACCGCTAGTTTTGGAATCATGTTGCTGCTGACTGCCATTTTGATGGCGGTGTCGCTATGGCGCATGGACGGCGCGGCGCGTGCTACCAACGAGATCACCGGCGAGCGCTTCAATGTAGAACGCAAGCTGGCCGCCTGGTTCAGCTTCATGCAGATCAACCAGGCACGCACCAGGGCTTTGGAAGGTGTGGCTGACCCCGACATGATCAGCGAGCTGAACCAACAGATGGCGCAAACTAGCAAGCGCATCGACGGCCTGCAGGCCGAGCTACGCGACACACTTCAGACGGATCCAACCGCCGTTCGCTTGCTACAGGCCATAGAAGAAAAGCGCCGGCTATACAACCAGGGCACTGCCGCGGCCATAGAAGCTCACTTAAGCGGCGACTTTGCGGCCGCCCGCCGCTACTTCGATCAGGAAATGGAAGGCCTCGTCACCGGCTATGAGAACAGTGTGCGCGATCTGGTGCGGCACCAGAGAGGCTTGATTGACAGTTCTGTCAGTACCCTGGCTCAAAACAATCAAACCGCCACCCGAATCGTGGTGGGCGTCGGCGTGCTGGCCCTGCTTCTGGGCATTGTCTTTGCCGCAACGGTGACTCGTTCCATTACCCTTCCCCTTCGCCGGGCGGTGGACTACGCCACGGCGGTGTCCAATCGCGACCTCACCCAACATATCGACGTAACTGGTCAGGACGAAACAGCCGCTCTGTTGCACGCCCTACGTCAGATGAACCACAACCTCTTGGCCGTGATCGGAAAAGTGCAGCAAGGGTCCGACTCCATCGCCACTGCGTCGGGCCAGATTGCAGCCGGCAACACCGACTTGGCAGCTCGTACCGAACAGCAGGCCAGCTCTCTGGCGGAAACCGCCGCCACCATGGAAGAATTGACTGCCACCGTGCGCCAGAACGCCGACAACGCCCGCACTACCAATACCTTGGTTAGCACGGCCGCCCAAGGTGCCATGGAAAGCGGCCAGATCGTTGCTCAGGTGGTCGACACCATGGCGCGCATTGACGAGCAATCGAAACATGTGGCCGAGATCATCAACGTTATCGACAGCATCGCTTTCCAGACCAATATCCTGGCCTTGAACGCCGCCGTAGAAGCAGCGCGGGCCGGCGAGCAAGGCAAAGGCTTTGCGGTAGTGGCAAGCGAAGTGCGCGCATTGGCCCAGCGCAGCGCCCATGCTGCTCAGGAAATCAAGGAGCTCATCGAAACCTCAGTAGCTGCCAGCACCGAAGGCAATCAGCTGGCCGCCAAAGCCGGCCAATCCATGCAACAAACCATGGATAACATCCAGAAGGTAGTCAGCATCATCCAGGAAATCTCTTCCGCCAGCGAAGAACAGAGCGCCGGCATCGAGCAGGTTAACCAAGCCGTAAGTCAGATGGACCAAGTCACCCAGCAGAACGCCGCCCTGGTGCAAGAAGCCAGCGCTGCTTCAAGCAGCATGCAAGATCAGGCCAAGGAACTGTCACGGCTGGTCGCGACGTTCAAAGTGGATCGGGTGGTGGACGCGATAGTTGTTGAGCACGATGAGGGCGAGGGGTGGGGCCAGTCCGAAAAAGCTTTGCTATCCGCGTGAACGGAGGCGCTTGATTGCAAGTGACAAATTACTCTATGGCCGCCCAGCCGTTCTCTGTTTTCATGAAAGGCGCCCAGGCCGTGCGCGCCACCTTGTCACCCACAGTAGCTGAGTCCGCAAACCCAAGCTCCTCCATATGCTTCCAGGCTACAAGGTAGGCATGGCGGTGCGTATCGATGAGTTCCTTGGACACCGAAGGCCCCTGGCGGCTGTTCCAGTACTCAAGGCATGGGGCGCAATCCTTCAAGAAGGCGTCGCGGCGCGCCTCGAAGCCATCGCCCTGGCGCCGCGACCAATCAGAGGCGGTCAATGACAAAGACAATATCTGTTGCCCCAAATTGATGCCCATAAAACCAGGGTTACGCTCCGCCTCGGCGACCTCCTGCATCAGACCTTCGGCCGCAGCCAGTACGACCTCAGGAAGCGGTTGAGTCAGTTCCAGGTTGTAGGCATATCGGACAATGTAGCGGTTGGGCGATTCGGTATCTTGCCAGCCGTTGTCGCGGCGAAAATCCGTGACCTTCAGCCCCTGCATTTCATCGCCTTTAGCGATTTTCATCACGGTTTCGGAACTTAGCTTGTCGCTGGGGACATCTTCCTTACTGCAACCGGCCAGCACCAGTGAAGCTGCAACCAAAACTGAACCTACTACTGCTTTCATCGAAACACCTTTGCGGCCTGGTCCTCGCAGAAGCAACCGGCGCGGATAAATTTTTCAAACACCCGGGCCGATTATCTCATTGCTGGATAAACAAGGTTGCGCACCATACGCCAAAAAAAGTGTTCGCAACCGTTGTGAGGCTCGTGCATAATCGATTGCGAATGTCCAACGGTGCTGCGCGCGAAGTAGCCACTTTTCATGTAGACATAGCCGCCGCACCCCTCCTGATCTCCGCCGCCCCGCCGCAGATAACAGCGCCGAAGTGGCCGTCTTGTGTACTGAAGCACCTTTCTGAAAGGAGCATCAACATGAAGAGAATCATTTTCGCGCTTGCCGGCGCCGCCTTGGCGCTATCTCAGTCAAGTGCCTTGGCAGCAGACAACGGACAGATCCCTGGCGTGCGAGGTCTCGATCACATCGGGCTCACGGTACCGAATGTCGACGAAGCCGTAAGCTTCTTCCAAGACGTGGTCGGTTGCACCGAAGTGATGCGCTTTGGGCCTTTCAGTGATGAAAAGGGCACCTTCATGCAGGACCTCGTCAACGTGCATCCGCGTGCTGTCATCAAACAAATAGCCATGCTGCGTTGTGGCGATGGGTCTAACCTCGAGCTGTTCCAATATGAGGCCCCCGATCAGAAAACCGAGATGCCGCGCAATAGCGACTATGGAGGCTTTCACCTGGCCTTCTACGTGAAGGATATCGAGGCGGCTGTCGAGAAGGCGCGGGCCTTGGGACTGAGGACTTTCATGGGGCCGTTCCATCTTGAAGAAGGCCCGGCCGCTGGCCAGTCCATCACGTATGTTCTGGCCCCATGGGGCCAGCAGTTGGAGCTCATTTCCTATCCGGAAGGCATGGCGTACGAGAAGACGGCCAAGACGAAGTTGTGGAGTCCCGTAGAGGATTGATTCGGCGTTGAGCCGACCAGTTCATAAATGCGCGTAGGCCGGGTCGCCTTCCGCGTGCGATGCCACTTTGGCGGCCAGACGAGATCCGGCCACTCCTCTGACAAGGAGCACCACATGAAGCACATCGTTGTCGCTGGCGGCGGTTTCGCCGGATTCTGGAGCGCTGCCGGGGCAGCCCGCAAGCTTGAAGAATTGAAAGTCGGACCCGAAGAGGCCACCGTTACCCTTATCGAAAAGAACGCATTTCATAGCATCCGCGTTCGCAATTACGAAGAGAACGTCGACGCGTCCATTATTCCCCTTAGCAACATCGTGGACCCTATCGGCGTAAAGCACGTTCAAGGGGAAGTCACCGATCTAGACACCACGCGGCAAGTGGTATTCGTGACAACCGCCGATGGCCCTACAGAGATTCCCTACGACCGATTGGTCTACGCCTTGGGCAGTAAACTCAATCGCCCGCCGATACCGGGATTAAACGACTTCACCTTCGACGTCGATACCTACGAAGGCGCTAAAAAACTCCAAGCGCACCTTCAAGCGCTTCCTTCGTCGCATCACAGACCATATACATACACCGCGTTGGTCGTGCGGGCTGGGCTGACAGGCATCGAGACAGCCTCCGAGCTACCTGCCCGCCTCGAAGCTATCCGCGATCGCTCCGGCGACGACAATACGCCCGTACGAGTCATATTGGCCGATGGCAACTCACACATTGGTTCGGACATGGGCGAACAGGCCCAAGCGGTCATCGATGAAGCGTTAAGCGCCCTGAATATCGAAACGCGTGTCG
>JAJUGB010000174.1 GCA_029268595.1 Alcaligenaceae bacterium | reverse complement strand
GGATCGCCGCCGACGCCGGCCTGATTCCCGCCGCCCTGGCGGCTCAGGTAGCCGACGCCTACCGCGTGCTGCGGCGTCGCCAGCATGCCCTGCGCCTGCAAGGTGCCGAGAAGGCCCGCGTGCCGAGCGACCAGCTGCAAGTGGAACGTGCGGCTGTGCGCGATCTGTGGCAGATGGTCATTGGCGACTGAATGCGGCAACCCCGGCCGAAATTACTGGTGACGGCCCAAATCGCGCGTTCGCGCATACGCGAATGGCAATATGGTTGGGGGGGCTTTGGGGACCCCATCAGGGCTGAACGATAAGGGGGCATAACACCTCAAAATAAGTAACAAAAATTTAATAATGTGGTAGGCTCAGCCGAACTTGGTACTCCAGTCCTGACGAATGCCATGTACAAACCAGCTGCCCCGCGTTCGCTGATCAGTTCCCCACCCGGAGAAGCTGCTGCCACTGGTCCGAACCCCGGACGTTGCGCCGTTGCGCACTACCGCGAACTCGATCAGCGCTGGCACGAGCTACGCAGCCACTTACGTGGCACCGGCATACTGACGCGCCGTTTCGCCCGCAAGATCGGGCTGCAGAACCTCGGCGAACTGATGGGCCTGTTACACGACCTCGGCAAGTACAGCAGCGCCTTCCAAAACTACCTGCTCTCCGCCGTGAATTACCTTGACCCGGACGCAGACGAGTATGTCGATGCACGCAGCAAGAAAGGCCATATCGACCATTCTTCCGCCGGGGCACAGGTGGCATGGCGCACGCTGGCACCCCGCAGAGGCGTTTCACAGCTGGTCGGTCAATGGGTGGCCCTTTGCGTTGCATCGCATCATTCCGGCCTGATCGACTGTATTACCCCCGACGGCCATGACCGCTTTACGGAACGTATCGAGAAACCAGAATCATCCACTCACGTAGCCGAGGCAGAACAGCGAGCGGACCCTGATGTGATGGATCGCATTCGCCGACTTCTGGACTCGCCTTGCCTGCTCGAGGAAGTGACTCAACTCATTGATCGCATTCGCCAGCGGGCTCGAACCCACAAACTGACCGGAACGCCGTTTTCGCACATGCAACTGGGATTGGCGATCCGCTTCACGTTCAGCTGCCTGATCGCGGGCGACCGCATCGATACGGTCCATTTCACCAACCCGACCGGAATCCGCTTCAGGCAAGGCGGTCGCTATCATTACTGGAACGAATTGATCGACCGACTGGAGGCTCACCTGGTCTCCATGCCCACGCGGCATGCCATCGATGTTCGACGACACGAAATTTCCGACGCCTGCCGCAATGCAGCCCGCCGTCCGACCGGCATCTACACGCTGAGCGTGCCCACCGGGGGTGGCAAGACACTCGCCAGCCTCAGATTCGCCTTGCACCATGCCGCGCATCACCGACTAGACCGCATTATCTACATCATCCCCTACACGTCCATCATCGACCAGAATGCCCAAGTGGTCCGCAAGGTGATGGAAACCGCAACGCCGCCGGGCAATGCTCGCCGAATCGTTCTCGAGCATCACAGCAATCTTGGCGCAGAACAGCAAACCTATGCAGACAAGCTGCTCTGCGACGACTGGGACGCCCCCATCGTCTACACCACCATGGTTCAGTTCCTGGAAGCACTATTCGGCTCCGGCACTCGCGGCGTACGGCGCATGCACCAGTTGGCCAACTCGGTACTAGTGTTCGACGAGATCCAGACCGTGCCCCTGCGCTGTCTGCACGTGTTCAACCAGGCACTCAATTTCCTCGTGCAGGAAGGCAACAGCAGCGCCGTGCTGTGCACCGCGACACAGCCACTCCTGCATCGAGTGAGTGCCGAAAAAGGCGCCCTGATGCTCGCACCAGACGCTGAGCTGATGCCCGATGCGGACGCCCTCTTCAAAGCGATGAAAAGAGTCGAGGTCCACGACGAACGCAAGGGAGGTGGGTGGAGTGATGCCGAGCTAGCGGATTTGGCGATTAAGGCGCTGCAAGAAGAAGGCAGCTGCCTTGTCATCGTCAATACCAAGAAGGCGGCTCGGCGGCTGTATCAGTTGGCAAGCTCGCAAATCGATACCGATGACGTATTTCACCTAAGTACCGATATGTGCGCCGCACACCGCAAGGCCGTCCTGAAAAAAGTCATCGATCGATTGGAGCCCCCCCGCCGGCGCGTTCTCTGCATCAGTACCCAACTGATCGAAGCCGGCGTCGACGTCGATTTTCGGGTGGTAATTCGCTTTCTCGCTGGCCTGGACTCCATCGCCCAGGCGGCCGGACGCTGCAACCGTCATGGTGGCCCTCGACCCGGCCACGTATATGTCGTCAATCCAGAAAACGAAAATCTGGACATGCTGCCCGACATAGCAAAGGGGCGCGAACAGGCCCAACTTATTCTGGATCGCTACAAGCGCGACCCGGCGAGCTATGACGACAACATTCTTGGCAGGCGCACCATGCAGGAGTATTACGAGCACTATTTCTTTCAACGAAAGGAAGAAATGAGCTACTCCTTGAGCAAGGAAAAGTTTTATGGCGCCACATTGCTGGAGCTTCTTTCCACTCAAGACACCGCGCGGAGAAACTACTCGCGGCAGCAAAAGGCTCAGCCTCCCTACCCCCTTCTTCATGCCCACATGTCGGCAGCACGAGCCTTCAAGGCAATCGATACACTCACCGAAGCGGTGATCGTTCCATACAGCGAAAAAGGTAAAGCTCTCATAGAAGATCTGCACGGCCAGTTCGATGCTGCGGACTCAGGGCCCAGCGACCTGGATACCACACGCGAGTTGTTGCAACGTGCACAGCAGTTCACGGTAAATGTGCACCCCACGACATTGAACCAGCTGATGTCAAAACGTGCAGTTTCAGTGCTGGGAAGCAGTGGCATATATTGCCTGGACGAGGCGTTCTACGACCGAAACCTCGGTTTGTCGAACGACCTCGTGAATCGCATGGAGACCATGACATGGTGAGCAAGAACACAATCGAGTTTCGCGTGTGGGGCCGCTACGCCCTGTTCACTGACCCGCTCACCCGTATTGGCGGAGAAAAATGCTCGTATCACATCCCCACATACGAAGCACTCAAGGGCGTAGTCAAATCCATCTATTGGAAACCCACGCTGATCTGGGTAATCGACGGTGTACGTGTGATGAAACGCATCCGCACCCAGACCAAAGGCGTTAAGCCGCAAGAGTACGGGGGTGGCAACACGCTGGCCTATTACACATACCTAGCCGATGTCGAGTATCAAGTACGGGCGCATTTCGAATGGAACATGCATCGTCCAGAACTGATGGCCGACCGCATAGACGGCAAACACTACGCGCTGGCGAAGCGCATGCTCGAGCGCGGCGGCAGGCAGGATATTTTTCTGGGAACCCGCGAATGCCAGGCCTATGTCGAGCCCTGCGAATATGGCAGCGGCGCGGGCGAACTCGATGACGACGGCGAGCTGGCGTTTGGGCTCATGTTTCACGGTTTCGACTACCCGGACGAAACCGGGGTTTCCGAGCTGCATGCCCGCTTCTGGCGTCCGGTATTGCAGTCCGGACACCTGCATTTCCCGCGGCCTGAAGAATGCACCGAACGCAAGTTTGTACGTGCCATGACGGCCAAGTCGTTCGAGCCCGGCAGCAACCTCAAGTCAGTGACTCAGGAACCAGAAACCAACGAGGTGTCCTCATGAGCTGGCTGGCCGACCTGCACGACGTCTATCAACGCGCATACGGTTCCGTTGCAGACGGAATGCCCCCGCTGATGCCTATCGCTCACACGACGATACAAGCACACGTAGAGATCGTTCTTGATGCATCCGGCAATTTCGTAAGGGCCGAAGTATTGACGAGGGCGGACGCCACGACGCTCATTCCATGCACTGAACGTTCGGGTGGCCGTTCCGGCAGCAGGCCGGCTGCCCACCCGCTATGTGACAAGCTGCAGTATGTGGCGGCAGATTTTCTTGAACATGGCGGCGTTGTCACTTCCGGATTCGCCAACGACCCTGCAGAGCCCCATCGAAGCTATCACGATCTTCTCTCCACCTGGACACATTCCACGCACACTCACCCCAAGCTTAAGGCGATTCTTGCGTACGTGGAAAACGGCACGGTGGTGGCCGACCTGGTCGGCGCCAGGATCCTGCCGATCGACTCCCAGGGGCATCTTCTAACCGAATGGAGCGGCGAAAAAGACGATTCTCCTTCAATTTTCAAGATATTGCCTCCGGGCCAGCAGCCACAAGACGCCGTTGTACGCTGGCGTGTTGACACGGGCGGCCTCCAGCATGGTTGCTGGGAAGATGACAGCCTAATCAGTTCATGGATCGATCACTACGCCAGCTTGCAATCCAGACGGGGATTTTGCATGGTTACCGGTCAGGAAACGTCCCTGGCGGAACAGCATCCCGCGAAGCTTAGGCACGCAGCCGACAAAGCCAAGCTCATATCCAGCAATGACACCAGCGGCTTCACTTTTCGCGGGCGGTTCACAGAAGCTGAACAGGCGGCAGGTGTCAGCTTCGAAGCCACACAAAAGGCGCACAATGCCTTGCGCTGGCTTATCGAATGCCAGGGGTCTCGCAACGGTGACCAAGTCATCGTCGCATGGGCCGCTCACACCATCGAAGCACCCAATCCCACGGAATTAATCTTCAATCCCTTTCCTGAAGACGAAGAATCACGGATTCCACAGGCAGGAGCCACCATAGGCCACGCCTATGCCCTTCGTTTAAAGCAGGCCATAGCGGGTTATCGCGCCCGCTTTGACGACGCCGAGGACGTCATCGTAATGGCCCTGGATGCCGCCACGCCCGGGCGCATGGCCATCACCTACTACCGTCGCCTGCCAGGTTCCGAATTTCTTCGGCGCCTCGAAAACTGGCACTTGGCATTCGCCTGGGTGCAATGCCACGGCATCTCCAAGGGGACACGCCTCGAATTCGTCGGCCCGCCGACACCTAACGAGATTGCCGAGGCCGCATACGGTGTTTCACTGAATGAAAAACTCAAAAATGCTACGCGAGCGAGACTGCTCCCCTGCATCGTCGATGGAACCCCCTTTCCCCCCGATCTCGTTCGTGCCGCATGTCAACGCGCGTCGAACCGTATTGGCCTGGATTGGTGGGAATGGGAAAGAACGTTAGGCATTGCCTGCGCCCTGTACAAGGGCGCTCATCCAGAAAGGAGTTACGACATGGCGTTAGACCGCACCCGCCGCAGCCGGGATTACCTCTTCGGCCGTCTGTTGGCCATTGCGGACAACCTGGAACAAATGGCCCTGAATCTGAGCAAAGAAGGCCGTGAAACCAACGCTGCGCGACAGATGGCCCACTTCGCCCGTCAACCCATGTCTTCATGGCTTGATCTGGACAGCCAGAAACTGCCACCGTATCGCAGCAGGCTGCAGGTACTCGCGCCAGACTTCCTGCGTAGCCGTCAAAACGAGATTCAGGAAGTGTGCAACCTCTTTGATCCCGACGACTTCAACGATACGCCACTCACTGGTGAATTCCTGCTCGGCTTCCATTGCCAGCGCAGCGCACTATTCGAGAAGACAGAAAAGAAGGAAAAGACGGATTCCACTGAGAACACCGACGAGGCCTCCCCGACAAACTGAAAGTCCGAATGACTGCAACGTGAGACATCACCATGACGACACTACAAAACAAGATCGATTTCGCCCTTATTTTCACCGTGCGCCATGCTAATCCCAACGGCGACCCATTAAACGGCAACCGGCCACGCACTGACTATGACGGCATCGGAGAAGTCACCGACGTCTGCCTCAAGCGCAAGCTCCGCGATCGACTCATGGAAGAAGGCCAGCCGATTTTTGTGCAGTCGGACGACCGCAAGACGGACAACGAAACGAGCCTGCGAAATCGTGCGGAAAGCGTTCTTGGGAAGGCTGCATTCGGCAAATCGGCGAATAAAGATGAAACGGCGCGCCAGGCATGCGCCACGTGGTTCGATGTCCGCGCTTTTGGCCAAGTATTCGCCTTCGGAAAAAGCAACGACGGGGGCGGCGTGTCAATTCCGGTACGCGGCCCGGTCACGATTCAATCCGCCTTCAGCTTGCAGCCTGTACAGGTCACCAGCACCCAGATCACCAAGAGCGCCAGCGGCGAAGGCGACGGCAGCAAGCGCGGATCAGATACCATGGGTATGAAGCACCGCGTCGACCACGGCGTGTACCAAACTTACGGAAGCATTAATCCGCAG
>JAJUGB010000173.1 GCA_029268595.1 Alcaligenaceae bacterium | reverse complement strand
GATGATAGTGGACTGCGCGTCTGTGAAAGTAGGTCATCGTCAGGCTCTTACACCAAAAACCCCATCGTGTGATCACGGTGGGGTTTTTTTATGCGCGGGTGACCCGTGCACTTGGACTATGAACCATAGAGTAGGCCGGCGAAACCAGGGTCTCAGGGCTCTTACAGGAGCTTTGCCTGACGCAACAAGCGATGCGTTTCAAATATTGGCAGGCCCATCACACCGCTGTAGCTTCCCGAAATGTGTTCGATGAAGATTGCTGCGGCTCCTTGGATTCCATATGCGCCTGCTTTACCCATTGGTTCACCTGTGGCGCAATACCACTGGATCTCTGAAGTGGTCAAACGCTTGAAGCGGACTTCCGTGACAGACTCATCTTCTAGAATCTGCGCCGATTCTTCAGTGTTTTCTGGGCCCGGAAGCGCGAGGACGATGGCAGTATGAACAGTATGTGTCGTTCCAGAGAGGCACTGTAAAAGCGCAGCGGCCTCGTCGAGGTCTGAAGGTTTGCCCAAAATATCCTGGCCCAAGGCAACAGTCGTGTCTGCCGCCAGAATGGGCAAGCCAGGAACGATCTCGGACGGGTCAGTTGAATCAGGACGCCGGCCATCCTGCAAAGTCTGGACCCAGTTCAGGGCGCGTTCAGCCTTTTCCCGAGCCGTGCGGCGCACATAGTGCGCGGGATCTTCCCCCGGTAGCCTCGGTTCATCTTCCCCGGGCGGAGACGGAACCTTCAAGACCTGATGGGGTATTCCCATCTGTTTGAGAATCTGATGGCGGCGCGGACTTTCGGAAGCGAGGTAAAGCATGGATTACTACCGCTAATCGACTGTCACGATCTTCATGGTGTTGGTGCCCCCGTCGCGGTTCATGTTTTCACCATGGGTCAGAATTACCCAGTCGCCGATTGACACAAGCCCTTTTTCCTTGAGGGCCGTGATAGCAAGTTTTTGAACCGGCTCGGCATTGGCGGGGGAGGGCTGAAACGGCATGGTGTAAACGCCGCGAAAGAGGGCGGTTCTGCGTTGAGTAGCAAGGTGTTGCGTATAACAGTAGATGGGGACGCCCGACCGTATGCGGGACATGATTAGCGGCGTGTTCCCACTCTCTGTGAAACTGATGATGGCTTTGATGCCGGGAAAATGGTTTGCAGCATACATGGCAGCCAGCGCGATTGTCTCGTCGCAGCGGGTAAAGGTTTCGCCCAGACGGTGCTGTGATCGGGTGGTGCCCGGCTCTTGTTCTGCCCCTATGCATACCCGGTCCATCGCCCGCACGGCTTCCACGGGATATTTTCCCGAGGCGCTTTCGGCGGAAAGCATCACAGCATCGGTGTAGTCGAGCACCGCGTTGGCGACATCTGATACTTCGGCGCGAGTTGGAATTGGGCTGTTGACCATCGATTCCATCATCTGCGTTGCCGTGATGACCAGCTTATTATGTGTTCGTGCATGCAGGATGATTCGCTTCTGTATGCCCGCTAGTCTGGCATCACCCACCTCGACGCCAAGATCGCCTCGGGCGACCATGACGCCATCACTGGCCATGACGAGGTCATCGAGGGCGATGTCATCGACCACCGCCTCGGCCCGCTCAATTTTGGCGATAATCCACGCCTTGCTGCCAGCAGCCCGGACCAATTCGCGGGCCTGTTCAATGTCGGCGCCATACCGCGGAAAGGATACAGCCACATAGTCGACCTCGAGCTGCGCCATGGTCAGTATGTCGGCCTTGTCCTTTTCGGTGAGACTATCGGCCGAAATGCCGCCTCCGCGACGATTGATGCCCTTATTGTTTGACAGTGGCCCGCCCTGCGACACTATTGAGTGAACGGCGTGTTCATCTACCTCTTCTACACGAAGGACGACTCGACCGTCGTCCAGGAGCAGATCGTCTCCGGGGTGGCAGTCTTGCACCAGACTGGGATAGTCGATGCCCACGATGTTTGCGTTCCCTTGGTCCTGAGGGTGCAGATTGGACAGGGTGAACCGTTGTCCTGTCTTCAGTTCGACCGAGCCGCCTTCGAACCTTGCGATGCGTATTTTGGGGCCCTGGAGGTCGCCCATTATTGCGACGAAGCGTTGGTGCTTATCGGCCAGGGCGCGAACAATCTCGACTCGCTGGCGGTGGTCGTCTGGAGTGCCATGCGAAAAATTAAGACGGGCGACGTCCATCCCGGCCAGTATCAGTTGTTCGATTACTTCAGGGCTTGAGCTGGCAGGGCCCAGGGTGGCCACGATTTTTGTGCGGCGTCTTGGCTGCATGTGCAACGGGCCTCCTGTTCAGTTAGGCACGATGATATGGATGGTTCACCATAATAGCCCAGGCCCGATAGAGCTGTTCGGCCAACATCACCCTCACCATCGGGTGGGGCAGGGTCAAGGATGACAGTCGGAGCAAGAGATCAGCGTTGCGCTTCAAGTCAGGGTCCAGGCCGTCGGGCCCCCCGATCAAAAAAACGATATCGCGGCCGCTGCCTCGCCAGCCTTCCAATTGTTGTGCCAGGCCCACGGTCGTCAGGTCGCGGCCTCGTTCGTCCAGCACAACGCGCAAGGCGCCGGCGGGCACTGCTGCCTCAATTCGGCGTGCCTCGGCAAGCATCATTTGGGGAGGCGTCTTGCCGGTACTGCGCGGTTCAGGTTTGATTTCTCGAAGCTCGAGGGCGCAGTCCGGCGGTAATCTGCGCGCATAGTCGTTCCATCCGGCTTCAACCCAGGCTGGCATGCGCGTTCCGACGGCGATGACGCTCAGTTTCATCTGTGCCGAGGGCCCGTCATTCGTCGTCTAAATCGAAGCTGTGGCCAATGACGGGTTGAGTGGATTGTGGAAGCAGCTTCACCCGCACCGGCTTGTCACCCCATACTTCTTCGAGGTTGTAATACTGGCGAATAGACGGTTGCATGCAATGAACGACCACGTCGCCCAGGTCGACAAGTACCCACTCGCCAGTGTCTTCGCCTTCATAAGCGACGATGGGAATTTTGTGAGTGCGTGCGCTATCCACCACGCTGGCTGCCAACGCCCGCGTTTGCCGGTTGGATGAGCCGCTCGCGATGATGACCCGGTCAAACAGGCTGGTAATGTGCGAGGTATTGAATACCTTGATATCCTGAGCCTTGACGTCTTCCAGAGCGTCGATGACAAGGCGCTGCATTTTTTGTATATCCATGTGGAAACTATAACTCGGGGCGTGTAGAGAGAGGAGGCGAATACAACTGATTTCGCCCAATATAAAGCGCCACAGATTCGTCCAGCACGTCATCGACAGGCAGCCCCCGTGCCAGGCGGTTGCGAATCTCGGTGCCCGACACGTTCAAAGGCTGGAAATCGAGTTGTATCAAGGGCTTATGCAAAGCCGTTAGCAGGTCGGCCAATGGCTCAGGCGTCAAAAGGGGGGTTCCGGGCCGCTGGGCAACAACCAGCTTGCTTAAGCGGGCGACGTCCTGCCAACGGTGCCAGCTGCAGAAATTAGCTAACTGGTCGCCGCCCAATATCCAGTAATACTCGACGCCGGCTGGAAGTTGTTCCAGCGTTTCTGCCGTGTAGGTTTTTCCGGCGCGGTCCAGCTCGATGGGGTTGATGTACAGGCCCGGACGGTCGGCAATGGCCAACTCGAGCATGGCCAAACGATGGTGCGGCGCTGCGCACAAGGCAGGGCGCTGCCACGGGTCGCCTGCGGGAATCAGCTGAACCTCATCCAATCCGAGTTGCTCGTATGCCGCTTCGGCCAAGGCGATATGCGCGCGATGCACGGGATCGAAACTGCCCCCTAGCAGCCCAGCCCTGGTCACAGCCATTCGCGCGGTTGCAGGAAGTCGCTGAGGGCCGCCTCTGGCGTGCCCGGTGACGGCTGCCAGTTGTAGCGCCAGGTAGCATGTGGCGGCATGGATAACAAAATGGACTCTGTGCGGCCTCCGGATTGCAAGCCAAACAAGGTGCCTCTGTCGTAGACCAGGTTGAACTCCACATAGCGCCCTCGCCGATAGGCTTGAAAGTCGCGCTCTCGCTCACCATAGGGAGTGTCGCGTCGCTTTTGCACGATGGGCATATACGCATCGAGAAAGCAGTCGCCCACGGATCGGGTCATGGCAAAGCTCTGATCAAAGTCGGGCTCGTTGACGTCATCGAAAAATAAGCCGCCGACACCTCGCGTTTCACGCCGATGTTTGAGGTAAAAATATTTGTCGCACCATGCTTTATAGCTGGGGTATTTATCCTTGCCAAATGGTGCGACCGCGTCATGGCATACCTTGTGGAAGTGACGCACGTCCTCTGCAAAAGGATAATAGGGCGTAAGGTCAAGGCCGCCACCAAACCAGAACACATCCTCAACGTCCTGCTCGGGCGATCGGGCCACAAACAGCCTGACATTCATATGAGTGGTTGGCACATAGGGGTTGCGTGGGTGTAGAACCATTGACACCCCCATCGCTTCCCAGGCGCGGCCGGCAAGGTCGGGCCGGTGGGCGCTGGCAGACGGAGGGAGCTGAGCTCCCCGTACATGGCTAAACAGTACGCCCGCCCGCTCAAGCAAAGCCCCACCTTCCAACAAGCGAGATATTCCGCCGCCGCCTTCTTCTCTGCTCCAGCTGTCAGACTGAAAAGGCGCGCCATCGGCCTCCTCCAGAGCCGCAACAATGCGATTCTGCAATCCGGTGAAGTACTCGTAGGCAGTGGCAATGGGTACGCTCATGACCTGTTTCCTGGTTGAGTTCAGTTTAGGTGTTCGCTTCTGCGCTGGGCAAGGCCCGCCAACCGATATCGCTGCGGTACTGCCGGCCTTCGAACTGAATCTGCTGCACAGCTTTATACGCTACGGCTTGCGCCCGCTTTACTGAGTCTCCGAGCGCCGTGACGCACAGCACTCGACCGCCCGCGGTTCGAAGCACCTGGTCTTCAAGTACCGTACCGGCGTGAAATACCACACAGTCTTCGGTGGCCGCCGGTACACCCGAAACAGGATCGCCGGTACGCGGAGCGGCAGGGTAGCCGGCCGACGCGAGAACCACACCTAAAGCGGTTCTGCGATCCCATTGGACGTCGGCCTTTTCAAGCGTACCGTTTACGGCGTGCTCGAATACGGTGGCCAGATCGCCTCTGAATCGCATCATGATGGGCTGGGTTTCCGGGTCTCCCATGCGGCAATTGAACTCAAGCACTTTCAATGGGCGGGTAGCGTCGGGTCCGTCACCGATCATGAGTCCGGCGTACAGGAATCCCGTGAAGGGATGACCGTCCCTCGCCATGCCCTGAAGGGTGGGATGGACGACCTCGCGCATAATGCGATTGTGCAGCGCCGGTGTGATGATGGGAGCGGGCGAATAGGCGCCCATGCCCCCCGTGTTCGGTCCTTCGTCTCCGTCCAGCAGCCGCTTGTGGTCCTGGCTGGTAGCTAGGGCGAGGACATCGTTGCCGTCGCACATGACGATGAAACTGGCTTCTTCGCCGGTCAGGAACTCTTCAATGACGACGCGTGCACCGGCCTGGCCCAGTTTGTTATCGCTTAACATGTCGTCCACCGCGCGATGAGCCTCTTCCAGGTTCATCGCCACGACAACGCCCTTTCCAGCAGCCAGACCATCGGCCTTGATGACGATTGGCGCGCCTTGCTGGTCGATATAGGCGTGTGCGTCTTGCGCATTGGCAAACGTCTGATAGGCACCGGTGGGGATATTGTGCCGCACCATGAACGCTTTAGCGAAGTCCTTCGAGCTTTCCAATTGGGCTGCCGCTCGAGTGGGGCCGAAAATCCTCAGACCGGCGGCCCGAAAAGCGTCGACCACCCCCGCAGCGAGCGGCGCTTCGGGACCTACGACCGTGTAAGCGATTTCCTCCCGTCGGGCAAACTCGATCAATTCCTCGATCTGTGTGAGGGGTACATTCTGCAAGCGGTCTTCCAGTGCCGTGCCGCCGTTTCCCGGTGCTACGAAGACGCGTGTTACGCGCTGGGATTGGGCGAGGCGCCACGCCAGGGCGTGTTCACGGCCCCCGCTGCCGATGACGAGTAATTTCATGTGTAGATTATTTAGATTAAGACGGTACTGCTAACGAGCGGTCGTGCCGCCCTCGCTTCAAGCTCTGTCAGTCGGACTCATCCATTACCGCAGTCGTAAAGACTTCTTGCACGTCATCAAGCCCCTCGAGGGTGTCGATCAGTTTACGCATTTTTTCTGCGTCGTCGCCGGTGAGCTCGGTTTCGTTCAACGCCTTCATGGTGATCTCT
>JAJUGB010000172.1 GCA_029268595.1 Alcaligenaceae bacterium | reverse complement strand
GATATTTGACAACCGTCTGCTCGAGGTTGACGATGTGAATTTTGTTCCGCTGGCCGAAAATATACGGGGCCATACGGGGATTCCAATAGCGGGTCTGGTGGCCAAAATGGACGCCCGCTTCCAACATATCACGCATCAAAGACATAATAATCTCCAAGGGTTGGGTCTTGCACCGGCTCTGGGTTCCTTAGTGGAACACCCTGGGGTGGCCGGCGCGCTAATAAAAGTGTGTACTGCTTGTACTGCAAGGCCTGCGGCTTTATACGCTTGCCGCACGATAAGTTGACGTACGTTAAGCTAAGTAACGCAAAGCGCTAAGTAACGCAAAGCCACGCTTCTAAAACCACACAACTGAAGCAACATTAGGTTAAGCCTAAGGCCACGTAATTAAAGGCGGCCACGTAATTAAAGGCACATTACTAAAGCCAATAATTAAAGGCACTTTATTAAACCTCTATCACTTCAATCACGACTTCTCCAAAACGAGAAATTTTGGAAAGCCTATAATTCTACTATCTTTGAATACACCTCGACAAGTTGATATGACCCCACTCGTCACCGATCCCGCTGACCTCGAAAAAATGCGGGCCGCCTGCCAAGACGCAGCGCGGACACTGGACTATTTGTCCCAGCATGTGCGCGCGGGCATCACCACGGGCGAGCTCGACCGCCTGTGCATGGAATACATTACCAACGAGCTGAACGTGCAGTCAGCCACAGTCGGCTATGCGCCACCCGGCTACCCGCCATTTCCCGGCGCTATCTGTACGTCCGTCAACCACGTTATCTGCCACGGAATACCGGGCGATAAGGTACTGAAGAACGGCGACATCATGAATATCGATGTCACCATCATTAAAGACGGGTGGTACGGTGATACCAGCCGCATGTTCTATATAGGCGAGCCGTCCATATTGGCTCGGCGTCTGGTAGAAACCACGTACGACTGCATGTGGCTGGGCATCGAGCAGGTGCGCCCTGGCGCAACCTTGGGCGACATCGGCGCGGCCATTCAGCGCCATGCCGAAAAGCACGGCTTCTCGGTGGTGCGCGAATACTGCGGACACGGCGTGGGCCGCAAATTCCACCAAGACCCCCAGGTGCTGCACTACGGCAAACCAGGCACCGGCATTAAATTGGTTCCGGGCATGATTTTCACCATTGAGCCCATGTTGAATGCTGGGCGCAAGGAAATCCGCACGCTGGCCGACGGGTGGACCGTTGTAACGCGAGACCACAGCTTATCGGCTCAGTGGGAACACGCTGTCCTGGTGACGGAAGACGGCTACGAAGTCCTTACCGTGTCAGAAGGCATGCCCGCCGTACCCGCTTTCGTCGAGGCTGCATAAGCAGCGTACGCATGGACGCGCCCGTCGTCCCCCCGCTGCGCGAACGCTTGGAACAGCGTCGCCAGCAGGCCATCGACAACTACCGTAAGCATCTGCGGCCAGCCACCTTGTTGTCCGGGCTCCGCCGGGCCACCGATCAGACTCTGCGCGAGCTCATCCGGCTCAACCCGCTTCCTTCGGGCGCGGCCCTGGTTGCGGTTGGCGGCTACGGTCGGGGCGAGCTCTACCCTTACTCGGACGTCGACGTCCTCATCCTTCTCAGACAAGCCCCCAGTGAAGACGATAAAGCTCAACTAGAGCGCCTCGTTGCCGCTTTGTGGGACGTCGGGCTCGATCTGGGCCATAGTGTCCGTTCTATCGCCGATTGCCAGCGCGAAGCGGCCCGCGACATCACCGTCGAAACCTCGTTGATGGAATCACGCTGGATTGCCGGCAGCAAGGCGCTGGTGCAAGAGCTAAACCGAGTCATGCGCCGGCAGATGAATGCGCAAAGCTTTTATCAGGCGAAGCGCTCGGAAATGTTGCGTCGGCATGCCAGGTACCAGGACACCCCATATGCCCTGGAGCCGAACTGCAAAGAGTCGCCTGGCGGGTTACGCGATCTACGCATTATTTTATGGGTGGCGCAGGCAGCCGAAATCGGACGGACTTGGGGCGACCTGACTCAGGCTGGGCTACTTACAACAGCCGAGTATCGCGCCCTGCGGCGCGCTGATCTCGCGTTCAAGCGCTTGCGCATCGAGTTGCATCTATTAGCCGGCCGTCGTGAAGACCGCGTGCTATTCGACTTGCAGCCGGCGCTGGCCGCGGTGTATGGCTTTGAAAGTAGCAAGAACCGGCTGCCGAGCGAGCTGCTTATGCAGCGCTACTACTGGGCTGCACGTGTTGTCAGCCAGATGAACGTCATGCTGATGCAGGCGTTCGAAGAAAGGTTGTTTCCCCTTCCGGCGCATGCAAAAGCCCCGGTGGACGACGACTTCAATCAGATACATGGTCGTCTGGACATAAGCCGGGACGACGGGTTCGAGCGTAAACCCACTCTGCTGCTGCGCGCGTTCCTCGTCATGCAGCAGCACCCCGAGCTTACCGGCATGACAGCGCGAACCTTGAGAGCGATCTGGCATGCCCGCCATCGTATCGACAATCAGTTCCGTCGAAACCCCGTGAACCGCTATTTGTTCATGCAGATTCTGCAACAACCGCAAGGCATTATTCGCGCTTTGCGGCGCATGACGATGCTGAACGTGCTGCCTCTGTACCTGCCCGAATTCCGGCGCATCGTGGGCCAGATGCAGCACGATTTATTTCACGCCTACACCGTCGACCAGCACACCTTGATGGTGATACGCAACCTGAGACGCTTCACCCAGCCGGAACACGCTCAGGAATACCCGCTATGCAGCCAACTGATGGCGGAGTTCGACCGCCACTGGCTCTTATATATAGCGGCTCTTTATCATGACATTGCCAAAGGACGCGGCGGGGACCACTCCGAACTGGGCGCGCGGGACGCCCGACGCTTTTGCATCAATCATAAGGTCAGTGAAGAAGACACCCAGCTAGTGGAATTTCTTGTGCGACACCATCTGACCATGTCGCATTTTGCTCAAAAACGGGACATCACCGACCCCGACGTGGTGCACGAATTTGCCAAAGTGGTGGCTTCGGAGCGGCGCCTTACCGCTCTGTATTTGCTAACAGTGGCCGATATACGCGGGACGAGTCCTAAAGTCTGGAACTCGTGGAAAGGCAAACTTCTTGAGGACCTTTACCAACTGACGCTGAATGTATTGGGCGGGGCAAAGCCCGATCGCAACACCATCCTGGCACAACGAAAGGAAGAAGCCGCGACGCGTATCCGCCGCATGGGGTTGCAAGACCAAAGCAGAGATCTTTTCTGGAGCCAACTCGATGTCGCGTACTTTCTTCGTCACGACGCGTCGGAGATCGCCTGGCACACTCGCCACCTTTACCACCGGGTTCACACCCTGGAACCGGTGGTGAAGGCCCGGGTGATTGGTCAGAACGAAGGCCTGCAAGTGATGGTGTACACGCCCGATAGAGAGGATCTGTTTGCCGACTTGTGCGCGTATTTCGACCGACGCAGCATGAGCATCCAGGACGCCCGTATTCATACCACTCGCCACGGACACGCTTTAGACAGCTTCATTGTACTTTTGCCCCAACACGACCGCGATGTTCGATCCCATGCCAGCCTGCTAGAGCACGATTTGACAAGTCAGTTGCGTGAGCCGGGGCCAATCGCTGCAGCCTCTTCCTATCGCTACGACAAGCGCCGACGGTCCCGACGCGCACGTGTGTTCCCCATTGTGCCCACCGTGCAGATGCAGCCAGATGAGACAAGCGCTTCATGGCGGCTTTCTTTGACCGCTTCAGACCGACCGGGATTGCTATATAGCCTCGCCCGGGTTTTCGTTCGTTATGGGATAGACGTGAAAATGGCGAAAATCATGACTCTGGGCGACCGAGTGGAGGACGTTTTCATTGTGTCGGGTGATGCATTGGACGACCCCAGAACCCAACTACAATTCGAGCGCAGCGTTCTCGCAACCTTAGACGAAGCGCCGGCCTGAACTCGCGGCGCCACTCCTTCCCCCTTTTAGCTGCTCAACGCCACTTCCCATGAGTTTGACTACCTCCCGTTTTCTTCACGCCATCGCTCTGCTCAGTGTGTTGGCTGTGGCTTTCGCCCTTGTCTCCCAACATGTATTCGACATGCCGCCTTGCGCCTGGTGCGTGCTTCAAAGGTTGATCTACCTTGGGATTGCGGCCGTGTGCTGGGTAGGCGCGGGCCTGGCCCGCCCTCTTCCCCTTGCCCCCCGCGTCACGGCCCTGTTAGCCGCTCTCCTTGCCGGAGCTGGAGTGCTCTCTGCCTGGTATCAATACACGGTGGCATCCAATATGTTTTCGTGTGACCTGACTTTTGCGGACCGCTTTATTGCGGCATCCGGACTGGACGCGGCGCTGCCAGCTGTGTTTGGTATTTATGCAAGCTGCATGGACGCGCGCGTTGAATTGTTTGGCCTCGAATACGCCTTGTGGAGCTTGGGGCTGTTTGCTGTTCTGCTTATTTTGGGGCTCGTTACTCTGCGCGCAGGTGTTTACAAGCGCAAGCAAGTCTCTTAACGGCTGGCGGATAGCGGGGTGACACCCTGGCGGGGGTACAGGTTTGGTGACGCCAAGCAATAGCGATTGATTGCGTTTGCCGCCATCGTCGGGTGAGCCGCTACTGGGGGTGTAGCCAGCCCGCTACCGCCGATATGGCCTGTTCGCAGGCGGAAAACGCCAACACCGCCCACATTACAAGGCGATGACGTTGCTCACAAAACAAACTACTCGTGGCCTAAAACAGGTATTTTCTTCTCTGATGTTGCAAAAAATGCCACTTAATCGTCGCTGCAAAACAACAAAATCGGCATTTTCCTCCTATAAATGGCCCAAAGCGGGATAACCCTTATCGTTACCTTATTAGCGCCCTGTATAAACTCGTCTTCAAGCTATACACGGCAGTAATCGAAATATAAAAATTTCCGCAACTGCCAGCAGGGGATCAACGTAACCAAACCTTTTCGTGCGGCCCGCCACATGAAGCGGCCTGGTTACAGTTGTGATTGGGTATTTACATCCAGTAGTAACTTTGCATAATTGGTCTCATCTCGGGCCAGTTACTGCAAGATCGGTAAAAAATTACCTTTCATCAACGTTGGAGAACAACCAATGAAGTTAAAAGCACTAGCCGTCGGCGTCGCGCTCGCGTTCCCGATGATGGCCCACGCACAGGCCGACACCAGCGTTACCCTCTACGGTACGATCGACACCGGTATTGAGTGGGTCAATAATATCGGCGCGAACGAAGACAGCTCCGTTCACTTCACCAACCTGACTTCCTCCTGGCCCTCCCACTGGGGTCTGCGCGGCACCGAGCAGCTTAGCGAAAACCTCCAGGCCGTATTCAACCTCGAAGCTGGCTTCAACCCCGGCACCGGTACTTCCGGTCAGGGTGGTCGTCTGTTCGGCCGTCAGGCTTGGGTTGGTCTGAAAGGCGACTGGGGTCAAATCGCATTTGGTCGCCAGTACAACATGTTGTTCTGGGGCTTGCTAGGCGCCGATATCCTCGGTCCTAACGCTCATGGTCTGGGATCCATCGACTCCTACATCCCCAACGCACGTATGGACAACTCCATCACGTACCGCGGTCAGTGGGCTGGCTTCAAGTTTGGCGCTGCATATGCTCGCGGCCGCGACACCCTGCCCGGTGGCCCAGTTACTGGCGGTCCGGCAAACAGCAATTGCGGCGTGAACTACTCAAACAACGGTGATTGCCGTGCCTACAGCGCGATGCTCGGCTACGACGCCGCCAACTGGGGTGTGGCTGCTGCCTATGACGTCATCACTGGCACCGACGCAAACCCGAACTTTTACTCACTTGGGGCCGGAGACAAAGACCGCCGTATGATGGCAAACGCTTACATGAAGTTTGACGCCGTCAAAGTCGGCCTCATCTACATGAACCGCAAGAACGAAGGTACATTCGGCATCGGACCCGGCCTGGGCGATCGTAGCGACCTCTGGACGCTTAACGCTGCCTGGAACCTCACTCCTGCTGTCACTCTCGACGGTAGCGTGAACTGGATCAAGTTCAAGAACGCTGACGAAAGCTCCCGTTCGCTGTACTACGTAGCTCGTGCCAAGTACGCACTCTCGAAGCGTACTTCCACCTACATTTCCGCTGGCTACATGCAGAACAAGGGCTTGGCTCGTTTGTCCGCAGCGGGTGGCACTGGCGGCCAAGTTGGCCCAGCTGTTGGCAACAACCAGACTTCGGTCATGGTCGGCGTTCGCCACAACTTCTAATGTTGTAAAGCTACTTGGCTAAGTGGGTTCGCCCTTCGG
>JAJUGB010000171.1 GCA_029268595.1 Alcaligenaceae bacterium | reverse complement strand
GGACGTCATGACCATATCAACGGGCCGCGCCCCGCCTAATCCCTGTCTGGGTCGACGCAGCCACAATTGTGCCGCTGGCACGTCGCCTTCAAAGAACTCGAGTGTCGCAGCAAAAACTTGCGCAAGCCGATAGAGCCGGTCACTTTCCTCCGGTCGAAACTTGCCTGATTGAATACGACGTTGAAGGGTTCGAGGTGAAATATTGATGGCTCGGGCCAACGACTGATTGCCCAACCCCGTCAGCTGCGCGAGTTGCTCGAACACCGTGTAAGACAGTCCCGACTGCACCGCTTGAAAAAGCGCCTTACCACGGGAAGGAATTCCTAGCGCTTTCCAAAGATCGTGAACCGCATCTTGTGCGTTTGAGTTTTTGGATACCGCATCGTGCATCGCACGTCTCCAGAGCTCTCCTTGCAAAAAATCATATCAGCCACCGGCCATTCTGCATAACCTGAGCACTTACAGAAGCTGCGATGGTCATGTCGAAGTTGTACGCGTCATAAATACGCGCGTCACAGCACCACCTTCCTCATGACCATGTGAAACTGTGTATTGACCCAGGTTGAGAAGGCCGTTTAATGTACGTGCAATTTGCTTCATGAGGGTCTCTTACTGGGATACCCCGACAACCGCTTGCACGTGCTTTGTTTCACCGAAACAGAGGACGGCATAAGAGTTATCAGTTTCAGAAAGGCAAACCGTCGTGAAGCAAATAAATATGAACGGCCGCTTACCGTTGACGGACCGAGAAGGCGAGGTGCGGGAGCTTGACGAACACGATTTTTCAGAAAGCATCGAGTTCGATCAGTTGCCAGCGGCGGTTAAGCATAAAGTAGGTGCTCTTCGACGGCGCGGCCCGCAAAGGGAGCCCACCAAAGAAAGGATCACCATTCGCCTTTCGCGTGAAGTAGTGCAGGCGTTTAGAGAAACCGGTCCCGGGTGGCAAAGTAGAATCGACGCCGTTCTAAAAAATTGGTTAGCCGAGAATAACCGTCAGTCTTAAAAGTGCAGTGCCGACGTGTTTAAGGGGCGGCGTAGGTTCTGCTACGCAGAGGCATAGGTTCGGCTTGGCACGCCGCCGTAGCTAATAATCAGCACGAGTAGGGCGGCCTCAATTGCGCCGCCCTGCCTCCAAACACTTACGCTTCGGCGTGCTTTGCGGCTGCCGTTGCGGCTTCCTCGTCGTGGTGTGCCCCGTTGAAGAACAGGTTCAACATCACGGCGGTCACTGAAGTCAGCAAAATGCCCGACTCAATCAGCGGGTGGATGGCGTGAGGCATCCACTGGCGGAAGTTGGGCGCCACCAGGGGGATCATGCCCACGCCAATGGAAATGGCCACAATCATGGCGTTATGCCGGTTATTGCGGAAATCCACTTCGCCCAAGATGCGGATGCCGGTGGCGATAACCATGCCGAACATCACAATGCCTGCACCACCCAGCACGACGGTGGGTAAGGATTCGACCAAGGCGGCCAGCTTGGGCAACAGGCCCAGAACAATCAGGATGATCCCGCCCGCCACGCAGACAAAGCGGCTGCGCACACCGGTCACCGCGACCAGACCCACGTTCTGCGAGAAACTGGTGTAGGGGAAGGTGTTGAAGATGCCGCCGATCAGGGTGCCCAAGCCGTCGGTGCGCAAGCCACGCGCAAGAGCAGGCTGGTCGATCTTCTTGCCCGTCATGTCGCTAAGCGCCAGGAACATGCCGGTGGATTCAATCATCACCACAATCATCACCAATGTCATGGTGAATATCATGACTGCGTCGAATTTGGGCATGCCGAAGTGAAAGGGCAGGACAATGTCGACCCAATGCGCTTTAGCCACTTTCTCGAAAGTCATGATGCCCATGGCCGAGGCCACGATGGCGCCAATGACTATACCCAAGAGGACGGCGATGTTGGCAAAGAAGCCTTTTGCGAACCTCGCGATCAGCAAGATGGAAAGCAGCACCAACGCGGCAATGCCGACCCCAGTCAGATCCGCATAGCGCGGGTTGGGAATGGATGGAAGTATCTTAAGGCCTTCGGGTGCAGGAGGGATGGGCGAGCCGGGGCCCGACGCCGCCGCGGTGACTTCGGCCAGCCACTTGGCGTGCTCAGGGTTCACCACGCTGGGCGCTGTGGGGCCAAAGGGGTTGCCAAAGATCCAGTTAATGCCGACCCGCATCAGGGTGATGCCAATGATGGCGATGATGGTGCCGGTGACCAGCGGCGGAAAGAACCGCAGCATGCGGCTGACCCAGGGCGCGATGACGATGGATATGAGGCCCGCCGCCATAATCGTGCCGAACAAGTACTGAGCCCCTTCATGTCCTGGGACGCTGTTGGCAATGGCCACCATGGGCCCTACCGCGGCAAACGTCACACCCATCATCACCGGCAGCTTGATCCCAAACCACTGTGTGGCGCCGTAAGACTGAATCAGGGTAACAATGCCGCACACAAACAAGTCGGCGGAAATAAGGAGGGTGACTTCTTCGGCCGTGAGCCCAAGAGCACGGCCCACAATCAGAGGAACTGCCACAGCACCGGCGTACATGACGAGCACGTGCTGTAAACCGAGGGCGGTGAGCTTGCCTAGCGGCAACCTCTCGTCGACGGGTGGAACTGACTTAAACATACAAGATCTCCGGAGAGTTGATGAAAGTACTGCCGACCACAATCTGTAACAGTCGGACTGTACTCGCCGGAGAAGGGGGAGGTAAGCGGTAAAAACCCCGAGGGGCAGTGTTGCAATTGCTGCTGGACAGATCCGTCAGTGTCTTTTCACGGCTAGGCGGTGTGCCGCATGCAATCTCCCCAATAATTAGGGGATGCATTAAGACCATCTCGTCCTGCAGCAACCGAATAAGAGGTCTATTGCCGTGGCGGAAGTGGTCGACCCGGATAGAAGTATCGACCAACACGCCGCTCACTGGGCGGTCCACGTGTCTCGGCGGGGAATGTCTTCCATATTTGGGGCTTTTCCGCCGAGTCGCGCTAACCGCTTACCTGACTGCGCTCGGACAAACGTTTTCACGGCCTCTCGAAACAGGTCCGCCTTATCCATTTCGGGATCAGCTACTTCGAGGGCCGCCTGATATAAGCAATCGTCGATAGTCACGGTGGTACGCATCTCTGCCTCCGTCAATACATCAAATTTGATTCAATAGCGCATAAAAAAAGATGCATCAGTCGAGTGGGCGAGAGGACAAACGCCGTCCGCTCCAGTATTGCGATGTGTGGTGAGTCAATGCGAAAACAGAATGGGGGTCGTCATCGATTCCAGCAGCGACTTCGACGCTCCACCGCGTGCCCATTCGCTGATGCGGCTGCGGCTGTAGGCGCCCATGATGATAAGGTCGCAGCTATGTTCTGCCGCCGTGTTCAAGATGGAGTTGCCCACGTTAAGGTGCTTGCTTAGGCCGGTCACTTCCTGAACCTTGGGGTAGCCGTGTAGCTCGCAATACGTGGCCATGTCGTCCAGCTTGATGTCTTGAAAACGTAGCTGGCCCGGTTCCGGGTCTACCGTAAGCACGAATAAATCGCTGGCGCGTTTGAGCACCGGCGCCGCATCGGCGAAGGCGCGTGCCGAACGACGGCCGTAGTCCCAGCAGAACAGCACTCGTTTGCCGATGACCCGGGCGGGGTCATAAATGTAAGGCACCATAAGCACCGGTCGTCCCGCCGCCATAATGACCGCCTCGGTAATGTCCGGAAAAAACCCCAGCGAACCAGAGGTTTCCGGCTGGCTCATCACCAGCAAATCGCTATAACGCGCATGCACGGTCAACGCATCCACCGGGCTGCCTTGCGGCGTGCGCCAATCGCCTTTTACACCTGCTGCCTTCAGTTCATTCCAGAAGATGGTGCGCGCCTGCTCGTCCGAGTGGTTGGCTTCCTCCATGAGCTTCGTCAACGCCTCGCTGGGCGTGATGCGCTGGTGATAGACGTTGCGGTCCAGGAAGGAGGTGGCATGCACGCCTCTGATTTCGGCGTCGTGCTCTTTGGCCAGATGGATGGCCGCCGCCAGACGGCGTGTGAAGTGGGCGTCGTTGGCCGAATCGACAGCAATGCGCTTGTACATGGCGTTCCCCTTTTTAGTATTGATGCTGCAGTTCACTGGATGACTTCAACGCTACATTAGGATAATAACGAAGGGGGGCGCGTTGATTTCGCGCAATTGCACGAGAAGTTTCTCTTCCTCAAACCCATATCGAATCTCCTTGGTGAGTTGAGCGGGTGCGACTATCAGTTCTCACCGTTCCTCGGGTTATCCCGCATATTTTGGTATACCATTTTGAGCCATATTTGGTATACCATTTCTGGGAATCGCATCGTCCGCAGACGAATGGCGGAGGAGACATCAACCCCCAATGAAGGCCTACTGCATGTGAGCCGAGTGGGACGCCCAAAGAGGAAATCATGCTGCAAAAGAACGATACCGGCACTTTGTCGAAGTTTCCCAGCCCCTTCGAGATCGAGACGCCCAAAGGCGCAGAAGGTTGGCAGGACATGTACCCCTATTACGCGCACTTTAGCCCCGAGCGGCGCGAGATGGAGGATGAAAAGCTATGGTACTTCGACGGCATGCACAACCCCGAGCCTCTGTATCCGTTCGACACCATCATGACGGAAAACTGGTGGGTTGCCGCCAGCCAGATGACGAATCGGGTATGGCCAATACCGCTAGCCAAGGGCATGGACCAACGCATCGTAAACGGCTATTTGTTTGTAAGCCCGAACTCGGTCGATGACAAGGAAGAGGTGGCCAGGCGCGCTAAAGAATTTGCGGAAAGGGCGGGCTATTACTACGAAAACTGGGACTCGATTTACGCCGAGTGGGAACGCAAGGCCCGCGACTGCATCGACAGGCTCAAGGCCATCAAATTTGAACCCCTGCCCGAGCTCGAGCCGGCAGACAGCGTTTTCCGCCATAAAGGCACCTATTCGTCCTACGAGCTGCTTAATAAGTACAACACCCTCATTCAGAACCTATTCGAAATGGGCTCCTACCATTTCGAAATGCTGAACCTGGGTTATGGCGCCTACCTGACCTTTCGGGAGTTTTGCCAGCACGCCTTCCCCGGCATTGCCGACCAGACCATTACCGACATGGTGTCCGGCATCGACATTTTGTTGTTCCGCCCGGACGACGAGTTGCGCAAATTGGCCAAGCTCGCCATTGAACTGAACGTGGCCGATGTTTTGCTTAATAACGAAGATCCGGAAGCCGCCTTGGCGGCGATGGCCGAGGCCCAAAACGGCGATCAGTGGCTAAACCAATACAACACGTCTCGCGAGCCCTGGTTCTGGTTCTCGACAGGGGTGGGGTACACACACTCTGACCCCGTCTGGATGACCGACCCGCGCCTGCCCTTTACCGCCATTCGCGGTTATATCGCTGCTTTGCAGGCGGGTGAAAACATCGATCGCCCTCTGGACGCCATCATCGAAAAACGCACCCGCGTGACCGCCGAGTACCGGGCTTTACTGCCGACCGAGGAAGACCGCGAAGCGTTTGACGGTCTGGTAGAGCTGGCCCGTCGCGTGTACCCCTATGTGGAAAACCACAACTTCTTCGTCGAGCACTGGCATCACTCCACTTTCTGGCAGAAGGTGCGCGAGCTGGGCGACGTGTTCGTGGCCCATGGCTTTTTCGATGACCGCGAAGATATCTTCTTCTTGCATCGGCACGAAGTGTACGACGCGCTCTACGACCTCATCATTGGCTGGGCAGTAGGTACTCCGCCGCGGGGCGAGGTGTACTGGCGGCCCATCATCGCCAAGCGCCGGGCCATCCGCAATGAGCTGGCCAAGTGGTCGCCACCGCCTGCCCTGGGTACGCCGCCCGAGAACATCACTGAACCCCTGACCATCATGCTATGGGGCATCACCCAGGAAACCATTAAGGAATGGCTGGGTGGCGACACTAACGACGACCCGGACACGATGCGCGGCATTGCGGCTTCGCCTGGCCGCGTCACCGGCAAGGCGCGGGTGCTGACCGATTCCAGTCAAATTTACGAAGTGCAAGACGGCGAAATCCTGGTGTGTCGAGTCACTGCACCCAGTTGGGCGCCCGTGTTCCAGCGGGTCTCGGCCGCAGTCTCAGATATGGGAGGCATGATGGCTCATACGGCCATTATCTCGCGAGAATACGGCATGCCGGCAGTTGTGGGCACCGGCTTCGGCACCAGCCGCATCCGCACTGGCGACACCATTGAAGTTAACGGCGATGAAGGCGTCGTGCGCATTCTGAGGGAAGCATAATGAGCAGCAACTCCTATGTCTTGTGGCTGGACGATCCGCGTTCGCCAGGTAATACCGTGCTGGGCGGCAAGTTCTCCAGCCTTGCCACCAGTG
>JAJUGB010000170.1 GCA_029268595.1 Alcaligenaceae bacterium | reverse complement strand
CTCCGCTGCCTTCTATGCTTGCCGGGCGGGTTTCAAGGCGCACCACATGCGGCTGCTGCAACTGAAGTTCGGCCGCGTCCTCGATGGTCACTACCCGCTCGGATTCAGAGATATAGCGTGACAAGGCATTGAGCAATGTAGTTTTTCCCGAGCCGGTACCACCGGAAACAATGATGTTCAAGCGACTGGCTGCGGCGATTTCAAGCACTCGCGCCATCGAAGGGGAAAGACTGCCCCGCGCTGCGAGCCGCGGCAGGGTCAGGTCCTTGCGAGAAAATTTGCGAATCGAAATGGAGGCACCGTCAATGGCCAGCGGCGGCAAGACGACGTTGACGCGGCTGCCGTCCGGCAAACGGGCGTCTACCATGGGGCTGCTCTCGTCCACCCTGCGGCCTATCGATGACGCGATGCGTTGTGCAACATTCACGACATGCGCGTTGTCGCGAAACTTCAGTGTGGTAAGTTCCAGCCGACCATGTCGTTCCACATATACCTGGTCGGGACCGTTCACCATAATGTCCGACACCGTCTCGTCCTGCAGCAACGGCTCGATCGGGCCTACCCCGAACATATCGTGCAGGATCTCACGCGCCATGAGCTGCTGTTCACTTTGAGTCACCGGCAAACCGTCAGCCTGCACTGTTTCTGCAATGATGGTTTCCACTTCGGTACGCACCTGATCTCGAGTTCGAGTCAGTGCCGAAGTCACGTCGATGGACGAGAACACTGCCTGCCGGATAGCGGGATAGTGCTGCGATCGCACGATGGTTTCCAACCCATTCGGCGAACGGGAGGCAGAAGTACTTTTGGTTGCGCGGACGGGTGTCGGCGACGATTGAGTCGGGTCTTTCTGCGCCACAGTACATACGACTGTAGGTGGCGTCACGGTCTTGCTGTCCGCTTGAGCCGGATCTGTTCCGCGCGGAGGTACCACGGGTTCGCGCCGTTCATTATCGCTGCGCAGCTCGCTGGTTCTTCGCCCGAAACTCATGATGCCACCTTGCGAAGACGCCCCAGCAATCCTGGCCTTGAGGCAGCGATCCCGCCCCCTGACACCAAGGAAGCCAAGGCGCCTATGGCCTTGGCGAAATCACTGCGCGCATTCAGAGGTTCCCCCAGGTTTTCAGAGAGGGCCATCGTCCGGCCATCGTACGGAATGGTCAGAGCAACAGGAACCTCCGTGACCGCCACGAAGTCCTTTGTGGCAACTGAACCTCGCACCACGGGCTGAGGCTGATTGACAAGTGTGTACACCGTGGGCCGGTTGCTGCCTGTCTCGATGTGGCGTACCAGGCGGACAAGAGTCCGCGCCGAGTAAATGGTCTGGTCCGTCAGCACACATGCCAGACTGGAGGCGGCGAACGCCGCATTTGCCAGCGCTCCGCCGCACTGCGGTACGTCAATAACTACGTAGTGGAAATGTTGGCTGAGAATATCCAGCAGCTCGGTCAATGTGCCGCCATCGGGGGCAAACTCTTCACCATAGTTCATATCGGAAGCAAGAACGAACAAGCGGCTGTCCTGCGTGGCAAGTGTTCGTTCGAGATATTGCGGATCAAGCCGATTCACATTACCAAGAACCTCGACCAAGGCATTGCCGCCTCCCAGGCCCAGCAGGCCGGGGCCGCAACCTCCGTATAGCGCCAGATCGATATACGCGACTCGTCGACGACCGCCGCGCAAGGAAAGTTCTCGGGCCAGATTGGCAGCCACAGACGAAACACCCACGCCCCCCCGGGTACCGCAAACCGAAATGGCCTTGCCCTGACGGGTTTGACGTACACCCCGGCTGCCGCCGTCGGCCAGTGAACGACGCAGCAGCTCTACGCTGAGTGGCTTGACCAGGTAATCCACCACACCGCGCTGCAGAAGATTGCGATACAGGCCCACATCGTTTCGATCACCCACCACAAAAACCTGCACTGAGGGCTCGCAGGCATCCGCCAGACGGTCCAGTTCTTCCAGCGGCGCGTCGGCCCCGGACACGTCAACAAGCAGGCGCTGTGGCGAGCGATCACCCTTGACCATATGCGCGATGGCGGCATCCACCCCACCTCGTCCGACATACGTCGTTCCAAGGCTGCCCATTTTTGCAAACCGGCTGACCTCATCCTGGCTCGCAGGATCACGCAGGAAAGCCAGGAACGCTGCATTCAACTCGTCTTCACGTGCTTTGGTTCGCATCAAGCTCATGTTGTGGCCCCGTCAGTTTCCGATGTCCGAAGTAGAGGTGACGTCACGCAGGGGCTCTACGTTATTGAGCCGGTAACGCTCAACGGCCAATCTGCTGGTGTCTGCCGGCGTACCCCCGAAAGCGGGCGGGTTGGCCAAGTCACCGGGGCGCGCCAGACTTGCCGCCAGATTGGTGTATGTGGCGCAGCCAAATGCGATTGACAGACGCATGTTGTCGGGGTTGTTGTACTGCGACGGTTGCAACAGCGCCTGGCAATCCGGCGCTTCGGCCCGCCACTGCCCGTTGTGTTGAGTCAGGCGAATCACGCCTGGATCTGGCACTCCCGAATAATCCTTCCTTGGAAACGCACAGCCACTGATAGCCAGGGTCAGGCCGCCACAAATAAGAGCAATTGCTACACGGCACACCGGCACACCGATACTTTGGGACGAGGTCTTGTCATTCATGGTTGTCTCCTAGTAGACGAAGCCTGCCTGACCGGTCAGGCGCGGGGCGTCGCCCAGCAAAGGATCCAGGCCGATCTTGTCGTGCAGGATGTACTCGATATCGGTAGCCGGTCGCATGCTGTCCAGCGGAGACGCGAGTCGGGTGGAGTCAGTAGGACGCACCAGATAAGGCGTGACTATGACCACGAGCTCGCTTTTATTGTTCTGATAGTCGCTCGAAGAAAACAGTCGCCCCAATACCGGAATCGACCCCAGCCCCGGTACCTTGGACAGAATGTCCCGTACATTGTTTTGCAGCAATCCGCCGATGGCAAAGCTCTGGCCGCTGGCCATCTCGACAGTCGTCTCGACCCGACGAACCGACAGGCCCGGTATGACCAGGCCTTCCATCAGGATGCTGCTGTTTACGTCGATTTCGCTTATTTCTGGGCGAACCGTAATGCTGATGCGATCGTCCGACAGCACTGTTGGCGTGAAGTCAAGCGACACACCAAACGGCTTGAACTCCACCGACATGGTGTTGTTGTCTTGTTTGACGGGTACAGGAAACTCGCCGCCTGCAAGAAAACTGGCGGTCTGGCCCGATACCGCCGTAAGATTGGGTTCAGCAAGAATGCTGATCAAGCCTTCGCGATCCAGCGCATCGATCATGGCCTGAATCGAATTGCCATTGCGAGAATAACCGCCCAGAAAGGAGTAGCCACCCCCTGGTGCCGCGCTATAGCTGCCCCCCGACACAAAGCTGCTTGAATCCGACCCTTTTACAAAAGCACTGGCAATGGTGTTGAAGGCACGACCACTGATCAGCCCGGTAACGAAACCGGCGTTACTGGCTATGGCCGACCAATTGACTCCAAGCTGCTGTGTCACCTCGCGTGACACCTCGGTCACGCGCACACGCAAGTGAACCTGAACCGGGCTGGCAACGGTAAGCTGATTGATAAGCTGCTCGTCCTTGCCCAAATACGATTGAATAGTGCGGGTGATGGCTTCCGTCGATTGGGCATCAGGGACACTGCCTGACACCAGCAAGGAACCGGGTGCCGACTCAAGGGTGAGGCGCAAGGCGGGAAACCGCTGGCGCAGTACAGCCTGCAACTCATTGAGATTGTGTTGCACCACGACACGCTGCTGTATCAGCGGGACGCCTTCGGTATCCAGCACGTACAAGGTGGTCGACCCCGCGCGCTTGCCCATCACCAGCACTGCATTTCCGGACGGAATCTGGATATCGGCAATGTCAGGATCCGCAATGAACACCGATCCCACCTCTCCTGAAGTAATGCGTACCAGCTGGCCTTCACCCACAGCCAGGGTGGCGGCATGAGCGGGCACCGAAAGCCAGGCAATCAGCAAGGCCATAATTGCCAGAAGCCTTACCGCCATCCAGACCCAGTGCATGTAGACCGGAATACTGCGTGAAACTGAGTGTCTCTGCGTCGTCATGTTCGATTCCCCTGCAATGCTTTCGATATTTCCGGCGTAGGCTCGCGCTAGCGCAACAAAGCCCCGAAGTTTTGCTCTTGCTTATCCGAACCGCGGAAGATCAGCACGTTGTGCGGGCGACCCGAATCCTCGCTCTGAGCTTCGGGTCCAGGCCGCTTGAGCGCCCTCGACACATCCCCTCCCCAGACTGGCTGCGCGTCTTGCCGATTGTTCTCCCAAGCCACCACCGTGGCGCCTTCTGCCCGTGTGCCCGCGTCGCGATCATCAATGGCAAAACTGCGCAGCGACATCGAGAGCGTGCCCAGTGCCGCCGCTACGGTCACGGCCTCGGCCGCCCGCGGATCCACCTCGAGGGTGACCGTGCGCGCCCGCGTCTTTGTCAATGCCGTCTCGTGCTGTGGTTGAAAGCTGGTACCCACGGCGATCACCCTCACGTTCTTCACCAGGGTTTCGCTGACCACGGCGTTCTTGCGTCCGTCGTCATCATCGTGCCGAAGCGTCTGGGTCAGGATCATGTCCACGTAATCGCCCGGAAGGATGAGACCGGCATGGCCGGAGACTTCATCAATGGGCACCGACACAGCTCGCATTCCCGGCTTGAGGGCCGCTGCGAGAAAACCGGGTGCATCCGGGCGGATAATGCTGCCGGCGACGATGAGCTGCCCTTCTTCAAGCGCATGGCGAACCAGAACACCGGATAGCTCTGCCTCGGGGCTGCCCTCGCGCAGGGCTCCTTGCGGCACCTGCGATTCGCGGTACGCTTTCCATTCGAGGTCGGTATCACGCAGTAACAGGCCTGCCGGCAGATCAGCGGCCGCAACGCGAACGCGGACGTCGATTGGAGCCGGGACGGCGGCCACGGCCGGAGCCTGGCGCGCGATGTAGGCCGCTCTGGCACCCACGGCCAACACCGCAGCAGCCAGCAATATCAAGGCAAGTTTCAGGACTGAAGACAACATGTTGTTTCCCCCGAACATCTGAATTTTTTGACGGTTGTCACCGCTGTCGGCGCAGATTCAATAACGCCAATAGACGGGCAAGCTGGCCATTCCACCTATCGCCAACGCCACGCCGTAAGGCACACCCCGTTTGGCTGACAGCAGAAATAGCGTCCTGTCCCAAATTGCTTGCGCCTGTGAAGCTTTTCTTTTTCCTGACTTGGGCAGCCTGTCAGCGATCAGCCCTGTCACCGCGAGCATCAGGCCCACTGCTGCGATCAGCAGCAAGGTTTGCGACAGTGTGCTCAAGCCGGTCCAGCCCAGCACCGCGGCGGCCATCTTTACGTCGCCGCCACCCATGCCACCTACGACAAACAAACCAAGAAAGAAGGCAAAACCAAGCAGTGCCATGACTCCATGTTGCAGCCAGGTGACGGGTGCTGCGCCCGATGCCATCAAGGCCAACGGACACAGCACCGCGTACATACCCACCAAGCGATTGGGCAGGCGGCGCCGGCGCAGGTCGCTATACGCCAGCGCAACCAGCAATGTCATAACGAGGACGCTGAACATGAGCTCAATCACTGGTGTGGGTTCTTGTGACGATCAAACGCTTCAAGGGGTCTCTGCCGTAGCAGCGTCGATCGCATCGGCGGCGCTCTGGAATAGTTCGGTGGGATTGAGCATCTGCACCCCTGCAACAATGAGTCCCAGCAACAGGGCGGCCAGTACCGCATATTCCAGCGCACTGATTCCACGATCGTCATGCTTAAGTACTTTGTATAAAGTCCACATAGTGCTTCTCCTCGGTGATGAAAAAAGTTTGCAAGACCTGGTGGTCATGTATTCCGCTTGCGTTGACTACAAAGGCTTTCCACGGAATGGTTTTGAGTATTTCATGAATGTTTTGATACGCATCGTCACAAGCAAAAAAGCAGAAAAACTTAAGGCTTAGCTAGGAAAATTCCTAGAATTAATAGGACGCGTGCCGCATCAATCCGATAAAGAAGCATCCGCGATATTCAGGGCCAGCTGCTGGAACGAACCTCTCATCTGAGGAATGGGAGGCGAGTGATGCCCATGCTCTTCGATCTGCGTTGACACGATGTCAGCCAGACCAAGCTTCTGAAGCAGGTTGTGTTTGTGCGCACTTACTGTTTTGGGGCTCAAGAACAAACGTTGCGCAATGTCCTTGTTGCGCATGCCCTGACGCAACAACTGATGGATCACCAGTTCTTTGGGCGAATGCTTCTGCACCATGGCTTCACAACAGATGACAATAGAAGACTGATGCGGAATACATTGCATTGCCGACTTGACCTTTCGAACCGTTTCCACGAT
>JAJUGB010000169.1 GCA_029268595.1 Alcaligenaceae bacterium | reverse complement strand
CCGAACACATTCCACGAACGTCCCGGCATGGTGCGATCCCATTCGGCAATCATGCGTCCGATCTCCTGCCGCTTGAGGTTCTCTTGAGAGCCACAAAGATTGCAGGGGATGATGGGAAACTGCTTCATGCGAGCGTAGGCGATGATGTCTTTTTCGGGCACATAGGCCAGCGGCCGGATGACGATATTCTTTCCATCGTCCGACATCAGCTTGGGCGGCATTCCCTTCATTCGGCCACCATAGAACAAATTCAAGAAGAAGGTGGCAAGAATGTCGTCTCGGTGATGACCGAGCGCTATCTTTGTGGCGCCCAGTTCGCCCGCCACCCTATACAAAATGCCGCGGCGCATGCGCGAGCACAAGGAGCACATGGTCTTGCCCTCGGGAATCACTCGGGTAACAACCGAATAAGTGTCCTGAGTTTCAATGTGAAATGGGACGCCCAGTTTGGACAGGTAATCCGGCAAGATGTGGTCCGGAAAACCTGGCTGCTTCTGGTCGAGGTTGACGGCCACAATATCGAAATGAAAGGGCGCCCGCATTTGATGAATGCGCAGCAGATCCAGCAAGGTGTAGGAATCCTTGCCACCTGACAGGCACACCATGACCTTGTCGCCTTTTTCAATCATGTTGAAATCGGATATGGCCCGGCCCGTCTCGCGTAGTAGGCGCTTCGTCAGCTTGTTTTCATCGACCCGCTGTTTATGCGCTTGGCGATGATTAAGTTCGGCAGGCTTTTCTTGATCGGGTAACGAAGAAAGGGCAGAAATAGAGGGCGTAGACATAATGGCAAAGGCGCTCGTCCCACGCTTTGATAGCTTATTTGGGGCGGGCAAAGAAGAAAAGGCGCAACACCGGCGCTTCGGCGGCGGCCGAAGTTAAGCGCCGGCAACTCAGTAGCGGCTGCGGTCGAGTTCAATGCCCACAGCAGCGCAATCCGAGAAAGCATTCGGCTTCGATATTCGAATTTTAACGTGCCGGACCGCTGGGAACTCGTTCAGCAAGCGCTCAACCACCCGCTCAACCAGTGTCTCGAGCAGGTTCACATGCGCCTCCGTGCACTCTTCGATAATGGCGTTGCGTATCAGGCGATAGTCGAGCACCGTTTGAATCCGCTGGTCATTGACCGGTTCACCTACCTCCACGTCCAACTCAGCATCCACGTGCAAGGGCTGGGTATTCTGTAATTCGTGTTCAAGTATGCCGATGCGGGCGTCCAGAGACAGCTGTTTGAAAAAGATGCGTCGGGTAGGGGGTGTGCTCTGCATGAATAAAGGGGGTTGGGTTTATCGAGGGCGATACGGTTTAGGGACTCGTGCGCCATATAAAAGTAGCGCGGGTGAAGCAGCGACGGTTAGACGTCCATCATGCTGAAGTCCCGCTCCATGCCTATCAGGTGCTGTCCACCATCGACCAGCAGTGTTGTGCCGGTGATGCTAGGGCTGTCCAACAAAAACTGCACTGCCCGCGCAATGTCCTGGGGGCTGCTGGCCTTGCCAAGCGGTGCAAGCCTATGGGTCTTGTCGAAAGCTTCTTCGGTTTGCATATGGCTAGGCAAAGTCAGCCCAGGGGCAACGCCCACCACCCGTACTTGAGGAGCAAGCGCCTGAGCAAGCATTGTCGTAGCCGTCTGAAGGCCTGCCTTGCTAAGGGTGTAAGAAAAAAAGTCGGGATTAAGATTATTAAGCTTTTGATCAAGCAGATTCACGACGACGCCGCGCGCTTCTTTTTCGCGCTGGGCTAAGTGCCGGGCCAATTCCTGCGCCAGAATAATCGGCGCGGCCAGGTTGGGCAGCACATGATCCATCAGCTGTGATGTAGAGAAAGTGTGCGCGTCGTCGTACTCGAAACGGGCGGCGTTATTGACTACTGCATCCACCTGACCCAGCTGCGTCACCGCTGCACAAAACGCATGGCGTACCTCGTTTTCGCTGGACAGGTCGGCAGGCACAAGGCAGTAGCGAACCTTGCGTTGTGCCAGGAGCTCGGCCACTTCTTGTGCTTCGGCCTTCGAGCGATGGTAGTGCAGGGCGATATTCCAGCCCGCATCCGCCAGGGTCAGGGCAATCTCGCGGCCAAGCCGCCGCGCGGCGCCTGTCACGAAGGCAGTCCGAAGTGGCTGAAGGCTGCTCATAAGGCCAACACTTCCTCGGTGGTGTCAACGAGCTCGGGTGCGGAGGTCTTTTTGACGGCGAGGCGGCATTCACTGTTGGGCGGCGGGCTAAGTGGCACAGTGAACTGGCGTAGCTCGTCTCGTCGAAACACATGTACCTGTACGGTGTCGCCCGCCTTGTACGCGCGAAGAATGTGCTCCAGGCCCAAGGCATCACTGACGCGCAAGCCATCTACGGCCACGAGCACATCACCCGCAGAAAGGCCGCCTCGATGTGCCGCTCCGCCTTCGAAAACCGTCGCTAGTTCCACCTGGCCCGGTGTGACTTTAAGTCGTGCGTCAAGCGACACGGTTGATCCGGCGCTTGCCCAGGTCAGTTCGACGCCCTGTGTGTCCAGTAACTGAGCCAACGGCAGGTCTTCCCGACCATAGGCGTAGCGTTGAATGAAGTCGCTAGTGTCAACACCGGTCGCCTCGCGCACGATGTCCGCCATGCTGTCTTCGTTGATTCCCCGCGGGGCACCTTGATAGAAATCGCGGCCATAGCGATTCCACATATACCGCATGACGTCGTCCAGCGAGTACTTGTCGCCCGAGCGCTCTCGTATCGTGATGTCCAGACCGAGAGCCACCAGAGATCCCTTGCTGTAATAGCTGACCAACGCGTTGGGGGAGTTTTCGTCCTGCTTGTAGAAGCGAGTCCAGGTGTCGAATGAGCTTTCCGCCACAGATTGCTTCAGGCGCCCCGACGTGCGATGGACCCCGCCGATTACCTTCGAGAGCAGGCGCAGGTAGTCATCAAGACTAATGACTTGCGCGCGCAGCAGCATCAGATCGTCATAGTAGGACGTGAAGCCCTCAAAAACCCATAGCAGCCGCGTGTGGTTCTCACGCATCAGGTCGTAGGGTGCGAAAACGGCCGGCTTGATGCGCTTCACGTTCCAGGTATGGAAGTACTCGTGGCTGACCAGCCCGAGGAAAGTCTCGTAGGAAGAGGGCGCCTTCTCTTGCCCCAAGGTGGGAAGGTCTTTGCGGGCGGCCATTAATGCCGTGGATGATCGGTGTTCGAGTCCGCCGTAACCGTCTCCTGTGACCATGGTCATGAACACATAGCGGTCGGACGAGTCCAGAAACGGCGCGCGCTTGGTGTCGGGCTCGAAAAATTCGATCTGGGCTTCGCAGATCTTTTTCACGTCGGCGGCAATGCGGTCCATGTCCAAGTTGGGCGCAACGCCTGTGAACACCAATTCGTGTTCTGCGCCGTGCGCCTCAAACCGCGCCACCTGCGGGACGCCCATCTCTACCGGATGGTCGATCAGGGCGTCGTAGTTCTCGGCCTCGTATAAACCAAAGCCGTGTCGAGCCGCGCCGTCGGTTCTGGCTTCCCTCAAGCTGGTGTAAACCTTCCAGTCTTTAGTGTGCGGCGGAGCAAGCAATTGCAGCTGACAGGGGCGATCTTCTTGCCCCGACACGGCCAAAAACACGCTCGTGCCATTGAAGAAGGCATGCGTTTCGTCAAAGTGGGCGCTGCGCACCGATAGATCCCAGGCGTAGACCGTGTACTCCACCCGCAGCGGGCCCTGGCAAGGGTCGCACTGCCAAGTGTGGTTGCCCGTTTTCGTGATGGTTACGCCTTCTCCATTGCCTTGTGCCTCGATGGTGATGATCTGTCGAGAAAAGTCGCGCACCAGGTAACTGCCGGGAATCCAGGCGGGAAGCCAGAGCTTTTGCCCGGCTTCGTCGGGCTGATCGACAGTGAGGCTGACATGGAATAGATGGGCGGCGGGATCGGCCGGAGTTAGGCTGTACAGTATTGGGGTTTTGTCCATCTTTCTATATTACTGATTACTTTGTAAGGAGGCACCATGAATGCACCGCTGGTAAAGATCGAAACGCGTGGCCGCGTCGGCTTGCTGACCATTGATCGGCCCAAAGCCTTGAACGCCCTCAATAACCAGGTGGCCACCGAGCTGGCTCAGGCCCTGCGCAATTTCGATGCGGACGACAACATCAGCGCCATGGTGATCACCGGAAACGAAAAAGCATTCGCCGCTGGGGCCGACATCGCGGCCATGCAGCCCTGGTCCTATACCGACGTGTATAACGCCGACTATCTGGGCCACGACTGGGAATCGCTTCGTCGCATACGCAAGCCCGTCATTGCTGCGGTGGCCGGCTATGCGCTGGGCGGAGGCTGCGAGCTGGCTATGCAGTGCGATCTGATTATCGCCGCCGACAACGCACAATTCGGACAGCCCGAAATCAACCTGGGCATCATACCCGGCTACGGCGGGACGCAGCGCCTGCCGCGGGCCGTGGGCAAGGCCAAGGCCATGGACATGATATTGACCGGCCGCTTTATGAAGGCCGAAGAAGCGGAACGGGCCGGACTGGTCGCACGCATTGTGCCGGCCGATAGGCTTCTGGAAGAGGCCCTGGAAATCGCAACAACCATTGCTTCCAAGTCCTTGCCGTCCGTCATGATGGCCAAAGAGGCGGTCAACCGAGCGTACGAGGCGCCGCTCAACGAGGGGTTGCTGTTTGAGCGCCGCAACTTCCATGCGCTTTTCGCGACAGAAGATCAAAAAGAGGGCATGTCGGCCTTCCTGGAAAAGCGTAAGCCCGACTTCAATCACCGCTAACCCATTCAAGGCCGCGGGCCTGCCTCCGGTCTTGCAGAAGGGCGTCAGTCAATTTGCTTAGGCCATCAAAATAAAGTTATACTCTCTGAGTTTGACGCCCGCGGCTTTAAACCTTTATGAAGCGTTATAGATCAAGGGTTTGAAGGCGCAGTTCCTAGGTGGAATAGCAGGGATGACTAAGGGCAGGGATGACTAAGGATCAGGCGGGGCGGCCTTATATGCCCGGATCGGAACGCTCTGATCCAAACGCTCCTCCTGCCAAGCTAGAGCTTAGCGACGCCGACCGCACCATTCTTAAAAAGAGGGCGGTGCGGGGCTTGGTTAGGGTGCTGGTTGCCCAAGCCATCATGGCGGCTTTGGCCGTAGTCATTTCATGGGCCGTAGCGGGTTGGGCGGCCGGTGTATCTGCACTTCTTGGGGCGGCGGCGTATTTTGTACCCAACGCGTTGTTTGCTTTGCGACTGCTCGTGGGTCTTGTAGGTTCAAAGAAAGCCAGTCCGCTTGCCTTCTTCTTCGGCGAGTTATTCAAGCTGGGTTCCGCGGTATTGCTATTAGCGCTGGCTGCATATGTAGGCCAGGGCTGGTTGGTGTGGCCTGCGGTCTTGTTTGGGCTGGTGTGCGTATTAAAGGGCTATGTCTTGCTGCTGTTCTCAGGCAGGTTGCCATAGCAAAAATTAACGAGCGTGGTGCGGTGCTTTGTTGCCGCCCATCTTGGTCATAGGCTTACTGGGTAAGGGTTCAGATGGCTGCAGCTAGCAATAATTCGCCTCAGTCTGAGTACATTCAGCATCACTTGGTTCATTTGAATAGTCTCGGCGATAAACAGGAAGCCATCGCCAACTTCGACGTCGTCAACTACGACTCGTTGTTCTGGTCTCTCGCCATGGGGCTAATCGTGGTTTTCTTCCTCTGGCGCGCGGCCCGTTCGGTATCCGCGGGTGTGCCGGGTCGATTCCAGATGGCCGTCGAAATGTTGGTCGGAATGGTGCAGGACGAAGCCAAGTCCATCATTCCAAGCGAGACCACCCGTCGTTTCGTGGCCCCGCTGGCACTCACTATTTTCCTCTGGATCATTCTCATGAACGCGCTGGACCTGGTTCCGGTCGATCTGTTGCCCTGGTTGTTCAAGGTAACCGGCGTCGGCGCCGAGCATGGCGATCCTTTGTACTACCACCGAATCCTGCCCACTGCAGACCTTAACGTCCCCATGGGGATGTCCCTGGGTGTGTTGCTGCTTACGCTCTACTACGGCGTAAAAATCCACAACCCAGGTGGTTTTATCAAAGGCCTGTTTACGGCGCCTTTCCACGGTAGCGGCTTTGTCGGTCTGCTCTTGGTCCCGTTCAACCTCTTGTTGAACCTCATGGAGTATGCCGCCAAGACCGTGTCGCTGGGGATGCGGTTGTTCGGCAACATGTTTGCCGGCGAATTGCTATTCATGCTCATCGCCCTTCTGGGTGGTGCATGGACCGGATTTAATGGTGCAAGCCTAGGCTTGGGTATCGGCCATGTGTTGGCGGGATCGGTGTGGGCCATCTTCCACATCCTTATCGTCATCCTGCAGGCTTATATCTTCATGATGCTGGCCCTCGTTTACGTCGGCTTGGCTCACGAAGGCCATTAAAAGTTTTCCGGTCCGGGGCGGTAAGCCGGTCCGGCCGGGGCGCAAGGATACTTGCACAGAAGTTTTCTTTCTTG
>JAJUGB010000168.1 GCA_029268595.1 Alcaligenaceae bacterium | reverse complement strand
GTCGCCACTATAATGAGATCCGGCCGCATTCGAGCCTGAATTACCAAACCCCACACGAGTTTGTGGGAAACCTGACCAACGAATTAACATCCGAGGCCAGAATCTCTAGTCCTTACTGGTAGGAAATTCCCGGACAGGTCACCTGGATCAGCTGCCGGATAACTATCGGACGGTGTTCTTGCTCCGCGCCGTTGAAGAAATGTCGACTCTGGAAATTGCCGAGGTGCTCGAATTGCCTGAAGCCACTGTCCGAACGCGCTACTTTCGTGCGCGAGGCCTGTTGCGCGAGGCGCTAGGTCGAGAAATCGATGCGACAGCCAGAGACGCGTTCTCTTTTGCCGGTCACCGTTGTGACCAAGTCGTTGAGGCGGTGTTGCGCAGGTTGGCTTGCACAAGTGTGCCGCCTAATTGAGCGGTATGCCGGTTAGCCAACGATGCGCTGCGGCTACAACCAGCCCGTAGACCGCCAGACCGCCAATAATGGAGACAACGTCGTTCCAGCGCCCCGACGGTAGTCGAGGAATTTCCTTTGGGGGTCGATACCGAAAGGAGGCCAGGTCGGCCAATGCCCAAAGCAGGAAACTGCCAAAAAGAATCACATCGGCCCAGCTGCCATTGGCACCGAGATGAGCGAGCGCCCACAGGACGGTTGCCCACAGCATTGGATGGCGCACTCGTCGTTGTATATGGCCGGGAAGGTAAGTGGCAATCAAAAGCGGGAAGACGGGCAACATCAGCATGAATGTCGCAGTTCGACCCCACCCTGGCGCCGCGTACAGCATGGCGTCATCCTTTCTTGCGCCACCATAGCCGACAATTATCAGTATGAGGCCGGCGGCGGCGACGAGACTGTAGACGAGCTTCCATCTATTCTGGCCCCAACGCGAGACGGCCTTCGAGCTCGTTTGGGGCGATATCAAATGGACTGAATGAACGCCAAAGAACAACAAAGAGCCGGCAATGAGCGTGAGCATCTCCGTTCCTGAGGGTGAGGGTGAGTAGACCGCATTCGTGGGCCTCTTCCGATTCTTTCGGGACCAGATGGGGAGCCGTCTTTCGATGCGGCTCCATTTTGCGCGTCTTCGTCACAACGTACAACTGTGAACGCTGCTTCTTTGGCGCTTTAAGTGCGTCGGGATGCCGAAGGTGAGCGACTCTAGAACTTATAACTCGCGCTTGCGACAACGCTGCGACGACTGCCATACCAGCAGTCACCTCGGCCCAGGCAAGTACTGACATATTTCTTATCGAACAGGTTGTTGACGTTTAACGCGAAACGCCAATCCCTGGTCTCGTATCCCAACATGACGTCCGCGAGGGTAACGCTGGACGTGTATGGAGCGCCGGTGTCGGTGAATCCGCTTAGCCAGCGCACTCCCGCCCCGGCGGAAAAGCCGTCCATATCGCCTACAGCGAAACGGTATTTTCCCCATACCGCCGCTTGGTGCTCCGGAATACCTTCGAGTTGTTCGTCCAAGTTGATATAACTGTAGTTGCCAACAAGGTCGAAGCGGCGTCCGATGGTTGTCTTCATCTCCAAGTCCACGCCACGGTTCCGGGTTTTGCCAGTCTGGATGTTTTCCAAAGGATTGTTCGGATCAGACGTAAGACGATTCTCTTCGTCCAATGTATAGGTCGAGAGGTTGACCATGAGACGGCCATCCAAGGACTCGTATTTGATGCCCGCTTCCCACTGTTTGCCTCGCATAGGAACAAACGCGTTGCCCGCCGCGTCCCGGTCCAGGACCGGCGTGAAAGACTCGCTATAACTGATGTAGGGCGAGATGCCATTATCAAAGGAGTACATCAAGCCCAGACGCTTGGTTGTTGCTCGGTGCGTGAAGTCTTCGGCCCGACCCTCGAGCATATTCCGGGAACGGTCGAATCTGACACCGGCAACTGCGATCCAGTTGCCATAGCGCAATTCGTCCTGCAGATACAGCCCTATATCGCGTTGCCGCATCATGGGCATGTCGGAAAAGGGCGGAGGCGTGTAGGCAGGATATATCGGCTCGTAAGCATCTATGGGCGGAACTCCGCCACCAAGATACGTGGGCGAATCTGAAGAAATGGATTCGGCTTCGCGAGCGTAACTGACGTCAAATCCCGCCAGAAGTTTGTGGCGAACGGGCCCGGTATCGAATCGTCCTTCAATATGCTGGTCCGCGCTGGCCATGCGAACCGTCTTTATAGAGCCCCACGCAATCCGCCCCAACATGCGTTTGTTGACCGGATCGCCGAACCAGCCGCCCGGCTGCGTGAACGAATCCGCGTATAGGGAGCGGTAGTCGACGTGGTTGTACGACCATCTGGCGTTATGCCGTACCTTCCAATCGTCTGAGAACGCGTGCTCGAAGCTCCAGCCGATAGAACGGCGCTTGGAATCATAGCGGTCCCAGTCTGGGTCGCCGATAAAGCGATAGGTGGGCAGAGTTCCATTTGGATTAGGGAGACTTACACCTTCCCAAGGGAAAAACTGGGAAGTCGAGCCCGACTTGTCTTCCTGCCAGAGCCCCAACACGGTAAACGATGTCTGTGAAGACGGTCTCCAAGTAATAGAGGGAGCCAACACCCATCGGTCGTCAGGAACATAATCGACTTGTGTGTCGGCCTTTCTACCGACTGCAACGAGACGGTATAGCAGGGTGCCCTCCTCGTTTAGCGGGCCGGTAAAGTCGGCCTGCGCCTGGCGGCGATTGTGAGTTCCGTAAGAAATGCCTACTTCTGCATGGGGCTCCAACTGCGGACGTTTGGAGACCATGTTCACCACACCTGCCGTGCTGCCTTGTCCGTAGAGCATCGAGGACGGCCCTCGCAGTACTTCGATGCGCTCCAGGGTATATGGCTCGGTACGAGTGGTGCTCGTGTAATAGTTATAGTTGGTGCGAAGTCCGTCAAGATAGACAGTGGGTTCCGATCCTCGCACTCGAAAATTGTCGGATCGCGAGTCGACTCCATAGGCCTCTGACCGGACGCCTGCGGCATAGTTGAGCGCGTCCTGAACACTTTGGGCGCCGGTATCTGCTATCTGCTCGCTCGTCACCACGGTAATCGACTGTGGCGTTTCCACCAAGGGGGTGTCTGTTTTAGTGGCGGTCACTGCTCGCGTAGCCAGGTAGCCGTCCACTGGACCTGTGGGCGACTCCAATGGACCGGCCTGTACAGTAATCGGGGCAAGAGTCGTCGCTCTCTGACCGTCGGTCTCTTGTGCGGTGGCCGGTTGGGTCGGGGAAAGTAGTGCGGAAAACGTAAGGCCGGCGGCCGGAAGGCTTCGCCTTACGGTAAGCGGCCAGTACGTTATACGGTTCGTTATTTTGGCGTGCCGCATGGGCTTCTCCAGATATTGGAATCTAAGTCAAGGGGTAATCGGTTGACCGAGCGATCGGGAATGTCTGAGCACCCCCGCGGTCATTAGGCTGGCTTGCTTCAGGCTTTTTCAGCTTCGAGGAAAAAGCCAGAGGCCTATTCCGGCGACCAGGGGTGCGGATAAGGTGATCCACGCTAACCAGTTCCAGATGCCTGCTCCCAACAAGCCGGCAAGCAGTCCGAAACATGTCAGGCCGCCCAGAACGATCGGGGCTCCCCATACTTTCCAAAAGAGCCGTCGTTGTGTCGTCTTCATGTCGGTTCCCCGATGGAGATTGGGGCGTCTTGATCCAGTTGGGCAGTGAGCTGCTTGAGACGCGATGACTGCACATGGCGTCGTGCAAACCATAGATAGAGCCCGCTAGCGAGGACAACAATGGTCAATAAATCAAGTAGTGCCCATATGATTTTCAAAGGCAATCCGCCGTAATCTCCGAAGTGCAAAGGGCGTGAGAGTTCGAGCGCCATCAAATACCAGGGAGGATGTGCGACGGCTGTCACCTCTGCGGTCGTGGCGTCAACGAGGACAGGGGTAAAGAGGTGAGACGTGAGGGCAGTGGAGCCTTTCGTCCAGAAGACGAAATGGTGTGGGGTGGCGTAACTATTGCCAGGGTAGCTGAAGCTGACGACCTCGTTGTCAGGCAGGGCCGCCTGAGCAGAGCGCATGGCCTGGTCGGCTGAGGCTATGCGAGATGCAGGCGCATCGCCGCGGTATTGAGCTGTCAACTCCGCGACGTCGGTCGACTGCCACAGAGCGAATAGGGGTTGAGCCAGTTCGTTGATGACCCCGGTAATGCCTACTACCAGCGCCCAAACTAGAGTGACGGCGCCCAGCAAATTATGTATGTCGAGCCATTTCAATCGCTTCGACTTACCGGTTCGGACGGCTCCAAACGGCAGCTTTTTCATGAACGGACCGTACAGGACGACTCCTGAGACGATGGCGAGGATAAACAGCAGTCCCATTAACCCAAGAAACAGCTGGCCAGGCAGTCCCGCAAAGATGTCGACATGGAGGGCCAGCATGAGACCCATGAAAGAAAACTGTTCTTGAAATTGCGTGGGCCCGTCATAGAGAAGTTCGGAGGTGTGCGCATCGAAGCGCATGTAGTGGTGCTGCTTGGGATCGGCCGCATGGGAAGGCGACATTCCCACCCATACAACGGGCTCGTGTTCATCAAGGTAAACGTACTCGATGACCTCCCTTGGGTAGGTCTGTTTGGCTGCGGCCAGTATTTGGTCGATGTTGGCGCGAGGGGTGCCCTCCTCGACAACCGCATACGGTTTACCTTCTTGTAGCCAATGCTCGATCTCTTCGTGAAAAATCAAGGGCAGGCCCGTCACACAGATCACCAGCAAGAAAAGTGTGCAGACAAGGCTGCTCCATTTATGCAACCAATACCAGGCCTTCAAAGAACGGGCTGCGGTCATGATGGGCTCCAGAGATAGGCGCGCCAAGCGCGCCCTGTGCAGCGTCAAGGGAACGAACAGCCAAACGCCGCTAGTATGTTAATGCGAATCGTTCGCATCTTAATTTGCATTAGCGAAAATAGTCAACGGATTTAAGCAACCGATTTAAACTTGCCTCTGTAGCCTTTGGACGGACGGCGCGATGCGGTCTACCCTGCTTCGTGCCACGGCAAGGCGCTGCCGTGGCCGCCGCCTCTGTGTTCGAGCGGTCCCGTCATTAGTGGCCGGTTGACGGTGGCGTCATTTCTACGGTGCGACCAGGAGAAGACAATGAGAAAGAATAGGATCTGCCTTTGGTATGACGGGGCGGCGCTAGAGGCTGCCCAGTTTTACGCCCAAACTTTTCCAGACAGTGGAGTGGAGTCGGTCCTCCAGGCGCCGGCCGATTTCCCTTCCGGCAAAGAGGGCGACGTATTGACTGTGGAATTCACGGTTGCAGGGATTCCTTGCCTGGGCTTGAACGGCGGTCCCGTCTTTCAGCATAACGAAGCGTTTTCCTTTCAGATCTATACCGAAGATCAACAGGAAACCGATCGTCTATGGAACGCGATAGTCGGCAACGGAGGCCAGGAGAGCGCCTGTGGTTGGTGCAAGGACCGCTGGGGAATCTCCTGGCAGATCACACCCAGAGTACTAATGGAAGCCATCGGTGATTCTGATCGAGCAGCCGCAAAGCGTGCATTCGAAGCCATGATGGGAATGACGAAAATTGATATAGCCGCCATCGAGGAGGCGCGCAGGCGCTAATCAACCTGTTACCTGGAATCGTGAAGCTTTACCAGTACGGGCGGATCGGTTGAGGCCGCGGACTGCTTGAACACCTCCGGATGGTCAGGGGGCTGAGGCAGGGCAGACGCCCGGATAAGACTCACAAGCCTCAACTGCCCGCACTGGCGCCACGCGAGAATGGGTCGCCACACCAGACAGCTGTACCGTATAGGCCCGGTATTGGCGCAAAAATGGCAGGCAGGCTCGGCGCCGTTCAATGTCTGGTCCCTTTTAGATACCTGCAGCAGCGGAGGTCAGGGGTTTGAGAATCATGGAGCTCGCCAGGTAGCCAGCGCACGTCGTGAAAATGACGCTCCGCCCTGGTCGTTTCGTCGCCACAAAGCCGAACTGTTGGCGAGACTTGCAATCCTAAAAAGGACTATGCTATAGTCTCGCTCTTTGCAGCACAACGACCTAGGGTTAACCCTTAAATCGTTCATGCAATCACCGCTGATTCGGTCTGATTTTTGAGATTGATTAAGGGTGATAAGCGCAGCATCAAAAAGAGTTTTCGGCCAATGGCCAGACGTCTTTTTGGTAACGGGCTTAAGGCGGTGTGGCAAAGGCAGTGCAGCAAGACCCGCGCACTTGCGAAGTTGGAATTTAGTGGTATAATTTCTGGCTCAGCAACGCAAACGTGCATTTAGGTGCTTAGCGCAATGCGGGGTAAGCGGTACGGCAGTAAGTAGTAAGTCGTACAGCAAAGTAGTACAGCAGAAAGCGGTCAGTGTGGTGGGTTAGCACTGGACGACGGTGGCAGGCGGTAAAGACAGAAAGCGGTGTTGGCAACAAGCCCCAAACTTTCTAACTTGACAAGCTGAAATCACCGTGTCATAATTTCGCTTCTTTGCTTCTGGTGCTTTTCACTAAGGCTTCAGCGGCAAAGCAAGTGGCTCTCAGGCCGGTTTAGGCG
>JAJUGB010000167.1 GCA_029268595.1 Alcaligenaceae bacterium | reverse complement strand
TGACCATGTCGGTTCGGATGCGCGCACCCTTCAGACGCGGCGCCTTGGCCACAACAAAGCCATGTTCTATGCGAATGTCGGCGCCCAGGGCCGCAAGGCCTTTGATATGTTGGTCGACAGGGCGGGATCCGATTGCGCAGCCCCCTGGCAGGCTGACTCGTGCCTCGCCAAACCGGGCCACAAGGGGGCCCAACACAAGAATAGAGGCCCGCATGGTTTTCACGAGCTCGTAAGGCGCTTCCACACTGTTTATATGGGCTGCGTTGAGCTCTAAAACGCCGTCGACAGATTGCTCGGCCTTGACGCCCATTTGCTCCAGCAGCTTCAGGGTAGTGTTTATGTCCTTTAGCGCGGGCACATTACGCAGTGCCAAGGTGTCTGCCGTAAGCAGGCTGGCGCAAAGTATGGGCAGGGCCGCGTTCTTGGCGCCAGAGACGACGACCTCGCCGGTTAGGCGGTTGCCGCCGCGGATGCGAAGTTTATCCATTCGGGTTGGCTTTGTATTCTTCAGGGGTGAGCGTGCGCATGGACAAGGCGTGGATTTCTGCCTGCATGCGATCGCCCAGCGCCGCGTAGACCAGTTGGTGACGTGCGATGCGGCGCTTGCCTTCAAAGGCGGGGCTGACGATAACGGCTTCAAAATGGGAGCCATCGCCCACGACTTCAATATGCTCGCATTCGAGGTGGTCAGCGATGTACTGGCGCACTTGTTCAGGAGTAGGCAGCATGGTGATCAGTTCCGCAGTTTATAGCCAGAGGCCAAAAGACGAAGGGTAAGGAAGCACAACACCACGAAGACGCCGGCCACCACGGCCAGGCTATGCCAGGGCGAAACATCCGAAACCTGGAAAAAGCCGTAGCGGAAGCCATCGATGGTGTAGAAAATGGGGTTCCATCGGGACACCGCCTGCCAGAAGGGCGGCAAACTGTGTATGGAATAGAACACCCCGGACAAGAAGGTGGCGGGCAAAATCAGAAAATTCTGGAAGGCTGCCATCTGGTCGAATTTTTCAGACCAGAGGCCCGCGATAATGCCAAGCGCAGCCATGATGCCACAAGACAACAGGGCAAATGCCAGGACCCACAGGAGGTTTTCGGGTGGTAAGGGAATAAAGAACAGCGCCACCAGCCATACGCACAAACCCACCACCAGGCCGCGTGCTATGGCGGCTATCAGATAGGCGGCGAAGAACTCGCGATGCGAGATGGGCGGCAGCAAGACAAACACCAGGTTGCCGGAAATCCGGCTTTGTATCAGTGAAGACGACGGGTTTGCAAAGGAGTTCTGCAACATGCTCATCATCATCAGGCCGGGTATCAAGAACGAGGTGTAAGGCACCGAGCCGTACACGCTCACCCGGCCCTCCAGCACATGGGCGAAGACAAGCAGGTACAGCAGGGCCGTCAGGACCGGAGCCGCCACCGTCTGGAAACCGACTTTCCAGAAGCGCATCAATTCCTTGCGCAACAAGGTGGGAAAGCCCGACCCCAAGCCCTCGTGAGGCTGAGTGATTGGGTGCGTCATGCTAGCTCCTCCAGAACGGCTTCTTCGTGCATGATCCGTACGAAGGCGTCTTCCAGATCCGAGCCGCCGACCTGTGCCAAGAGAGCCTGCATGGTGTCCAGCGCCACGATGCGTCCGCGCTTAAGCATGGCTATCCGGCCGCACAAGGCTTCTGCTTCTTCCAGATAATGGGTGGTGAGCAGGATGGTGTGGCCCTTTTTGTTCAGCCGGGAAATAAAATCCCACAGTGTGCGCCGCAGATCTACGTCAACGCCGGCGGTGGGCTCGTCCAGGATAATGACGGGCGGGCGATGAACCAGGGCCTGTGCGACCAGCACGCGTCGCTTCATGCCTCCTGACAAGGCCCGCATATTGCTGTCCGCTTTGTCGGCCAAGCCTAGATTCAGAAGAATTTCGTCAATCCAGTCATCGTTCTTGTGCAACCCAAAGTAGCCGGACTGCAGCCTCAGCGTTTCACGCACAGTGAAAAACGGGTCGTAGACGAGTTCTTGTGGAACGACCCCCAGCGATCGGCGGGCTTGCTTATAGTCTGAAACCACGTCATAGCCGCAGACACTTGCGCGTCCCGAAGTGGCTTGCGCCAGACCGGCCAGAATGGAAATCATGGTGGTTTTGCCGGCGCCGTTAGGACCCAGGAGACCGAAAAACTCGCCATGTTCCACCGTCAAGCTGACATCGCTTAAGGCTTGGAACCCGCGCTTGGGCGAGCCGCCGGCGCGCGCCCACTTCTTCCAGAGGCTGACCTGAGGCGGATATATCTTGGAGATGTGTTCGAGATTGAGGGCGGACATAGTGACTACAAAAGCCTGACCCAGGATTGGGCCAAGCTCTCTATTATATGACCGAAGAATTCGAGGTCGTTGTAAGGGGTGGAGCGACACCGGAGCGCCGGGTACGGCAGTGCGAGTGTAAGCGCCTGGCCCGCCGCACCTATTACTGGGCCATGGTCCAAGCGGGCCCCCTATGCGGCTGCGGTGCTTTGCGAGGAGCGCTCGTAAGGTTTACAGCCTGGGAGGCGATGCTCGACCAAGTGATACGAGGCCGAGCGTTGAAACAAGCCTGTGGTTGGCTCGGAGTGCCGCTTAGCGGTTTTGCTGATTCAGCGCCTGGATCAGGCCATCGATACCGTTCTGGCTGATCTGCTGGGCAAACTGGTTGCGGTAGTTCTGGATGAGCCAGATGCCCTCAATGTTGAGGTCGTAGATTTTCCAGCCTTCCGGGGTTTTTTCCAGACGGTAATCAACGCCTACCGGAGGTCCGTTGCGCTGAGAGATGGTAGAGCGCACCACCACGTCGTCAGCTTGCGGGTCGCCATGGAATGGCAAAATGTTCAAGGACGAAATCTGATCCACTTTGGACAAGGCGCCGCTGTAGGTGCGGATGAGCGTGCCCTTGAACGCATCGACCAGTTGCTGTTGCTGTTGAGGGCTGGCCTGACGCCAATAGCGGCCCGCCGCCAGACGGGTGGTCTTTTCGAGGTTGACGTAGGGCAGCACGTATTGGTCGACCAGTTCGTTAATGCGGTTAAGGTCGCCCTGTTGTGCGGCAGGCGCATTACGCAAAGCCTGCAGAGCGTTGTTGCCCACGGTTTCAACGAACTGGTTGGGGGCAGCGCGAGTATCAACGGGCTTTTGCGCATGGGCCGCTGTGCCAACGGCCAAGCCAAGGAACGAGGCCAGAACAGCATGCTGGAACCAGCGAACAACTTTGGCACTGATAGAAAATCGCATCAAGCAGAACTCCTGTTATTGCGAAGTCGACGGCGAAGCCGGGGCCGGGGCGTCGTCATCGTCTGAGTAGTCGGGCAGCTCGTCGTCCGAATAGTCGGGCAGGCCGGTGCCATAGGGGGAATTCGGATCCACGTTCTGGCCTTGCACCATGGCTTGGCGCCGTTGCAGATAGGCGTCGCGAATGAAGCTGTAACGGTCTAGCGCAATGCGGTCGACCAGGTCGTCAGCATCGAGTAGTCGCGCGCGTAAATCCACAATTGCCACACCCAAAATGGTGTTGCGCAAGGGGACGTTGTCGATGGCGAACACCGGAGTATAGGTGGAGTAGCCGATGGCAAACGACCCTACTGTCCCGGCTCCGTCACGTACGGTGCTGGGGCCCAGGAATGGCAGTACGACGAACGGCCCGGAATCGAAGCCCCATACGCCTAAGGTTACCCCAAAGTCGTTGGGAATGCGCTGAGAACCGTTACGGGAAGCGACGTCAATACAGCCGCCCAAACCCATGGTGGTGTTGAACAAGACGCGGCCGATGCTGTTGATGCCGTCGTGTCCGCGGCCCTGCAGAAAGCTGTTGAAGGCGGACCACACATCGCCCAGGTTGTTGAAGATATTGCGAATACAGTCCTGGGCCGGTTCAGGCGTAAGCTGGGTATATCCGGTGGCGATGGGCTTCAGCAGCGCTTTGTCCACCGCGTCATTGAACTGGAACATGGAGCGGTTATAGCTTTCCCAGGGGTCTTGCGGCGTCGGGTTCGAAACAGAGGCGCAGCCCGCAGCAAGCGCAGTAAGCGTCAGCGCCGCCGCCAGACGGGTTGGCCGAGTGAATGAGGTCTTATTCATATTGTTCACAGTTCAGTAGGGTGGCGCCCTGGTGAGCGCCTCTTGTGGCGTCTTGAGGCTACTGGGCAGAAGCGCCGCCACCCGCGTTGCCCTGGTTGCTTGCCGAGCTGTATAAGAATTTGCTTATCAGCTCTTCGAGCACCACGGCGCTTTGCGTGTAGGTAATCGTGCTATTGTCCGCGAGCATCTTTTCCTCGCCACCGGGAGTAAGGCCAATATATTGTTCTCCCAACAGGCCGGACGTCAGTATGGCCGCCGAAGAATCGCTGGGGAATTGGTATTGCTCCTCAATATCGAGGGTGACAAGTGCCTGATAACGCTCGCTATCAAAGGTGATGCTTCCCACTCGGCCCACCACCACCCCGCTGCTTTTGACAGGGGCACGCACCTTGAGGCCGCCCAGGTTGTCGAAGTGGGCGGTTACCTGGTAGGTGCGGGCAAATGAAAAGGAGCTGAGGTTGCCGGCACGGAAGGCGAGGAACACAAGCGCCGCCAAGCCGAGAAGAACAAACAGACCAACCCAGAAATCGGTTTTGTCGCGAGTCATGAGAATACCATTCAGTTGCTGAACATAAGGGCGGTGAGCAGGAAATCCAGACCCAACACCACCAGGGCACCGCTGACCACAGTACGGGTAGTGGCACGCGCCACGCCCTCAGGCGTCGGTTTTGCGTTCCAGCCCTCGAACAGAGCAATCAGAGTAACAGCCAGGCCGAAAATAAAGCTTTTGATGACGCCATTGGCCACATCCGCGAAGACATCCACGCCGTTTTGCATTTGCGACCAGAAGGCGCCGGAGTCGATGCCGATAAGCAGCACGCCCACGACCCAGCCGCCAATGACGCCCACCATGGAGAACACGGCGGCCAGTATGGGCATGGCAATGGCGCCGCCCCAGAATCGCGGCACGAGGACGCGACGAATGGGATCGACAGCCATGACTTCCATGGCGGCGAGCTGTTCGGTGGCCTTCATAAGACCAATTTCGGCAGTTAGCGATGTGCCCGCACGACCCGCAAACAAAAGGGCGGTGACGACCGGGCCAAGTTCGCGCGTGAGGGAAAGCGCCACCAGCAGACCCAGGGCTTCTTCAGAACCATAGCGCCTCAGGGTGTAGTAGCCCTGCAAACCCAGTACGAAGCCCACGAACAGGCCCGACACCGTAATGATGACAAGCGAGTAGTTGCCAATAAAGTGAATTTGCTGGGAAACAAGCCCGGGTCGGCGCAACGCCGCGCCGCTGCGACCCAGTATTGTGCCAAGCAGCCTGGTAAATGCCCCGAGCCGATACACGGACCCGGTCAGCCAGGCTCCGACTGCCGTGATGAGGCGAACAATGATGCTCATGACCGCCCCCCGCGCTGATTCAGCCATTTGGTAAAGGCGGGCGTCTCCGGGTAGTGGAAAGCAATCGGCCCGTCCGGCTGCCCCTTCAGGAACTGCCGGATGTACGGGTCATCGGACTGCGAGAGTTCCTCTGGCGTACCGCTGGCCAGCATCCGGCCTTGACCCACCATGAAAACGCGATCGGCAATGGCGAACGATTCGGCCACGTCGTGAGTAATAAGAATGGACGCGCAGCGCAGGCGGTCAGTCAGGTCACGAATTAGTTGGGCCGTGATACCCAGCGAGATGGGATCAAGACCGGCAAACGGTTCGTCGTACAAGATGAGCTCCGGCTCGAGCACGATGGCGCGCGCCAAGGCTACACGTCGAGCCATGCCGCCGGAGATCTCCGAAATGTTCAGATGGGCGGCCGCCCGCAATCCGACGGCGTCGAGTTTATCCAGTACAGCTTCGGTAATCTGCTGCTCGGAGATTTTGCTGTGTTCCCGCAAGGGAAAGGCCACGTTCTCAAAAACGTTCAGGTCGGTGAACAAGGCGCCCTGCTGGAACAGCACACCCATGCGTTGACGGATTTTTCGCAGTTCTTCAGGAGAGGAGGTGGCGATGTCCTGCCCAAACGCCGTGACCTGTCCCTTGATGGCTTTGATCTGCCCGGTCGCGCCGCGCAACAAGGTGGTTTTGCCCGAGCCGGAGCCACCCATCATGGCCAACACCTGGCCACGATAAGCCTGCAGGTTGATGTCGCGCACGACTATGAAGTCGCCATAGCCAAGGGCGGCGTCTTTGAAGACAAGCAGGGGTTCCGAAGGGGAAGCCACTTCTGGGGTCATAAAGCCGGAGAACTGAGTGGATGTTTAGCAGGGCATTGTATCGTTTCTATTCCTGCGGCGCGGGGCACGGGGTGCTGTGGGCGGATTTACAACGGGGCGGCGTTTTGACGGTGGCTGGCTCGTAGTTAACTGCATATTGCCCCTGTGGGCAGTTTTGCATTGCGACACTGCATGATTTTCTTTTGACGTTTTCCCTTTGAGTCGAGTTCTTAACACGTGCGGGTGGGGTTTTTAACTCGTGCGGTTGGTTCTTAATACGTGCGCCGGCCGTCGGGAGGTCTGGGGCCGCTCCGACTGGGCCGGTTCCGCGCCTTCGC
>JAJUGB010000166.1 GCA_029268595.1 Alcaligenaceae bacterium | reverse complement strand
TCCCCCTACAAAAGTAGAGGTGGCCCAGCCCGTCTGCTTAGCGCCATACGTTACTCATTCAGAGGTCTTACTGCGGCGTTCCGTCATGAAGCCGCTTTCCGTCAAGAACTGCTTCTTGTAATTGTGCTGATACCGGTAGCAATCTGGCTCGGACGCAGCCTTACCGAGATACTCCTACTCCTCAGCCCCCTCTTTCTGATACTGGTCGTTGAGTTACTGAACTCGAGTATCGAGGCCCTCGCAGACACAATCAACCTCGACCATCATCCCATGATCGGGCGCGCCAAAGACCTCGGTAGCGCCGCAGTTTTCTTAACAATCGTATTCACTGTCCTGATCTGGACCGGCGTCATTGTGTCTCAGACTTTAGCAATTTAATCTGCGCAGGCCCACGGCTTTCTCACGCTGAAGGTTCCACTGTTTCTACCCAGCGGATATTCGAGCTTCGATTTCTCGCTCTCCTCGATAGACCTCTTGAGCGCACTATATTTTTCCAGAATCGCAGATTTGTAGACAACGCCAAGCAACCGTGCTGGTTCGGCGGCGCTTATGACGGGCAACCGTTCACCAGAAAAATCCACGAAGGATTCCTGCGCCTCATCTAGGGTCAGGTTTGGATAGAGTGGCTTGACGAAGCTGAGACTTAATACATCGCCAGCGACCCGGTTCTGCAGGTCACTCTCGGTAAGCAATAATGCGGTGAGATCCTGCAGAGCTATAACTCCGCAATAAACATCGTTGTCATCAACAACATATACGTACTTTACCGGGTAGTCCAAAAACATCTGCAAGGCTTCGGACGCGGGCGAACCTTTCCGTACGATAGTGTGTGCGGGACGGATAAGGTCGCCAATACGTGTGGCGGATAACTGCCGACGCAACATAGCATCTTTCTCACGCGTGACCGTAACGTCGTACATTGCGACCTTTGCAATAGCCCTAGCTGTGGAGTATGCGGCCACGGCGCTTACCATAAGCGGCAACACCACTTGGTAGGCAAGTGTCATTTCGAACATCATCAGTATGGCCATCAAGGGTGCCGCCGTTGCAGCCCCAAGAAAACTGCCCATTCCGGCGATTATGTACAGGTAACCATGGGCAGATACCTCTGGCCACACCACAGCCGTGGCCGCCATAAACAGCCACCCCAATGCTCCGCCGACAAATAGTACCGGCGTAAACACACCGCCTATGGCGCCGGATCCGACTGTAATGCCCGTGGCGACGACTTTGAGTAGCAGCATAGCTAACACAACCTCCCATGCAAGGGATGCGTGCAATAACATGGACACGCCGTTGTATCCGTTGCCTGCCATTTGGGGGTACCCAGCCAAGATCAGCCCTAGTAACAAACCGCCTAACCCGAGACGTAATGGTAGCGAAATTACACTTCCCTGAAACAGCCGTTTCATAGCATCTAGGCCCTTCAAGAACGCAGGTGCAGACACTCCAGTAACCAGCCCCAGCAACGCAAAAAGCAGGAGCTCCGGTGCGTCCACCATGGGAACGTTTTCCAGGGAATATGCGGTGTGGTAGAAACCCATATACCGCATAGTCGCATTTGCCGTTGCCGCCGACACCAGCATGGGCCCTAAGGTATGCATGCTCATACTGCCAAGAACGACCTCAGCCACGAATAAGGCCCCTGCTAATGGCGCGCCATACGCAGCAGCCACGCCTGCGGCGGCCCCGCACGCTACCAATAAACGTAAGCGAGGCGTGCCAAAACCAGTCAAACGTCCTAATACCGAGGCGCCGAGCGACGCCATGTGCACCATCGCGCCTTCGCGCCCGATGGATCCGCCCGAAGCCACGGTCGCGAGAGATGACAATGAACGCAGTACGCCTTGTCGAATGGACATCTGTCCATCGCCGATGGCCACTGTCTCCATGTAGTCGGCGTTATTGTTGCCATTCATACGGCTTGCCGCCCACAGAAGGCCACCTGCCACCGCCCCGCCCACCACTGGAAAGAGTATCCGCCCCCACCAAGGTAGCGCCTGCATGCTGCCTACGATGGAATCCCCAGTTCCGGTAACCGCCACCAAGATGAGCTGCATGCCCTTCTGGAACGCGATGGTGGCGAAGGCGCCCGCTATGCCTGCGGCAACCGCCCAGACCAACATGACGAAGAAAGAGTCATACCAGGACTGCCGGATCTTTTCGGTATTGTGCACATAGAGTCGCTTAAACATCACGCACTCCTGTTACACCGAGGCATTTTCATCATGGGTGATTCCAGCCTGAACCTCTAGATGACAGAAATGTAATGTGCCCAAGGTGTAAATCAACACATAGACGTGGCATGATCAACGATAGTGCGGCGCCACGCTGCGGTGGTCTACGTGCCGTGGCGCGCCGCAACTGGCGTTCTCTAGAGGAATGACGACAAAGCCATGATACAGAAACAACGTGATGAGCATAATAAGAACGATAAACGGGATTTTCCAAGCGCTGAGGCGGCGCTCACTGATCCAGTATGCGGAATGCATGTCACTGAAGACGCAGAGCATCAGTGGCAGCACGCGCATAAAACGTTTTACTTCTGCAGCAAAAACTGTCTTCAAAGATTCCGTGGTGCGCCCGACAAATACCTAGGGTCAAAGCGCGACAGCGAACCAGCCGTGACGGAAGACCCCGCAGGCACGATTTACACGTGCCCTATGCACCCTGAGATTCGACAGGACCATCAGGGAAGCTGTCCTAAATGCGGCATGGCGCTTGAGCCTTTGATGCCGACGCTGGATGACGACAATCCCGAACTGGAAGATTTCTCTCGGCGCTTCTGGTGGACACTGCCTTTCACAGTCGTCGTCACAATCCTTGCGATGTTCGGCCCGCAACTCGGTTGGTTCGACATAACTACACAGACTTGGGTCGAGCTCGTACTGTCCGTTCCCGTAGTCCTGTGGGCGGGCCTGCCCTTCTTCGTCAGGGGATGGCAATCCGTCGTCAACCGCAGCCCCAACATGTGGACCTTGATCGGTCTGGGCACAGGAGCGGCATTCGTCTATAGCACGTTAGCGACTGTGGCCCCGGGAATTTTTCCCGAGACTTTTATGTCGATGGGCCGTGTTGACGTCTACTTTGAAGCCGCAGTCGTCATCATTTCCCTCACGCTGCTCGGGCAGGTTCTAGAGCTTCGCGCGCGCTCACAGACCTCGGCCGCGATCAAGTCTTTACTCGGTTTAGCGCCTAAGACAGCCCGCCGAATCAACGCCGACGGAACCGAAGAAGACGTGCCGCTGACCCATGTTCACGAAGGCGACCGTTTGCGTGTGCGCCCGGGAGAAAAGGTCCCGGTAGACGGTGTAGTGGAAGAAGGCTCCAGTTCCCTGGACGAGTCGATGCTAACCGGAGAACCTGTACCCGTCAGTAAACGGGCTGGTGACACGGTGATTGGCGCAACAATGAATACATCGGGCGCGCTCGTGATACGTGCAGAGAAGGTCGGCTCGGCCACCGTACTGTCGCAGATCGTCCAACTCGTCGCACAGGCGCAGCGCTCACGCGCACCGATGCAGCGAATGGCCGACCTCGTAGCAGGCTACTTTGTTATGGCGGTCGTTGCGATTGCAATCAGCACTCTTTTCGTATGGGGCATCTTCGGTCCGCAGCCCAGTTGGGTCTATGGCTTGATCAACGCCGTAGCGGTGTTAATCATTGCGTGCCCTTGCGCGCTCGGGCTCGCCACACCCATGTCTATTATGGTGGCGACAGGCCGGGGCGCCACGCAAGGTATCTTGTTCCGCGATGCTGCTGCCATTGAAAACTTGCGAAAGGTCGATACCCTCATCGTCGACAAAACCGGCACATTGACGGAAGGTCGGCCGGCGTTCGATAAAGCCGTCTCGGCCGGCGAATTGGAAGTGGACGAAGTACTGCGCCTTGCTGCCAGCCTCGATCAAGGCAGTGAGCATCCCCTGGCTGACGCCATCGTCGACGCGGCTCGCGAACAAGGTTTGAACTTAAGCCCCGTGAATAACTTTGAATCGGGCAGCGGTATAGGCGTCCGCGGCGAAGTTGACGGGAAGCGCCTGGCACTGGGTAATACAGCCCTCATGCAACAAGACGGCGTGGAGGTCACAACCTTTACCGAAACGGCCGAATCGTTCCGGTCCAGGGGCGCCAGCGTGATGTATCTGGCTGTCGACGGTCAGGTGGCCGGACTATTAGTCGTTTCCGACCCTATAAAGGCGAGCACACCGGAAGCCATGCAAGCGCTCAAAGATGCGGGAATCCGCGTCATCATGGCGACCGGTGACGGCTTAACGACAGCCAAAGCTGTTGCCGAAATCCTGAACATTGACGAAGTGTATGGCGAAGTGAAGCCCGCCGATAAGCTCGATTTAGTGAGCAGATTGCAAGCTGAAGGCCGGGTCGTTGCGATGGCCGGTGACGGCATCAATGATGCGCCGGCATTGGCCAAAGCAGATGTCGGCATTGCCATGGGAACCGGCACCGACGTGGCCATGAACAGCGCACAGGTGACGCTGGTTAAGGGGGACTTGCGCAGCATATCCACCGCACAACATTTATCCAGGAAGACGGTAGCCAATATGAAGCAGAACCTTGGCTTCGCTTTCATTTACAACGCGCTGGGCGTGCCGTTGGCGGCCGGCGTCTTGTACCCCTTTATGGGGCTCTTGCTCTCGCCCATGTTCGCCGCGCTGGCCATGAGCTTAAGCTCGGCATCCGTAGTATTCAACGCACTGAGACTGCGCAATTCAGTGTAGCCAAGCCGGCGCAGCTGCTCCTGATCTGACCGACGCTTGAATCCCGCGGACATTACTGTTTTGTAATGTCCGCGACATCATTTCGACAGCCCCCGCTCAGTATAGTGAAAGCAATGACCATGATCGTGGTCACTTGCAAGTAAGGAGCATCACCATGAGAAAGATCCGTTTAATCGCCTCCACCATTATTCTGAGTTCGGCTAGCGCCCTGTCGTTCGCTCAGACGACAGACGAGCATAACGCACACCACCCCGGAGGGACCGGCAACAACGAAACGTCAATTTCGGATAAATCATTAGCGGCAGACCCGGCGCTTCTGAAGCAAAAGATGGATACCCATATGAAGGCCATGAACACCTTTCATGAGAATCTTCAAAAAGCCACGCCAGACGAACGTCGCGCACTCATGTCCGAGCACCACGATTTGATGCAAGAAGGCATGAAGCTAATGGGCATGGCGTCCGCAGGAATGCAGGGTATGGGAATGATGGGAAGCATGCACTCTCAAACCGGAAAAGATCCATCCGCAGCGCCGCCAGGTGCACATCACGAGATGATGCTGAAACGGATGGACATGATGCAAGGCATGATGCAAATGATGATGGACAGAATGCCGGCGGCGGCCACTACAACCCCATAACCTTGGCGTTCTGATGACAACGACGCCGGCGCACGGGAGGGAACCAACATGAAGGCGGAAACACCGAACAGTTCACAGGGGAAAAGCCGCTACGAGGCGGGGCCAGAAGCCGATACACCCAAACTGCCACACTTGGCGGAGTATGCGGTTGACGCCTGGCAACGCAGTATCCTCTATGCAGACGTCATGCGCCAGCGCGGCAATCAATATGAAACGCACCGCGCCGAGCGGGTTCCGAATGTTCTGAACTTCCCTTCCGAAGTAGTGATATCCGGTAAAGACCTGCCTCGACCAGTGAACTATTGGCTGGTACGGATAGTGCCGCCGCACGACAAGCCTGCGGATCATATGAAACGACCTTTCGTGGTGATCGATCCTCGCGCTGGCCACGGCCCAGGCATTGGCGGCTTCAAAGTCGACAGCGAGATCGGCGTGGTTATCGATGCTGGCCACCCCTGCTATTTCATTGGTTTTCTGCCCGACCCCATAGAGGGGCAAACGATCGAAGACGTGATGCACGCGGAAGCGGCTTTCCTCGAAAAAGTGATTGAACTGCATCCGTGCCCTGAAGGTAAGCCAGCCGTCATTGGCAACTGCCAGGCCGGCTGGCAAATTCTGATGACTGCAGCCATGCGACCGGAACTGTTTGGCCCGATTATTGTCGCCGGTGCACCGCTTTCTTATTGGGCCGGATGGCGCGGTCGCGATCCCATGCGCTACACCGCCGGGCTGCTTGGTGGCAGCTGGTTAACTGCAATGACGAGCGACATGGGTGCCGGCCGCTTCGACGGCGCGTGGTTGGTGCAAAACTTCGAAAACCTGAACCCAGCCAATACGCTCTGGAACAAGCAACACCATCTGTATGCAAACATCGACACAGAGGCCCCCCGTTACCTGGATTTCGAAAAATACTGGGGCGGGTACGTCTACCTCAACGATGTGGAGATGCAGTACATCGTTGATAATTTATTCATTGGCAACCGCCTCTCGAGCGCCGAGCTGCGCACCTCGGATGGCTCACGCATCGATCTACGCAACATTCGCTCGCCGATCGTAGTCTTCTGCTCGTACGGCGACAACATTACACCGCCGCCACAGGCCTTAGGTTGGATTACTGACTTGTACGGCGACGATGAAGACGTACTAACGCACGACCAAACCATTATCTATGCCACTCACGATAGCGTCGGCCATCTGGGCATCTTTGTGTCTGGAGCAGTCAGCCGCAAAGAACATCATAAATTCACTACTAATAT
>JAJUGB010000165.1 GCA_029268595.1 Alcaligenaceae bacterium | reverse complement strand
AGCGGAAGGAGTTGGTTGACATCGCGCGCGAGGCCAACTGTTTCCTGATTGAAGACGCCACCTACGCATTCCTTGCCGGCAAGCAGCGCGCCCCTTTGATTGCTCTTGCCCCGGAACGCACAATTTACGTCGGCAGCCTGTCAAAGAGCGTCGCCAGCGGTCTTCGGTTTGGATACATTGTGGCGCCCAAGATTTACGTGCGGCAGATTCGGTCCGTAATACGCGCCTCGTACTGGAGCATGTCCAGTTTAACGACCGCTATCGCCACATCGTGGATGGCGGACGGAACTGTTAAAAAACTGGAAACGCACCAACGGCGAGAGGCGCGCTTACGACAGCTGATTGCGCAAGACATTTTCAAGGGGATGGAGACGGTTGCGCATCCAGGCGGCCTATTTCTGTGGCTGGTCTTGCCCGAAGAACTGCGCATGGATCGTATAGCGACCGATTTGGCGAAGCGGGGCATCGCAGTATCGAAAGCCTCTGCCTACGCCACGACCAGGCATGCGCCCCACGCACTTCGCCTGGGATTAAGCTCTGTCCCCCTCGATAAGCTCAGCACCGTATTGACAGAGGTTCGAACGGCAATAGAGCAATTTCCGATCTGACATTCGGAAGGGCCCATTGCCAGCTCCTTTGCTACACCGTCAGGTACGCCCGCCTGACTTCCTCGTTGTCTGTCAATTCGGCCATTGTGCCGCTATAGCGGATCTGGCCCTTTTCCAGTACGTAGGCGCGGTCTGATACAAGCGATGCAAAATGCACGTTCTGCTCAGACAATAAAATACTGACGCCCTGCTGCTTGAGCGCCAGAATCATATTGGCCATTTGTTCCACGATAAGTGGGGCCACACCCTCGGAGGGTTCGTCCAGCAAGACCAGAAATGGATTGCCCATGAGAGTACGGGCGACGGTAAGCATTTGCTGCTCGCCCCCGCTCATGAACGCGCCCTGACGGTCCTGCATTTCACCCAGATTGGGAAAAAGCTTGTAGAGATCGGCAGGAGTCCAAAAAGGAGCTTTGGTCCCGTCTGGCCATACGCGGGCCGGCTGTCGGCCCACCTCGAGGTTTTCTGTAACCGTGAGATCGGTGAAGACGCGGCGGTCCTCGGGGACAAAGCCCAGGCCGGCTCGTGAAATCTCGAAAGGCTGTTTGCCCGAGATACGTTTACCCATGAAATGGACGTCGCCCTTCCATTTGTTCATCAAGCCCATGATGGACTTCAGCGTGGTCGATTTGCCCGCCCCGTTGCGACCCATTAGAGCGACGACCTCGCCGCGGCGCACGTCCAGATCAACATCAAACAGAATATGGGCCGCGCCGTACCAGGCGTTGAGGCCTTGCACCCTCAACAGCGGGTCGACACCGGGGCGCGTGCTTGCAATATTGACATCGGGAAGTGCGCTCATGCCAGAACCTCGTCTTGCTTCTTCTCAAAGGTCTTGCCAGACCCAAAGTAAACTTCCTGGACCTTCGGATGGTCGCGGATTTCTTGCGCCGAACCCTCTGCTATGAGCTTGCCGCGCGCAAGCACTATCATGCGGTCAGCATAAGCAAAGACAACGTCCATGCTGTGCTCGGTAAAGAGTACCGCCATATTTCGTTCGAGCACCAGTCGCTTAGTAAGCGCCATCAGGGCATTACGCTCTTTGGGAGCCATTCCTGCGGTCGGTTCGTCCATTAGCAACAGCTTTGGATTATTGGCCAGGCCCATGGCCAGCTCCACGCGCTTCACGTCGCCGTAGGCCAGTTCGCTGCAGGGCCGGTCGGCCTGAGTGCCCATGCCCACTTGCTCGAGCAAGTCGTAGGCTTGATCGCGATAAAGGCCTGCAGCCGGACGCCAGAACGAGAACACGTTGCGATGGTGGGCCACGAGCGCCATTTGAATATTTTCAATGACGGTCAGCGAAGCAAAGGTGGCGGCAATTTGAAAAGTGCGGCCAACGCCCATATGAGCCACCTTGCGGGGCGGTACGCCAACTAGCTCGGTGCCGTCCAGGCGAACGGATCCGCTGGTTGCGGCCAGTTGCCCATTGACCATGTTGAAGGTTGTGGTCTTTCCGGCTCCGTTGGGGCCGATGAGGGCGAGGAGTTCGCCGGCTTGCACATCGAAGCTGACATTGTCGACCGCAACGTTGCCGCCAAACTTTTTAGTTAGGTTACGGATTTCAAGCAAGCTCATGCAGCTTCTCCTGCTCTGTTACGCGATGCCGACGCAAACGCCTGGATTCGAACAGCTCTTTGAAGTACCCGGCAATCCCCTGCGGGAAGGCCAGCACCAGCAGCAGAATCACACCCCCGAACAAGGCATGCCAGTAGGTGGTCAGGCTCATGAAGTGATCCTGAAGCAATTTGAATGTTGCCGCACCAACCAAGGGCCCCACCAGAGTCTGCAAGCCGCCCAGAAGCACCATGACCAGACCATCGACCGACTTGCTGACCGAGATGACGTCCGGAGAAACGCTGCCCTTGGAAAACACGAACAACGCACCTGCCAGACCGGCGAACAGGCCGGAGATGATGAATGCGATCCATTGGACGCTCTTGACGTCTATACCAAGCGCGTACGCACGCAATGTTGAGTCTCGACTGGCCCGCATGGCGTAACCAAAGGGCGAGAACACGATGCGCCACACCAGGAATATGGAAGCTGCAACGACGGCTAGAGCAAAATAGTAATAGCCGTTACCCTCGAACCAGGACGACGGCCAGATGCCGATGACTCCGTTAGAGCCTCCGGTGAAGGCATCCCACTGGAACACCACCGACCATACGATTTGGGCAAAGGCCAACGTAAGCATAGCCAGATAGACACCCGACAGCCTGACGCAGAACCAGCCAAACACTACCGCACCCACGCCGGCCACCAGCGGGCCAAGCGCCATAGCCCAGCCCATGGACAATCCGGCAGCTTTGAACAACAGGGCCGCTCCGTAGGCGCCAAGACCAAAGTAAGCGGCGTGCCCAAAGGAATACATACCGCCCGGCCCCATCATGAAATGCAGACTGAGCGCGAACAGTGCCGCCAGAATAATATCGAGGGCCAGCACCGGCAGGTAGGGCCAAGAGCCCGATAGCAGCGGCACGCCGACAAATACCAGGAACACGGCGGCAGCCAGGGTTTTAAAGCCCAGCGTAGGCCGGCGCAATGGCGATTCGATGGGCGCGGAATTTCGGCTCACGCCCTGCAACTTGCCGAATAGCCCCCAGGGCCGGAAGACCAATACGATGGCCATGAAGATAAACTCGACGACCAAAGTAAGTTTGTGGAACGGCATGCTGAAGCCGAGAATGTCCACGGTCCCTAAAGCGATGCACAGCGCCTTGAGCTCTGCAATGATCAGCGAGGCAACATAGGCGCCCGGGATGGACCCCATGCCGCCCACAACCACGATGACGAACGCATCGCCGATAATGCTGAGGTCCATGGTGAGGTTGGCGGGCATGCGGGGAATTTGAACTGCGCCGCCCAGGCCGGCCAGGAACGCGCCCAAGGCGAACACGCCGGTAAACAACCAAGCTTGGTTTACACCGAGGGCTCCGAGCATTTCCCTGTCTTGGGTGGCGGCGCGTACCATAGTGCCCCAGCGGGTTCGGGTCAGCAGCAACCACAGGCAGGCCAGAACCGCTGGGCCCAGGAAGATGAGAACGATGTCGTACTTGGGCAGATAGCGCCCGAATATCTGGACCGAACCGTCCAGGCCGGGGGCCAAGGGGCCAAGCAGGTCTTCCGGGCCCCAGATATAGTGAGCCGCGTCGTTGAAAATCAGCACCAGCGCAAAGGTGGCCAGCAACTGAAAGAGCTCCGGCGCACGGTAGATGCGACGCAGCAAGATGACTTCGATAAGAGCGCCCAGCGCGCCGACCAACAGCGCCGCAGCAATTAGACTCGTCCAGAAGCCCAGGGCATTGTGGCCAAAGTGCTGGACGATGGAGTAGGCGATGTAAATTCCCAGCATATACAGGGAACCGTGCGCAAAGTTCACAATGCGCGTAACGCCAAAGATAAGTGACAGGCCCGACGCCACCAGAAACAGTGACGATGCCTCAGCCAGTCCGTTCAGGAACTGGACAACAATACCCGACAAGTCCATTTCGATTCACCACGAAAAGCGTCTGGTGCACCGCATACGAGGCGCACCAGACGAGAGGTCGATTAGTCGACCTTACGCCACTGCTTGACCTGCTCGTCGCTTGGCTGCGCATCGGCGCCATCCACGTACACGATGTCGGTCATGATGCCTTTACCATCCTTCTTGGCCAGCTTGCCCACGTAGGCGCCCATCGTGGATTGATGGTCGATATCGCGGTAATAGATGCGGCCAAAAGGCGTGTCGACTTCCAGGCCTTTGAATGCCTTGATGAGCGCTTCGGTTTCGGTGGATCCAGCCTTTTCGATACCTGCAGCCAGGGACTTGATAGCGCCGTAGCCGACTATCGTGCCTAGACGCGGGTAATCGTTGAACTTGGCTTGATAAGCAGCAAGAAACTCCTTGTGCTCAGGCGTGTCGATGGCATACCACGGATAACCGGTGACAATCCAGCCCTCAGGCGTCTCGTTACCCAGGGGGTCGAGGTATTCTGGTTCGCCTGACAGCAGGCTGACTACTGGCATGTCCTTGTTGAAGAAGTTGCGCTGAGTGCCGGCGCGAACCAGCTTGGACAAATCGGATGCGAACAGCACGTTGAATACGGCGTCCGGCTTGGCATCGGACAGAGCCTGGATGACGCTGCCCGCGTCAACCTTGCCCAGCGGACTGGCCAGCTCAGCCACGAATTCGACGTCGGGCTGTGCTTCTTTCAGCAGAGTCTTGAAGGTGGAGATGGCCGACTGACCGTATTCGTAGTTGGGGTAAACGATGGCCCAACGCTTTTTGTTCAGCTTGGCTGCCTCGGGGACCAGCATGGCCACCTGCATGTAGGTGGAGGCGCGAAGCCGGAAGGTATAGCGGTTGCCGTCTTCCCAGACGATCTTGTCGGTGAGGGGTTCGCTGGCCAGAAAGAAGCGCTGCTTATGTTTGGCGAAATCGCTGACGGCCAGTCCGATATGGGAAAGGAAGGTGCCCGTCAGTACGTCTACATTTTCGCGGGAATACAGTTCCTCGGCGACGCGGACGGCATCGCCCGGATTGGAATTGTCATCGCGAATTACAAGCTCTAACTTTTTGCCATTGACACCGCCGGCCTGGTTGATCTGTTCTACGGCTAGCTCCATGCCGTTTTTATATGGCGCCAGGAAGGCAGGCTGCGTCTTGTAGCTGTTGAGTTCACCAATGCGGATTGTCTCTTGTGCGAAGGCGGATGCAGCCAGGGAGACTGACAGGACGGCGCCTGCCACGGATGATGCGAACTTTAAACCTTTCATGTTGTTGTTCCTTTATGGGTGCACCGCCGCACGAATTGATCGGCAAGGGCGCAATGACAAAAAGTTGGTAAAGCGCACGAATCAAGTGTACACATGGCGTTTTTCGTAGTAAAGGAATACATTGATAGGGATAAACCCTGGGGTATGGGCAAAAAAAATCCCGGAATCCCGGGATATTTGCGATGTCAATGCATTAAAACCTGCGAACAGGCCATCTGAGCCGCTTGGCCTTCTGCGAGCAACGCTACTGGCCAAAGCAACAAAAATCGAGCGCATACACTTCATTTAGACTTTGAACCCCCCTGCTTCATCGGCGTGGCGCGAGCACGGGCATTGGATTCGGCCGGTAAAGGATTCGGGCTGTCTTCCAAATCGGCTTCACACATTTTTTTAAGCAAATACACCAAGGCCATGCGCTCGGCGGGGTTGAAACCTTGAAAAGTCTTCTCGGAAATATCGAAGGCGAAAGGCACCATACTTTGAACCAGTCTTTCGCCCGCCGGAGTGAGGGAGACCAGAACCTTACGTCGGTCGCTTTCGTTGTGACGGACGGCCAGTAACTTGCGCGTCTTCAGCCGATCAATGACCCCGCGCACCGTGGCCTGATCGATAGCTGTATGCTTGACAATCTGGCTGAGCGAGCAGGCGCCGGCGTCGCGCACGGCGCAAAGCACAACGAACTGCGCTGCTGTAAGCTGAGTATCGGGTATTAATTGTTGAAATAAGGCCGTATGGCGTTGGTAGGCCCGACGCAGCAAATGCCCGACTTGTTCAGAAAAGTCGTAGTCCTGTATCGCTGATTCTTGAGGCGTTTCGGGCGTGGGCATATCCATAACGGTAAATATATAGCAGCAGCGCACTTGGCCCTTTCTGTTCAGGCCGGATGATAGGCAGTGGTATATATTACGCCATGCTTTTTTTGGGGGCCTTACCTTGGGTCGACTCACCATAGAGTTTGTTGTCTATAGCTTGTGCCTGCTCACTGTAAGCCGCTGTTTACTTGCGGCTTGGCAATGGGGCCGCGTATCGAAGGCCGGAGGCCTGTGGCCAATATTGCGGGGCGGCGTGCGGTCTGACCTGCATTTGATTGCGATATTTGCCTGTGTACCTGCGCTGCTGGCGCCGTGGTTGGGGCATTACTCGACAGCAGTCCAGATTACCGGCGTCTGGTACCAGTTTGCCTGGTTTCTTTTCGTCTTGCTGGAAGTGTCCACCCCACAGTTCATTGTTGAGTACGACACCCGACCCAACCGTCTTTACATCGAATACCTACAACACCCTCAAGAAGTGTTCGGCATGCTTTGGAAGGGATACAAGCCGGTCATTATTGGCGCT
>JAJUGB010000164.1 GCA_029268595.1 Alcaligenaceae bacterium | reverse complement strand
CTAAACTTCGCCCGCGCTGTATCAGTGCCGGGCGGTGTATTCGCCACGCCCTCTGGCGCCTATACAATTACCGTTTGTTCGTTTGTTCACTGCCCGGACACGTTGGTTGACGGGCTCATTTTGAAGGATACTGAACATGGCATTTACGCTTCCTCCCCTTCCGTACGCTTACGATGCACTGGAGCCCACCATCTCCCGCGAAACTCTCGAGTTTCACCACGACAAGCATCATCAAGCCTACGTCACCAACCTGAACAAACTCATCGAAGGCACCGAGTTCGAGTCCGCCTCGCTGGAAGACATCATCAAGAAGTCTTCGGGTGGCGTGTTCAATAACGCGGCTCAGGTCTGGAACCACACCTTCTACTGGAATTGCATGGGGCCCAACGCCGGCGGCGAGCCCACTGGCAAGGTGCTGGAAGGCATCAACGCCAAATGGGGAAGCTTCGATGCGTTTAAAGCCGAATTCAACAAAATGGCTGCGGCGAACTTCGGTTCCGGCTGGACCTGGCTGGTCAAGACGCCCCAGGGCGAGCTGAACATCGTCAACACCGACGATGCAGAAACGCCCATTACGACAGACGATGTGCCTTTGCTCACCTGTGACGTATGGGAGCACGCTTATTACATCGACTATCGCAATGCTCGTCCCAAGTATCTGGAAAGCTTCTGGAACGTCGTCAATTGGGATTTCGTGGCCAAGAACCTGGGTTAATCTCCCGTCCCTTGTCCAGTTCGCCTTACGCCCTGCAATGGGCGTTTGGCGTAACATCGTTATTGTTTTCTAAGACTGCTTAGGCTTGCATCATGACTTCTCACGCTTTTATTTGCGACGGCATCCGCACTCCTTTTGGCAGGTATGGCGGCTCGCTCTCGTCCATACGCGCGGACGATCTTGCCGCCATCCCAATCAAGGCGCTCATGGAGCGCAACCCCGATGTCGACTGGAGCCGTTTAGATGACGCGCTGTTTGGTTGCGCAAACCAAGCGGGGGAAGACAACCGTAACGTGGCACGCATGGCCACCCTGTTGGCAGGCCTACCTACTGCGGTTCCCGGATCCACCATCAATCGTCTTTGTGGCTCGGGGCTGGATGCGCTCGGTACCGCTGCGCGGGCCATACGGGCGGGAGACGCGCAGTTGATGCTGGCCGGCGGGGTCGAAAGCATGAGCCGCGCGCCGTTTGTTATGGGTAAGGCCGAAAGCGCTTTCTCCCGTAACGCTGCCATCTACGATACGACCATCGGCTGGCGCTTCGTGAACAAGCTGATGAAAGCCCAGTATGGCGTCGATTCCATGCCCGAGACCGCCGAAAATGTGGCGGATCAGTTCAAGGTGTCCCGAGAAGATCAAGACCTCTTTGCGCTCGCAAGCCAAACCAAGACGGCGGCTGCGCAGCAAGGCGGTCTGTTCAAGGATGAGATCACCCCAGTGCATATCCCGCAGCGTAAAGGCGATCCCATTGTGGTGGACACTGACGAGCACCCGCGTCAGACAAGTCTCGAGGCCTTGGCAAAGCTCAAGCCCATCGTTCGACCCGACGGCACGATTACCGCCGGCAACGCATCTGGCGTCAACGATGGTGCGTGCGCGATGCTCATCGCCAGCGAAGAGGCCGCAAAGCAACACGGTCTTACTCCCCGCGCTCGTGTCGTCGCCATGGCTAGCGCCGGTGTCGAGCCTCGTATTATGGGGATTGGGCCGGCGCCTGCCAGCCAGAAGGTCCTGGCTCTTGCCGGAATGACTATCGACCAAATGGATATCATCGAGCTCAACGAGGCGTTTGCTTCTCAGGGCTTGGCAACCCTGCGTTTGCTTGGGGTGGCCGATGACGATCCGCGAGTCAACCCTTATGGCGGCGCCATTGCGTTGGGCCACCCCTTGGGGGCCAGCGGTGCTCGCTTGGCCATTACTGCGGTCAATCAACTGCAACGCTCCGGTGGCCGTTACGCCTTGTGCACGATGTGCATCGGGGTGGGGCAGGGCATTGCCGTCATCCTCGAGCGCGTATAAGCCCGAAGGTTGATGATACAGGCGGCGCAAGCAGTTCTGGAACTGCATCGCGCCACCTTATCCAGGTTTAGTACAGCAGGACGAAGACTGCGCAGTTTTTGACTGGGTTGTCTTTACGGCTTTGACCTGTAGTTCTTTCCATGTCTGGGCTGTAACTCGAGGCTACTGCGCCCGGGTGGCGCTAGGCAGACCTTGCACTTGCTCTCCTGGCTTGATTCCGTTGTCCTTGAACCAGCCTTGTTGCATTTCCAAGGCGTACACAATGGGTGCTAGAGGGCAGTGCGACGTTTCCGTCATAGGCTGCATATCGGCGATATTGACTATGCGGCCTTCGGCGTTAATGAAGGCGATGCTTAACGGAAGCGGCGTGTTTCTCATCCAGAAGCACGTAGTGGTTTCGCCGGGAAACACAAAGAGCATGCCATGGTCGGCCAGGAGCTTTTCACGGCCCATAAGGCCTTGCTGGCGGCTGGCAGCAGTGGCGGCAAGTTCAGCAAAGACCTGGACCTGCCCGATGTTTAGTTCTACCGTTGGAAGTACCGCGCCTTGTGCCAAGGTGGGCCCAGGAATTACACTGACCAAAGCTACCGCTAAACCGCCGAAGCGCCCCCGTATGGACGCCCCGAAACGACGAACTGGTGGGGTCGGAACTTGCTGCAGACGGCCATACAACAGACTTTGCAGGGACGATAAGCAGCGCGCAACCAGACGGGATTCAGGTCTGCGAGTAACAAAAACAGGGCCACAAGGCCCCGTTGATGCAGCAACTGGCATACAGTTTTTTTATTATAAAATTCGAGCGGTCTAGGCAGCGGTGATGTTTAGCGCCTGCTTTCCTTTGGGTCCTTGCGCGATTTCGAATTGAACTTTCTGGCCCTCTTTAAGGGTTTTGAAGCCATTCATTTGAATCGACGAAAAGTGAGCAAAGAGGTCTTCGCCGCCGTTATCGGGGGTGATAAAGCCAAAACCTTTAGCGTCATTGAACCACTTGACGGTACCCGTCAACTTTTGAGTTGCCTCAACAGTGGAGGTTGTGCTTGATTCAGACATACGTACTGCCTCTCGACTATGTTTGTTAAGGTTGTGCTGGACTAAAGGTATGGACTTTTAGCCTGGCGTTTCTGGGAATGCTTGCAGTTTCAGCTAGCACTCAGAACACCACGATGATGCGAACATACGGGTCGCCCGTCAACTATGGTAATTACTTATATTTGCCCGGTATATGGCCACTGAGATTCATCACGATACGGTTCTGGATCGCCAGACAACTCGCTTGGCGCCTCCTCCGATGTACCAGGTGGTGTTACTGAACGACGATTACACCCCTATGGAATTCGTCGTCGCGGTGTTGCAGCGCGTCTTTGGTAAAAGCCCCGAAGAGGCCTCTCACATCATGTTGAAAGTGCACCACGAAGGCAGGGGCGTGTGTGGTGTCTATCCTCGCGACATCGCGGCCACGCGAGTCGAAATGGTGATGCAGTTGGCGCAAGCCCGCCAGCATCCGCTGCAGTGCATTATGGAACCGGCGCCAGAACCTTGACCCTTGCCTTTGTCGGGGGGGCGACTCCTCACTTATCAGCGCTTTACAGCTTGCTAACTGGATATGTGGCGGGTTCCTGTGCGAGGGCTGCTGTCAATTCCTGGTCGCGGTCGGCTGGCCAGGCAAGGTCGTGTTCTCCTCCCAAGAACAGCGTCCGCCACTGAAGTGCGGTTCTTGAAGTGAATTATCGGAACTTACAACGGCCTATTTCGGTCATATTCCATAACACGCATGGCCGGCCTGGAGGGGACGCCGCGCGGGGCAGTGCAGTGTTGCGCACAATCAGCACTTGTAACGCTCCGCTGTCTCTTGCGTTTTCATTATTTACCCCCATACAGGTATAGTAATCTCAAGCCTGTAGTCTCCTTACTTCTGCGACGGCACATGCACCGCAAAGGGGGGTACCCCTGTAACAGAATGAGCATTTCAGCGTCCTGCTAAGTGATTCCCTTGAGGTCATTTAGTCATAGAATAGGAACTGTCAAATGTTTGTCCGCTTCGTAATGCAATGGAGGAAGCGTGATCTCTGAAGAGCTCGAAGTCAGCCTGCACATGGCCTTTGTCGAGGCCCGCTCTGCAAGGCACGAATTCATCACTGTCGAACACCTTTTATTGTCGCTGCTGGATAACGCGGCAGCCGTCGAGGTGTTGCGTGCGTGTTCAGCCAACATCGATTCGCTGCGCCAAGACCTGCGCAAATTCATCGCCGAGAACACCCCAATCTACCCTGGGGAAGACGAGGTCGATACACAACCGACGCTAGGTTTCCAGCGAGTCATTCAGCGCGCCATCATGCACGTTTCCTCGGGGAATTCCAGCAAGAACACGGTGACCGGGGCCAATGTCCTGGTAGCCATGTATGGCGAAAAGGACTCGCATGCGGTCTACTACTTGCTGCAGCAGGGGGTAACCCGCCTAGACGTGGTGAACTTTTTATCGCATGGTATTACCAAGACCCCAGAAGAACCGGCCAGCGAACCGGCCAAACCTTCCACCGGGTCCGATACCGAACACAAATCTGATCAGCAGAAGTCTCCCTTGGAACTCTACGCACTTGATCTGAATGCCGAGGCCCGGCAGGGTCGCATCGACCCGCTCATCGGACGCGAGCTCGAAGTCGAGCGTGTGATCCAGGTGTTATGCCGCCGCCGCAAAAACAATCCCTTGTTGGTGGGTGAGGCCGGCGTGGGCAAAACCGCCATTGCCGAGGGGCTGGCGTGGCGCATAACGCGCGGCGATGTCCCCGACATCTTGGCAAACGCTCAGGTGTATGCCCTCGATATGGGGGCATTGCTGGCCGGTACCAAGTATCGGGGCGACTTCGAGCAACGGCTGAAAGCGGTGCTCAAAGCGCTCAAGGATAATTCCAACGCCATATTGTTCATCGACGAAATCCACACGCTCATTGGCGCGGGTTCTGCGTCTGGCGGCACCCTGGATGCGTCCAATCTGCTTAAGCCGGCTCTTTCGTCGGGGCAGCTCAAGTGCCTGGGTGCAACGACATACAACGAGTACCGCGGAATCTTCGAGAAAGACCACGCGTTGTCGCGTCGCTTCCAAAAGATCGATGTGGTCGAGCCTACCGTGCCGCAAACGGTACAAATTCTCCGTGGCCTGAAAGGGCACTTCGAGGCGCACCACGGCGTGCGGTATTCTGCGGCAGCCATATCGGCGGCCGCCGAATTGGCGGCCCGCCACATCAACGACCGCTTCTTGCCTGACAAGGCCATTGATGTCATCGACGAAGCCGGCGCCGCACAAAGGTTGTTGCCCCGTTCTCGTCAGAAGAAGCTAATCGGCAAGGCCGAGATCGAGGCTACCGTGGCCAAGATCGCCCGCATCCCGCCGCAAAGCGTCTCGCACGACGACCGCAACAAGTTGGCGACGCTCGAACGCGACCTGAAAACGGTTGTGTTCGGTCAGGATACGGCGATCGAAGCCTTGGCAGCGTCCATCAAAATGGCACGGTCTGGCCTCGGACGGCCCGATAAACCCATCGGTTCTTTCCTGTTCTCGGGGCCGACCGGTGTGGGTAAGACCGAAGTGGCCCGCCAACTGGCCTTCACGCTGGGCGTCGAGCTTCTGCGCTTCGATATGTCCGAGTACATGGAACGCCACGCGGTATCGCGTCTTATTGGTGCGCCTCCCGGCTATGTCGGGTTCGACCAGGGTGGGCTTCTGACCGAGGCCGTTTCCAAGCAGCCACATTGCGTGTTGCTGCTGGACGAAATCGAGAAAGCGCATCCGGATGTCTATAACGTGCTGCTGCAGGTCATGGACCACGGCACTCTGACAGACAACAACGGTCGCAAGGCCGACTTCCGCAACGTCATCATCATTATGACGACCAACGCGGGCGCCGAGACGCTAAACCGCAATGCCATCGGTTTTGCCGCGCCGGCCAAAACGGGCGACGAAATGTCCGACATCAAGCGCATGTTCACGCCCGAATTCCGGAACCGGTTGGACGCCATCATTGGCTTCACCCCGCTGTCGCGCGAGGTCATCTTGCGGGTGGTCGATAAGTTCCTCATGCAGCTCGAAGACCAGTTGCACGAGAAGCGTGTGGAAGTGGTGTTCTCTCAAGCTCTGCGCGATCACCTGGCCAAAGAAGGGTTCGACCCACTTATGGGTGCTCGTCCCATGCAGCGGCTTATACAAGACACTATCCGACGCGCCCTGGCCGACGAGTTGCTGTTCGGCCGACTTGCGGATGGCGGTCATGTCGAGGTCGACGTGGACGACAAGGGCGAGGTCAAATTGTCCATCTCCGAGAAGGACGGTAAAGGCCTTAAGCCCCGGGAGCCGCTGGTCGATTCGGACGCCGAGCTTGTGGATTAATGGCGCGGCTGCCGCTGGTTGCTTGTCATCATTGTGCACGTCTGCATAGCCGCCACGCCATTCCGGCGCGGGCGCTTGCAGCGTGCACACGCTGCGGATACGTGCTGTATCGTGAAAGCGGTGTGCCCCTCAATGGGTGGATAGCCATCAGCATTGCGGCTTTGGTGGTATTTGCCACTGCCAATTATTTCCCCATTGCCCATCTTCAGATTCAGGGCAAGACTGTCCACCCCACCTTATTGCAGGCCTTGCTCATTACCTGGGAGCAAGGCCATATTTTTGTGGCCCTTGTCTCGGGCCTTTTTGCTTTTCTTGT
>JAJUGB010000163.1 GCA_029268595.1 Alcaligenaceae bacterium | reverse complement strand
AGCTTTTACCTTTGGTGTCCGCCTTCGACTCGCCCATGGAAATCTCGTTTCGATTGTCGCTTGGCAAGTGTATCAAACACACTCGCGATCAAGGGCCGCATACCATTGCGAATGCAAGGTTTATACGCCGCAAGGTCTATGGAATGGCCCGGCACTCAGCCCCGGTCGGTACGCCGGTAGAGGTCCTGTCGGACCGGGCCGCGCCAGACCGGGTCCTGCCGAACCGGGTCCCGCCGAACCGGGGCCGCCCAGACCGGGTCGCGCCAGACCGGGTCGCGCCAGACCGGGTCGCGCCAGACCGGACCCGACTGGGTTAGGCGCCGCTGACCACTGCGCCTTCGCGGGAAGGAGAAAAATCAGTGGCGTTATAGGCGTATACCCAGTTGGCCTTGATTCCACCAGCGTGGGGGTCTTTTTTCTGCTGCTCGCGGTACTCGGCGTCGCGCTTCTCTTGCTCCTCTTTGGAGGACAAGTGATATGTCTTGCCGCGTTCGCGCGCCTCGAGCTGGACGCGACTGGTACGCGGTAAGCGCTCGGCTTCGTAAAGAGCCAACGCCCTCTCGATGTCATCGGGCATGGCGGCCAAAGCCTTGGCCAAGACATACCCATCTTCAATCGCCATGGCGGCGCCCTGCGAGAGGAACGGCAACATGGGATGGGCAGCATCACCCAGTAAAGTAATGCGACCCTTGGACCAGGTAGTCATGGGGTCACGATCGAACAGACCCCAGCGATAGACATCCGTGACGCGCTCGAACAGCTTGATGATATTAGAGTGCCAACCCTCGAAATCGGCCATCAGTTCGGCCTGGGTGCTACGCGCGTTCCAGGACTCCTCCACCCATTCGTCGGTCTCGTGCACCGCCACAATATTGACGGCCTTACCACCATTGACGTAGTAGGTGACGATATGGCTTTTTGGTCCTAGCCAGAACGACGATTCGGGCGCTACGAAGTCGGGCATCTGGTCAAACGGCACTACTGCTCGGTAACACATGTGTCCCGTAAACTGCGGGTCGTCGTCGCCGAATACTTCGTGGCGGACCACCGAGCGCACACCGTCGGCACCCACAATCAAATCGGCCTCGAACTCGGCACCGTCTGCAAACTTGGCTACCGCCTTGTCCCCACGTTGCTCCACCCCTACGCATTGAACGGAAAAATTCACCTGCGTATCGCCCAGCTTATCGACCAGCAGTTGGTGCAAGTCGGCGCGATGGACGTGGTAGAAATGCGCCCCGTACAGCTTCGGGCAGTCGTATTTAAGGGGAATACGGAATTTCTCTTCGGCGGTATCCCAATCACGGCCCACAAGCGCTTCGGGCAGAAATCCGACCCGCTCAAGGTCAGCCTCGGCGCCCATGGCCTTAAGCACTTTGACCGCGTTTGGCGTTACCTGAATGCCGGCCCCCACTTCGCCGAACTCCGGTGCTCGCTCGAATAAATGCGCTTCGATGCCATGCTGGCTCAAGGCCGCCGCGAGTGTGACGCCGCCAACGCCGCCACCGATGATGCCCACTTTCAATTTAGAGCTCATACTACTTTCCTTTTAAATAGAGTCCACCGGCCCACGCCAATTAATTAAACGCACAAATAATAATCGGCGCGCCCTGCTCTCCTCGAAATATTAATTAATCGCTAAACGGGATGCAAGCAGTGCATCCCGATCCAGTTCAGACAGTTAACCGCCCAGGTATGCAGACAACAGTTCCGGGTCGTTGAGCAAGGTCTGACTATCCTTCTCGGCGATGATGCGGCCAGTCTCAAGCACATAGGCGCGAGAGGCCACGCGTAGGGCGTTATGCACGTTTTGCTCTACGACCAGCACAGACACGCCATGTTGATTGATCTCTGCAATAACGTCGAACACCTCAGCCGCCATCTTGGGGCTCAGCCCTAAACTCGGTTCGTCAAGCAATAGCAATTCAGGCTCTGACATAAGCGCGCGGGCAATTGCCAGCATTTGCTGTTCGCCTCCGCTTAAGGTGCCCGCCAGCTGCCCCGCCCGCTCGCGAAGGCGCGGGAAGCGGTGGAAGGCAATATCGCGACGGCGACGAACCTCGGACTTGGAGCGAATCAGGTAGCCGCCCAGCTCAAGGTTCTCGGTAACGGTCATTTCTGGCCAGACGTGCCGCTCTTCCGGGCAATGCGAAATGCCCAAGCGCAGAATCTTCTCTGGGGAAGCGCCAGAAATTTGCTCGCCCTTCCATCGGATGCGTCCTGCGCTTGGCTTGATCAGGCCGGATATGGCGCGCAATGTTGTCGACTTGCCTGCCCCGTTAGCGCCCAGCAAGGCAACGACTTCACCTTCGTTAATCCTCAAATCAATACCATGCAGGGCAGTCAAAGATCCGTAGCCTGCCACCACATTGTCCAACGCCAGGACCGGCTCCGTCTCGGCATGAACGGACTGGTGGCCATGCTGCCCCCGAGGCTTCACCTGCTCTCGTGCTACTGTCATTACGTTCATGCTGCCTTCCCCATATAAGCTTCAAGTACCGCCTCGTTGGCCTGAATTTCGCGTGGCGTGCCGCTGGCCAGCTTTTTTCCAAAGTTCATGACCACCACATGGTCGGATGCGCGCATGACGAGATGCATGTTGTGCTCTACCAGGAGCACAGACTCCACCCACTGACCCGGCAAGGTCTTGAGTAGTTCTGCAAGGCTTTCCGCCTCGCGGGTATTTAAACCAGCGGCTGGCTCGTCCAACATGAGAAGCCGAGGCTGGGCTCCCAGCGCTACTCCCACCTCCAATAGGCGTAGTTCGCCACAAGACAATGCGCTGGCATCGACATGTTGACGGTGCGCCAGCCCCAGGAGCTCAAGGATGCAGCTGGCCGATTCATGTATCTCTTTATCTGTCCTGGCGGTGTCCCGATTAGGCAGGAAGGTGCGCCATAGCGGTGTGCGCCCTTTGAGGTAGTGTGCGTGCACCACGTTTTCAAGCACAGACAGGTTGCGCAACACGTTGGTTTTCTGAAAGGTGCGGATGACGCCTTTCTGAGCCATATCGTAGGGCGCGCAACCGGTCACATCAGCGCCGTCCCATCGGACTTGGCCGCGGGTGGGCTGGTAAAAGCCGGTGATAAGGTTGAAGCAGGTGGTTTTTCCGGCACCGTTAGGTCCGATAAGACTCAGGATCTGTCCCTTCTGCACTGAGAAGTCGACGTCTTGCACAGCGTGAATCCCGCCGAACGATTTACAAAGGCCTTGTACCTCAAGCATGACTCAGCTTCCTGTTAAAAATCGCAAAGCGCTGACGGGCAAAACCCATGATGCCGTCGGGTGCAAAAATAACGACCGCCATGACGATCAAGCCAAACAGCGAGAGCCGCAGTTCCTTGAACTCGCGTAGGTACTCCTCGAGCAGTGTGACCACGATGGCGCCCAGGATGGGACCCAATAAGGTGCCTTTGCCGCCCAGCAGCACAATAATGATCATGGAGGCGGTGAACGGAAAGCCGAACACCTCCGGCCCTACAAAAGAGATATATGTGGCGTAGTAAGCGCCGGCCAGCCCGGCAAGGAATGCCGCCACAACAAATACAAAGGACGAATACCGCAGCGGCTCGATGCCTATGGACTGTGCAACGTAGTTGTTTTCCCGCAAGGTGACAGCCGCGCGGCCCGCGCTGGAATACACCACCCGGTAGGCTATGAAGAAGGTCAACGCTGCCAGGACCACCCCAAGGAAGACGAACCCCCGCTTACCTTCAAGCCATGGGATGGCTTGCAAGAGAGCCGGTTGCGGAATGCCGGAAATACCCATGGGGCCGTTTGTCAGCGCAATCCAATTATTGGCGAGCAGCCTCAGCACTTCGGCAAAAGCCAAAGTCACGATGACGAAGAACGGGCCGTTCAGCCGCAACGTGACTCGCCCGATAAGCCAACCGGCAGCCGCAGACAACAGGGCCGCCGAAGGAATGGTCCACAATAACGGCCAGCCCACCGCAGGCGAGCTAAGTATGGCCACGGCATACGCACCCAGACCGAAGAAGGCCACATGACCCAGCGGAAATTCACCCACATACCCGACAATGAGGTTGAGACTGCTGGCCAGCACCGTATACAACAGTACCAGGACCAAGATATGCAACAGGTAATCGCTGCGAACCAATGCGCCCAATAACAGCGCAAGCAGCACGAATCCCGTCATGACATTGCGTTCTAGCTTCATTTATGCACGCTCCGCACGAACTGAGAACAAGCCATAGGGCCTGAAGAAGAGGATCAGAATGACGAGCGCAAACCCCACCATATCGACGGTGCCGGTCTCCACGAACCCTCCCCAAAGCGATTCGGCAACCCCCAATATCAGTCCGCCGAGAATGGCTCCAGCAAAGTTGCCCATGCCGCCCAAGATGACGACCACAAACGCCTTTAGACTGATAAGGCCACCGATTGACGCTTGCGCCACATAAATGGAGCCGAGCAACATTCCCGAGGTGGCAGCCAAGGCAGAGCCCAGGGCAAAGGTAGACGCATAGATGGTGGCCGTATTGATACCCACCAGACTCGCTGCCGTCGCGTCCTGGAAGGTGGCCCGCATCGCTCGGCCCAGTTTGGTCTTCTGGATAAGCAGGCGCGCGCCCACAATTGCCAGGATGGACACCACCACTGCAAACAGGCGCACCTTGGTAATGATGATGGGCCCAAGGAACAGCGGTGCGCTGGACACGGGAGCCACAACCTTCTGAGGAGCAGTACCCACCAGCATGAGTGCGGTATTAGTCAGGAAAATGGCCAAACCGATCGTCAGCAGGATGCCGGGTTCCGGACCCTTGTCGCGGATGCGAACGATGACATAACGGTCTAGCACCCAACCGAAGAGCGCCATGATGGCGACCACCAGCACCAACCCGACGAAGAAGTTGAGTTGAAGGTGCTGGGTGACAACCCAACCCAGGATGCCACCGAGCATATAGAACTCGCCGTGGGCGAAGTTGACCAAGCGCATCAAGCCGAAAATAAGTGTCAGGCCCAGCGCCGATAGCGCGTAGAACGTACCGTTGACAAGGCCATTCACCACAAACTGCAATAACAAATCAAACACGATATTTCCTTACTGGATTGCCTCGTGGATCGCGCCTGACGGCGCGTGAATTACTCGTCAGCCGTGACGCTGGCGTTGGCAACTATCGTGGGCTCGCCACCTTCCAGTCGCACAAGCACCGCGTCAAAACCGTAGCCTTGCCGCTTGGAGTTGAACTGGAAAGAACCGTTAGGACCCTGATAATTGGTGGCGGGCAAAGCCTGGCGGATCTTGTCCGGATCTGCTTCGCCGGCCCGCTCTATCGCGTCCATGATGATGTTCAATGCGTTGTAGCCGGCCGCCGAGTACTTGCCGGGCATCTCGTTGTAGGCCTGCTTGTACGCCTCGACAAAGCGCTTGTTCTCGGGCCTTTCGATGGTGTAGGCGTAAGGAACTGCGGCATGTATGCCTTCAGCAGCATCGCCCGCCAGGCCAACAAAGTCGGCCGTCGCCCAGCTGCCAACTCCAAAAATCTTGCTTTCCAGGCCCAGCTCCTTCATCTGTTTGACGAGGATGGAGCCGTCTTGAGTTTCGGCCGCGACAAAAATCCCGTCAGGCTTCTCGGCGCGGATGCGGGTCAGCATGGTGTAGAAATCGGTCTTGCCATGATCGAAGTACTGCTTCGTGACAGTCTCGCCGCCCATGGCTTCAATCTGCTTGGAAAACTCCTCCACCCCGCCTCGGCCCCAATCGTCATTGACTCCGATGTAGGCTATGCGCTTGAGCTGCAGCTGCTCGACCAGGATTTTGGCGAAGGCGCGGGCCAGCAAGCCGTCGGTCTCGGCGGTGCGGAAGAACCATTCATTGCCCCGCTCGGTCAGGTCACTCTTGGAGGACACCCCGGAAAGCAGCGGCACTTTGTACTTTTCAGCCACGCTCATGGCGGCAATGGTGGCCGAGCTGCAAAACGCGCCGGAGATGATGGGAACCTGATCTTTCTGGATGAGCTTTTCGGCCGCATTCACTGTCTTGGATGGCTGGCACTCGCCGTCTTCAATCACAAGCTCGACCTTTTTCCCCAACACCCCGCCTTTGGCATTGCGCTCCGCCACCGCAATCTTCGAGCCGTTCACGTCCGACACCCCGTTGTAGGCAACGGAGCCGGTTAGCGGCTGGATAAGGCCGATCTTGATGGTTTCCTGGGCCTGGGCCGGTGCAACTGCACCGAAAGTGGTTAAAGCCAACGCGACGACAGTAATTCTCATGGGAATGCTCCTCGGATTTATTTCTCGCAAACTGGTGGGCGCCTGACGGCGACACACAGAAGTATTAACTAAACGATCAATAAATAAAATCTAGGGAATTCCCGGAAAGACGTTTCAACGAGTAAAAGGCGTTTGGGATGAGCGGCCAGGACGCCCTTATACCCATCGTCGACGCTTGGACGAGGAGAACACCGCCAGCGTGTTCTTCGTGTGCGCCGGGGTGAACGGCTGGCTGCTTAGTCGTCCGACGTATTCCGAACATGGAACCGCCGTACTCAGATACGGCGTTTTGCCGCAGAATACCGCCAAAAGAAAAACGGCTTCCCGAGAAAACTCGGAAAGCCGTTCATAAATTGGTCGGGGCGGCGGGATTCGAACTCGCGACCCTCTGGTCCCAAACCAGATGCGCTACCTGGCTGCGCTACGCCCCGAATGGTTTACACTTTTTGTAAGCCTTAAAATGAAAAATATTCTAGCACAGATTTGGCAGCGCCATTAGCCAAAGCGACCGGTAATGTAGTCTTCAGTCTCTTTGCGTTGTGGCTTGATGAAGATGTT
>JAJUGB010000162.1 GCA_029268595.1 Alcaligenaceae bacterium | reverse complement strand
GCCAGCGCGGTGGCTTGGTGATGGTGCGTGACGGCCACTGGCGGCCCGGCAGATCGATGGGCGCAAAGGGGCGGTACTTGGTTTCGGGATTGTTCAGCATGGCCTGCGGCCTCCGGTCATGAAATCTGGTTCTTGTCTGGCTATCGACGGCGCAAATGCGCTGCGGTCGCGGGCGGCCGTCAGGCCCGGCGACCGCCGATAAGTCGCAACCCGAAAACCAGCCCTGCACCGGTCGAGGGAACCGGAGTGGAAACGACAGGAGGGAAAACTGAGAGATTGTGCATCATTGGACCACGGGAGAGGAAGGATTGCGACAGGTATCTGGTCCCGGCCTCCTCAGGAGGCCGGGCGAAGAAGTCGCAGTGCTCCGCTCGTGCTTCTGTCCATGGAGGAAGACTTTAAGCCGCTCTCTGGAAAGTGCAAGCTTTTGGTCACAGAACCATTGTTCCCACATCGGCCAGGCTGTTCTGAGTATAACCCCTTTCGATAGGCCCGCGCCGCCCGGCGCAGATGGCGCGCGCGATGTCAGCAGGCTGAGAACGAAAGAGCAGTGCGAGCCGTCGCTGAAGTCTTCGCCTTAATGGTCACGCCCGTTGCCGAATGGGCATTGAGCGCCCTCATGAACCCATTGAAATATTCCGTGCGCGAGAACTGCGCGTAGGGGATGAACTCGTCGGACAACACGCCTTCATCCGCCAGACGGCTGTCGCAGTTGAGCTTCATTGGATTGATCTCATCGTAATAGCTCGCGTAGCCCTGCAGCGCCGAGTCGTCCACGTCCGTAGACACGATAAACGGGCGATAGGCGCGCGACGCATCACTCAAATGCAGCGTTGCCTTGCCATCGAGGATGGTCTCTGGCGAACAGACCGAGCAGATCTCTACCGAGACATCTCGCCGACAAGCGTGCCGTGTATGGCGTCCATTAGGGCATCATCGGAACGTGGCAGCACATGCACCCCGTCCTCCTTCGCGTGATTGGGTGATCGAGCGGCGGCGGTGTCGCGCCACCGGATTTTTCACCCGACCGGAGGTTGTTCTATGCGACGCAAGTCATTATAGTTGATAAAAATCGAAAATAAATGTTGCGCATTTATTTCTTCCGATAGGGTCAGCGCTGTGATCGGAGCCTAGTGAAGCAGGCTCCCGTTTGGGAGGATATAGCATGCGATTTCGCCTACATCCCTATTTTCATCACCCGCCTAATTTGCCTCAGCCCGGGTTGTATGGCCACTGTCTTGGCCAACCGAAAAACGCGATGATGCGGTTACTCATGGCAGTCTTGTGCCTGACATTCGCAGGGTTGTTTTGCGCCTCCGATGGCTGGGCAGCGCCGCAGCCTGTGAAAGGCTGCGTGAGTTTTGACAAAAACCCCGAAGCAGATGAAACCCAGTATCTGGGTTGGTTCAAGAATAACTGCGACGGGCCGATTGCCTTGATCCATGATTTCGGCCTCAACGCGAACGGCAGCCCCAGAACGGGGCCATGGTGCAGGGAGCGTGTCAGCGATGAGGCCTATCTTCACGGCGCGAGCATGCTCCAGCCCGGCGAAACCCTAGGGGTTGGCTGGAGGCTAAAAGGCGTCGCCAAAAACATATTCTGGGCCGCATGCACCGTCGATACCGCCCGCAACAACTCGGTATACATCGTCCTGGAAGAACCCGAATTCCGCTTTCTTCTTCCCGATTGTCATTTTGAATGTGAGTCGCCTGATTCCGGATCCCAATCTTCGGGAAAAAACTCCCTACAGTAATGCAAGGAGTTGGCAATGCCACGCCGCTTGTTTATTGCCTTGTTTATTGCATTGAACGCAGCGTTTTACGTTTCTGCGGCTCATGCTCAATCCGCCCCGTCGAGTTCGGTCAGTTTATCCGCCCCCAGGAATTGCGCAATGTCGCTGGACGGCATATCCAGCGCGACCGCGGGCGATTATGGCTTTCGCCGCACCGCGGGCGGTTATGCGCTGGACTACGAGGCCATGGCAAGCCGAGCGGGTGGCCCCGGATCCTTGTTGACGGCGGTCAGGGAACAACTCCGCGCCAATATGGACTGGTTTCGCGCGATGGAAACCATCGTGGCCGATCCCAGCACCCCCATGCTGGCCCACGTGCAGCTTCTGTACCAGCAGGGCATCGAGACGCACGAGGTCAACCTGGCCCTGGCGCGCGCGCTGGAGTGCCAGCTCGGTATAGACAGCGGGCCGCCGCAGCGCCCAAAAACCGCCGCCGCCCTCCAGGCAGCCCATGAGACCAGTGTCGCGCAAGCGCGCGCGGCAGACGTGGCCCGGGCGCGCAGCGTGGCCGATTCGGAAAGCTCCTGGAACTCACAAAGCATCTGGAATGCCTTGGGCACGATTGCCAATGTCGTCGGGGCAGTGGGGTCGACGATGGCAGGCATGCAGCAGAACAGTTCTTCGCCATCGCCGTCCTCTTATCGACAAGGCCAGGGATCGAATACATGTACCCGTGATAGGTACCTGATCCCTGGTGCTCCTGGCTGCGGAGTTCAATAGGTTTGAGATGAAGTATGCAAGCATTTCCGTAGCGATCACGCTGCTACTGACCGGCTGCGCCGGCCAAGACGGATTGAGCGTAGCGGACATCTCCCTTGATAGTCTGGTTGGCCCGACGCAAAAGGCTGCCCCGCAGCCTATGGCCGACATCGGTGTTACGGCATGCGACCGCATGGCTGCGAATGAGGAAGACGACCAGCATGTTCAAGGCGTCACCCCTGTCAAATGGGCCGACTTGAAGGCGCCTGCCGCCATATCGGCTTGCGAGAAAGCCTTGCAGGCACATCCAGATCATCCGCGCCTGCTCTACCAGTTGGGGCGCAGCTACCAGAAAGCTTATCGCTACGACGAAGCCCAGGCCGCGACCCGCAAGGCCGCCGAGGCTGATTATCCCTACGCCGCTCGTACCATGGGTTGGTTCTGCGAACAAGGTTATGGTGTACCACGCGACTACAAGGAAGCGGAGGCTTGGTATAGAAAGGCTGCCGCCATGGGGCAACATAGCGCATGGAACAACGTCGGGCGCTTGTACATCGGCGAAAACCCCGACCTGGACAAGGCGGCAGACGCCTTTGAGCGTGGCGCGAAGGCGGGGGACCCTGTCGCCATGGCAAATCTCGCCTATGTCATGAGATTGCGAGACGGCTGGCGCGATAAGGAACGCGCGCTGGATTGGAGCGTCAAGGCCGCGCGAGCCGGCAACACAACGGGCATGCTCCTTGCGGGCCATTACTACAACGAGCAGAAGGATCGTCAATCCGCACGGCGCTGGTATCTGCAAGCCGCCGATAAGGGACAGGTGGCGGCAGTGTACATGGTGGGCCTATATTGGCAGTTGGGTTTGGGCGTGCCCAAAGATACTGCACGCGCCCTGCAATACTACGAACTGGCGGCCGATAAGGGGTTGGCTACCGCAGCAGTGAAAGCCGCGATGATCTATGCCAAGGGGGATGGCGTGCCGAAAGACGAAAACAAAGCCATGCACTGGTTGCAAGTCGGCGCGCCAAAAAAGCCGAAAGACATTTAGGCGATGCCAGCGCTGCGTAACTCGAAATTTCAATCCTTGCGTCATGTGGCATGATGAGCTTTGCCGTGCGGTGGGCAGCGGCGCTCTGCCTTTTTTGCGCTGTGGTCCTCGCCAAGCAGGGCGGCGCGGCGGACCACGATATCTCGCAAGACATACAAGCATGCCACGCAGATCCGCGCTCCGCAGCCTGTATGCTGGAATCCGGTCGCCAACGCTTGGTCAGTCTTGTCTATATCGTAGACTACGGACTGCCCCGTTGCCCCGCCAAGCCAGTGCTGAGGACGGCGAAAACGGATGTGTTCGCCTGGCATGCGCAAAAGGCGGTGATCGACTTCTCGTTGGAAGATAGCGGGCGGACGCTCGTCGAGCTCATCGAGGATGCGTCCGCCAAAACCATTCTCTACATCGACTGGACGATGAGGAATGCCGGGAAATCAGAATTGTTTGGCAGGGCCAGCGAAGAAGGCAGCACCGACGCCGGGGTTGATCAGGAAACCTGTCCCGATATCGAGCGCTACGCAACCCGTCCCGGTGGCGTAGTGCTTTCCGGCAGGCCGGACGCTAACAACAACCATCTGTTATTGCGCATGACAGTGGATACAGGCCGCGGTGCACCTTTTGCCCGTGCCCGCTGCGAATATGCGGATAGCCTGACAGCTCTTCGCCTGCGCGGTTTTTTCTACGTGACGAATATCGGCACGGCAACGGCGCGGCAGCTTGAGTTTCAACCGGTTGCCATTCCTGCACATCGTGTTCCTGCCTCATTCCTAGAACATCTCAAGTAACTCTTGTGTGGATGTCGCCACCCGAAAATACCTCTCGGAGAACAAATGACTGGCATAAGACAACGATGGGTCTGGATGATGAGCGTCGTCACGATGCTACTGGCCGCGTGCCAGACGCTTCCGCCTCCTCCCCCTGAAGGCTCGGTTTCGCCGGAGAACCTGACCCGGATTGAACCAGATCGGAGGTATTTTCTCGACCATGAGTATGTCCGTGACGCGCTGGCCTATGGAAACCAGGGCTTTCAAGAAATTCTGAACCACGACGGCGAGCTGGCAAGACAAAGCTTCGTTCAGTCCACTAACTTGCTCGCCGAAGGACTAGTCGAGCACAAAAAATATGCCAAAGACCACGCCCAGACGCAGAGCACGCTCGCCGACGCCTTCAAAGTTGGGCTGATGGCACTGGGCACGGCGGTGGCCTACAAAGCGGGTACTTCGGCCACCACAAACTCACAGATACAAGCCGTTGATTCGGCATTCTCAAGCTTTCTTGATGCTTCCAATAGCTTGGGCGCTTTTATCCAGGAGCAAATTCGGCTTGGCGAGCTGGAATCTTCTACTATGCAGTCTATAGATAAAAACCAATGGCGCGCCGTCGTCGTGGCGGATCACCAGATGGCACGAAGTATCGTACGCGTGCGTAACCACACGACCAATGGGTACTGCACTGGATTTTTCATTTCCCCCCACGTCATCATGACGGCCGCCCACTGTTTCAGCCTGGGAGATGCATTAGGTGCTTATCGGCAAATTCCCGCCGACGGCGAAGCCTTTATGACAGGGGAGGACGAATTCATCGAGATTGAAAGACAATATCAGCATAATGGTTTTATCTATGGTGACAGAAGCACGGACCCTTATGACATCGCTTTTCTTACCACAAAAAATCCCTCGCAAAGCTATCTCCCCGTTTCAACTCGGCCGTTGGTTCGAGGGGATCGACTCATGGCGCTGGGTTATTCAGGCGACTTGAACAACGGTCATTTTTTACGAATTGATTATGGGTGCAAGGTAAGCGCGCTCGGCAAGGCCGGGCAGTTCAGCAGCGATTGCGCGACGTACAAGGGGAACAGCGGCGGCCCGGTCCTTGCCGTCGGCAAGGAGATTGCGGTTGTTGGGGTGTTTTCCGCCGGATACTTTCGACGTGATAGGTCAGACGATGATTCGCTATATGCTTCGACACAGCGTGGCGCAGCAGTCTTTCACGCGGTCATGAACGACCCCGCGTTGAACGGGCGCATTCGATCAAACCCCTTCGATTGAGCCGATCTCTTTCTCAGCCGACCTCAGCGTACCACAAATCGAGAACACGCATTGAATCGGAAGGGTTTGAGCGATGGCGCGCAACCGGGTTCAGTTTCAGATCAGAGAAGGTCTCAGCGAGCCGGAATTCGACCGACTGTACGGCACCGGGGAGAAAGGCCGGGCGATTATCGTCGCCTCGCGCTGGCCCGATGGCTTCGTGTGTCCCTCGTGCGGCGGGGCGCAGCACAGCCTGATCAAAAGCCACGGCCTCTTCCAGTGTAGCGCCTGCCGCAGGCAGACCTCGCCGATCGCCGGGACGATCTTCGCGTCGACCAAACTGCCTCTGCGCCTCTGGTTCCGGACGCTCTACCACCTGACCCAGTCCAAACAGGGCATCTCCAGCATCGAGTTCGGCAGGCGCATCGGCGTGACGCAGACCACGGCCTGGAAGATCAAGCACAAGCTGAAGCAGGTCATGCTCGAGCGCGATGGCGGCAAGCGCGGCCGCGGCGCGCCCGGCAAGACACCCTTCATCGCCGCCGTCGAAACAACCCCCGAAGGCAAGCCCGTTCGTCTGAAACTGCAAAGGGTCGCAGGCTTCGGCGGTTCGTCGATCGCCGCCTTCGCCAATGTCAACCTCGATCCTCGGTGTGCGGTCGTTACCGATGGCCTTCGCTGCTTCACCAGTGTTACCAAGGCCAGATGCTCGCACGAGATCATCAGAACAGGGTCCAGACCCAAGGCCGTGAAGACGCCGGCGTTCAAGTGGGTCAACACCGCCCTCGGCAACATCAAGGCGGCCATCACAGGAACCTACCGTGCTATCAGTGGCAAACACGTCCCTCGTTACCTCGCCGAGTTCGAGTACCGCTTCAGCCGACGATACGATCTCGCAGCCATCATCCCACGTCGCACCTGGGCAAGCGTCCGCACACCGCCGATGCCCTACCGTCTGCTGAGAATGGCTGAGCTTCACGTGTAACCAGAAACATACTTTGATGAACGAAATGACGAGTTTAAGCAGGGCGCCCAGGACGCCGGGGGTCGGAAAGGGGTGGACATCAGGCGGGACAGGAAGTGGCTGCGCCCGCAGCTTCATCCGCAGCAGGAGTTAAGGGATGAAAGAGCTTTTAGCGATCAGCCGCCGGGGGCTTCTGGCTGTAGCCACCGGCGCGGTGGTCAGCATGACCATGGCCACGGCTTCGGCAGCCTGGGCCGCGCCATTGGATGTGGCGG
>JAJUGB010000161.1 GCA_029268595.1 Alcaligenaceae bacterium | reverse complement strand
CTCGCCGCCGTACAGCCAGGCGTTGTCGCTCAGGTTGGGGAAACCCACGCTGCCGCGCGCGTCCGAACCATGACACTGCGCACAGTTGTTGAGGAAAAGACGTTGACCTATGGCGATGGCTTCAGGATCGCTTGCCATGGCGGGAATCTCCATGGATGCATAGCGCTCGTACACCGGACGAATCTGCTCGTTAAGGCGCTCGCGGGACTCGCGCACTGCTTCGGCCGACGAGTAGTTCAGAATGCCTTGGAACGAACCCAGTCCCGGGTACAGCACCAGGTAACCCAATGCAAAAATACACAAGCCCAAATAGAAGATGGTCCACCAGCGCGGCACTGGGTAGTTGTACTCGCTGATATCCCCATCCCAAACGTGGCCGGTGTTTTCAACCTCTTTGACCTCTTTGCCTAGCCAGGCGCGCTGGGTAAACAGCAACCACACGCAAAAGACAATGCCGCCCAATGCGATCGTGGCAATAAAGTAGCTCCAGAAGCTACTGATAAAGTCACTCATGTGATCCCTCTTGTTTTCGCTGGACGCGCCCTTGCGCGTCCGATTGCTGCCTCGTCCCGTTCTGCCCCGCCTGCTCTTGACCAGTAGACAGGTCCGGATCGACCAGGTCGCCTTCGTCCGGCTGCGCGAACGGCAGCATCGACGCGTCGCGGTTGGCCTTCGCGCGTCCACGCGACCAAGCCCACCAGACGATTCCAATAAACGTGATGAAGGCAACCAGTGTGGCAATGGCGTTCAGGACGACCATGTCATTCTCCGTTCATGATCTTGGCGGCCGCATCCCGGCCCGCCACGCCCAGCCCTTGCAGGTAGGCGACGATCGCGTCTTCTTCGGTCTTGCCGACAAGCTGCTCGGGTGCTTGCTCGATTTCTTCGTCGGAATATGGGACACCCAGCTTGCGCAAGGTCAGCATCCGCTCACGGATGTCGGTCCCTTCGACGGAGTTGTGTTGCAGCCAGGGATAAGCCGGCATATTCGACTCGGGAACAACGTCACGCGGGTTACGCAAGTGAACACGGTGCCAGTCGTCCGAGTACCGCTCGCCTACACGGGCCAGGTCGGGACCGGTACGCTTGGACCCCCAAAGGAAGGGCCGGTCGTAAACGAATTCGCCCGCCACCGAATAGGGACCATAGCGCTGCACCTCGGATTGCAGCATGCGAATCTGCTGCGAGTGACAGCCCACGCAGCCTTCACGGATGTAGACGTCGCGACCCACAAGTTGCAGGGCTTCGTAGGGCCGCACGCCTTCCACGGCTTGCGTCGTCGAGTGCTGGAAGAACAAAGGGACAATCTGCACCAGCCCGGCGATGGAAATCACCAGGATGCTGAAGAAGATCAGCAGGCCGACGTTGGTTTCCAACGTCTGGTGGCTGAACAGCTTTTTGGGTTTATTTGCCATGACTACTTCCTTTAAGCAGCTTGCACTGAGCCCGTGGCCGGCTTGGCGGGCCCGACCAGTTTCGGGTCGATGGCGTCAGGATTCTGCAAATACACGACGGGGTTGGGCTTGGGCTGGCCCTTGATGGTGCGATAGGTGTTCCAGGCCATCAGGAACATGCCCGACAGGAAGAACAAGCCGCCAATCATGCGAATCGTGTACAGCGGGTAGGTTGCCTTGACCGTTTCAACAAAAGCGTAGGTCAAGGTGCCATCGTCGCCAGTAGCACGCCACATCAGGCCTTGCATGACGCCGGCGACCCACATGGAAGTGATGTACAAGACCACCCCAATGGTTGCGAGCCAGAAGTGCAGTTCAACGGCCTGAGGGCTGGCCATGGTCTTACGGCCATACAGACGCGGAACCATGTAGTAGAACGAGCCGAAGATAATCATGGCCACCCAGCCAAGGGCGCCCACGTGCACGTGTCCGACGGTCCAGTCTGTGTAATGAGACAAGGCATTGACCGACCGGATGGCCATCATCGAACCTTCGAACGTCGCCATGCCGTAAAAGGACAGCGCGGTCACCAGGAACTTCAAGATGGGATCGGTGCGCAACTTATGCCATGCGCCGGACACGGTCATGATGCCGTTGATCATGCCGCCCCAGGAAGGCGCCAACAAAATCAGGGAGAACACCATGCCCAGCGCCTGGGTCCAGTCCGGCAAGGACGTGTAGTGCAGATGGTGCGGCCCCGCCCACATATACGTAAAGGCCAACGCCCAGAAGTGCACAATGGATAAGCGGTACGAGTAAATGGGACGCTCGGCTTGCTTGGGCACGAAGTAATACATCATGCCCAGGAAGCTTGTGGTCAGGAAGAAACCGACCGCGTTATGGCCATACCACCACTGCACCATGGCGTCCTGCGCACCCGCGTAAGCGGAGTACGACTTCCACAGCGAAACGGGCAGCTGCAGGTTATTGAAGATGTGCAGAACGGCAATCGTCAAAATGAAAGAGCCGTAAAACCAGTTGGCCACATAGATGTGCCTGACGCGGCGCTTCACAATCGTGCCGAAGAACACCACCGCATACGACACCCATACCAGCGTGATAAGGATATCGATGGGCCACTCGTACTCGGCGTACTCTTTGGTGGAGGTGTAGCCCATGGGCAGGGTGATGAAACCTGCAAACAGCGCTATCTGCCATCCCCAGAACGTGAACGCCGCCAGCTTGTCCGAAAACAAGCGCGTCTGACAGGTGCGCTGAACGACATAGTAAGACGTTGCAAATAGCGCGGAGCCGCCAAAGGCGAAAATCACCGTATTGGTGTGGACCGGACGCAAACGTCCATAACTTAACCATGGAATCTCAAAATTGAGCTCGGGCCAGATCAGTTGCGAAGCGATCCACACGCCGACAAACATGCCGACGATGCCCCAGAAAATGGTCATGATGGCGAACTGCCTGACCACTCCATAGTTATAGGTTTCGGGCTGGTTGGCCAGCGTTGCCGAACTACCCATGGATACCCCCTAAATACACAAAAAGGAAACTTGATTGCATCGTGATACACGGCGGAAATGTGCAGGGCCGCCGTACCAACACCCTTTACTGACGGGTCTCGGACGAATCCTCGTCGTCGTCATTCAAAATGGATCGCGCCGCTTCGTCCGTGCCTTCAAACTGCCCGGAAAAAATCGCCCACCAGAACGCGGCGCCGATGACCAGGACAAAAACCAGAGACAGCAGCAAGAGCAGCCAGAGACTCTCCATGCTCAGCTCGCGGCGGTCGCGAGCGGTAGCTCAGCGAACTCACGGCGTTGACGCCGATAAAGGAGCCAGGCGTTTGCCGCGACAGCCAGCGATGACACCAGCATGGTGATGGCGGCCACCCAAGGACGCACCCACCCGGCCGCGGCCAGTGGGGTCAGGATGAGATGCCATAGCATGGCCCCGTACAGGCTTTGCTTGGCGGTGTTGCCAGTTGCTTGCTTGAGGCGGTTCAGATCGGATTCGGTCACAGGGGCGCCAACGGCCAGGCTGGCGTGCGCCGCCGCTACTGCCGTCGGCACAGCCATGGCCATCGCACAGGGGCAGCTAATGACCAATAAGGCCACCATGACGGGTATGGCTTGAGTAGGGTCGTGTCTCCACCAGAACAGACCGGCCGCCAGGGCCAACACGACCTGGGCAATAGTGAACCAGGCGGCCGCTTTATCGGAACGGCTGGAAAGCACATTACGCTGTTGCTCTATAACCTGATGCAAGGCGCCGCCCGAAACGGACTGCCCGGCGCACAACTCCAAGTACCTGGCTGTGAGCAAAAAGGCGACAAACATGGTGACGGAATCGAAATAGACATCGCCCTTAGTGGTCCAGGTGGCCCATACACTAGGTATGAATGCCGCCACTATGCCCAAGGCCACCGGGATATCCATGCTGATTCTGACCTGGCGCAGGCGACGCAAGGCGCCTTTCCACACCGGCGACGCGCAATACCAGACAACCGGCACCGTCAGCGCCAGACTGATCCAGTTCATGACTATGATCGCCGTATCCAGAAAGCTGAGGTCGGCTTCAGGCATTGGCTGTCCGCGCACGTAGCCAGGAAAAGCAAACATCATGACCTGCATCATGGCCAGCCACGCCAATCCTAGACGGGCCAACATGTGCCGACGCGTCATGCGGTCGTCAGAGGACAAGGTGGAGGGGATGGCGAAAATAGAAAATGCGGGCATGGCACGACTATAAACATGCCAGGGAAAACCCGCATTGATATAGATCAAGTGTCCGGGCCGATGTTGCCTTTCGGGCACAAACGCGCGCTAATTCGCCTAAAGATCAAGCGGTTGACGAGAGCCACCGTCCCGCCAAACCGCCTCTAAACTCGTTATGCTGCGAGCTTTTCAGTGAAGCGCAACTGCTGTGCGACTTATTCGGCAGTTGCCGCTGAGGCAAACTGCGCTTCTTCGGTCGAGCCGGTTAGCGCTGTCGTCGAAGATTGCCCACCCTCGATGACTTGTGTGATGGCGTCGAAGTAACCGGTACCCACTTCACGCTGATGCTTGACTGCTGTGAAGCCCAGGTCAGCTGCAGCAAATTCTTTTTGCTGCAGCTCGACAAAAGCGCTCATTTGACGGCGTGCGTAGCCGTGGGCAAGCTCGAACATACCGTAATTGAGGGCGTGGAAGCCGGCCAGAGTGATGAACTGGAAGCGATAACCCATGGCGCCCAGCTCGCGCTGGAACTTGGCGATGGTGGCGTCGTCCAGGTTTTTCTTCCAGTTAAACGAGGGCGAGCAATTGTAGGACAGCATTTTACCTGGGAACTGTCGGTGAATCGCTTCCGCAAACTGGCGCGCGTATTCCAGATCGGGGGTGGATGTTTCGCACCACAGCAGGTCTGCGTAAGGGGCATAGGCCAGGCCACGCGAGATCGCCTGCTCGATGCCGGCACGAGTGCGGAAAAAGCCCTCGGCAGTACGCTCGCCCGTAATGAAGGGGTGATCGTTAGGGTCGATATCACTGGTAATGAGGTCGGCCGCGTCTGCGTCCGTGCGGGCCAACAGCAAGGTGGGAACGCCGCACACATCGGCCGCCAGACGCGCCGACACCAATTTAGCCACCGCTTCACGAGTGGGCACCAACACTTTTCCGCCCATATGGCCGCATTTTTTCACTGACGCCAGCTGGTCTTCAAAATGCACGCCTGCCGCGCCAGCTTCAATCATGCCCTTCATAAGCTCGTAGGCGTTCAGCACACCACCAAAGCCCGCCTCAGCGTCGGCCACGATGGGGGCAAAGTAATCGATATAACCCTCTTCGCCGGGGTTACGCCCTTCCATCCATTGAATCTGATCGCAACGGGCCAAGGCGTTATTGATTCTGCGTACGACTTGCGGCACAGAGTTAGCTGGGTACAGGGATTGGTCGGGGTACATCTGCCCGGCTATGTTCGCGTCACCCGCCACCTGCCAGCCGGACAGATAGATGGCTTTTAGACCTGCCTTGACCTGTTGCATGGCCTGGTTGCCGGTAAGCGCCCCCAGTGCGTTAATGAAAGGCTCTTCGTGCAGCAGGTTCCACAATTTCTCGGCGCCGCGCCGGGCCAGAGTGTGCTCCTCCACGACGGAGCCTCGCAGGCGAATGACATCCTCCGGCCCATAGTTGCGCTTGATGCCCTGCCAGCGCGGATCTTCGGCCCACGACTTTTGCAGCTCGCGAATTGCTTTTTCTCTGTTGTTCATGGCTTGCTCCTAAAAAGGACGAATGAAAAAACGAGGAATCCATGAGAAAAATTCTAGCGAAATGCTGCGGAGCAAATAACACTTATGTCTTATATAAGACCAATTATTTTTTCTTTATCTTTCAATCACTTGAATAAAACTTTCCATAATACGAAAGCGTTTTCGAGATGCGGAAACGTCTCGCGCTGCTTTGCAACAGCGGCGTTTTATGTGCTGCAATGCGTTTTTCACGATGTGGGAAACGGCCGTCCTCGCCAAGTACAATAGGGTTTTCCTTGTCACATCGTTTCATCCATGTCTCATGCTTTTCTAAAGGGAGCGCCTCTTGGCCGCGAGGTCCGTTCGCCCAACGCCTACGATCCTTCCCTACTCTTTCCTATTTCTCGAGCTGCCAATCGTGAATCGCTCGGCCCCGTGCCCTCCTGGGTTGGTGCCGATGTCTGGAACGCCTATGAAATGTCCTGGCTCAATAGCCGGGGCAAACCTGTCGTCGCGATCGGACGCTTCACTGTGCCTCAAGACAGTCCCAACCTTATCGAATCGAAGTCCTTCAAGCTCTACCTCAATTCGTATAACGATGAGCGTTTCGCCGATTGGAGTGAAGTGGAAAAGCGCTTGCACACGGACCTTTCCGCCGCAGCCGGCGCCGAAGTCACAGTGGAGCTGATGCCGCTTTCGGCAGTAGATGGCGAAGCGTTGGCGCCCTTGGACGGCATATGCCTGGACGACCTTGATGTGCAGATAGACGCCTACACGCCCGCGCCCCAACTATTGGGCTGCACCGGTGCAGCTCCGGTCACCGAGACCCTGACGTCGAACTTGCTGAAGTCCAACTGCCCAGTAACCGGTCAGCCCGATTGGGGCAGCGTACAGATTCGCTATACCGGCCCTCAGATCGATCGCGAGGGGTTGCTGAAATATATTATTTCGCTTCGGCAGCATGACGAATTCCACGAGCACTGTGTGGAACAGATGTACTGCGATATTCTGAAGGCGTGCCGGCCCGACTTTCTATTGGTATATGCCCGCTATACACGCCGGGGCGGCCTAGACATCAACCCTTGGCGCGCCAGCGAGCCCGTTATGGTGGCGCAGCAACGCACCGCGCGGCAATAGTGCAATAGGCAAAAGAAGCTATGCGGCCGGGGGGGGGGGCCGCCCCCCCGCCCCCGCCGGCAGGTTTGGGGGGGGGGGGGGGTGGGTGGAGGGCGGGGGAGGGGGGG
>JAJUGB010000160.1 GCA_029268595.1 Alcaligenaceae bacterium | reverse complement strand
GTCCAGCCGGGGCTGTTGTGCCAGTGCACGTCGGGAATCAGGTCTGTGTCGGCCAGCTCGGGATCGCCCATCCATATCCAGACAAAACCGTGCCGGGCTTCGAGGGGATATGTCTTGACCTGCGCGGCGGAGGGAATATTCTTTTGGCCAGGCACCTTGGTGCAATGACCGTCCGCCGAGAAGCACATGCCGTGGTAGCCACACTGCATCTCGTCACCTACGCGTTTGCCATGAGAAAGCGGCAATAACCGATGCGGACAGCGGTCGTCCATGGCGGTATAGCGTCCCTGCGAGGTTCGGTATAAAACCAGGGGCACATCAAGTATGCGTCGCGACACAAAAGGCGCATCGAAGTCGCGCTCAAAGCCGGCCACGTACCAGGTGTTGTAAAGAAACATAGCTGAGTCTCCTCCGGGTTCTTCGCGGTTTAGCCGCAGACACCAAGCAAGCGATTTAATAAAGCGGGGTCGTTCTGCAATTGGCAGGCGGAACCCTCGTGAACGACCGATCCGCGGTCCAGCACCATGGCGCGTTGCGAGATGGCCAGGATCAAATGTGGGTGTTGTTCAACAATGATGACGCTGAGGCCCTCTTCGCGAGCGACGCGCTCGACGCCCTTCAACACTTCCTCGACCAATATTGGGGCCAGGCCCTCGGTCGGCTCGTCCAGCAGCAAGAGTTTTGGGTTAAGCACCAAAGCGCGCCCTATGGCCAGCATTTGTTGTTCGCCGCCAGATAGCTGGCTTCCCATATTGCTGCGTCGCTCGGCCAAGCGCGGAAACATTCCATAGACCTTTTCGGGTGTCCATGGGCCGGGGCGTGCGACCGCCGTCAGATTCTCGTGCCCGGTCAGCGATTTGAAGATGTTTCGTTCTTGCGGCACCCAGCCTATGCCCGCCGCCGCACGCGCGTGGGGCGGGCGGGTCTCCAAGCCCTGATCGGCAAGTCGTATCGTGCCTTTGTATCGCCGCGTCACGCCAACCAGAGTGTTGATCAAGGTGGTCTTGCCGGTACCGTTTCTACCCAATAGGGCCAGGGTTTCGCCTTGCTTGAGAGTCAGCGAAATATCGTTCAAGACCACTGAATCGGCGTAGCCGGCCTGAAGGGCGGAAACCTCGAGTAACTCAGGCATACAACACCTCGACTTGGGGAGACGCCGGCGATGTCGCGGGGGTGGTCGTGCTATGGCCCAGGTAGACCTCCTTGACGCGAGTATCGTTTGAAACCGTTTGGGGGTCCGCTTCCAGAAGGAGCGAACCATTGACCAGCACGGTGATTCTTTGTGCGAAGCTGAAAACCAGATCCATGTCATGCTCTATCAGCAATATGGACATGTCCTTGGGCAGGGCATTGATGATGTCCAGGAGTTCGCCACGCTCGGAAGCGGGGACCCCCGCCACCGGCTCGTCCAACAGCAATACACGCGGCTCGCAGGCCAGGGCAATGGCAATTTCCAGTTGTCTGCGTTTTCCGTAAGGCAGCTGGTTGGTGGGCCGATTCATGACGTCAAACAGCCGGAATTGCTCGAGCAACTCTTGTGATCGCCGCCTGACCGTAGCGTTATTACCCAGCATTTGCCACATGCGGGCGCCCAGTCCGAGTCTCTCGGTTACCACCAGGGCCAAGGTCTCAAGCGGCGTCAGGCTTTCGAACAGCTGGTTGATCTGAAAGGTGCGCACCAGTCCGCGACAGGCCCTTTTGTGGGTCGGAAGCCCCGTGATGTCGCTGCCTTCCAGCAAGATGGACCCCGTCGTGGGACGTAGTACGCCTGTGAGCAGATTGACGAACGTGGTCTTGCCGGCGCCGTTTGGGCCGATCAGGGCGTGACGTGCACCCTTGGTCAAGTTCAGTGAGACATCGTTGATGGCCACCAATCCATCGAAACGTTTAGTCAGTCGCGAGGCCGAAAGGGCGTAAAGATCTTCAGCCATGCAGCCCTCCCTTGAACCATGTCCATGGGCGCACCAGGCGGTCGCGGCCCACTCGCATCAGCACCACCAGGAACAGGCCCACCCAGAAGGTCCAGTACTGCGGAGTGAGGTCGGACAACACATGATGCAGGCCGCTGAAGACAACGGCGCCAATCACGCCGCCGTATACCCACGCCGTTCCGCCTATGACCACCATTAGCAGCACGTCGGCCGATTTTTCAAAGCCGAAGGCTTCCAGGGACGCAAAGTTCATGCTTTGTGCCTGGACCGCGCCGGCTGCTGCGGCAATGGCGCCGGCCAGGCTGTACACCATCTTGAGCCGAGTGTCGGTGTTGATTCCGATGGAAGAGGCGCGCAAGCGGTTGTCGCGAAGGGCGCGCAGCCCAACGCCAAATGGCGAGCGGACAATGCGCCGGACCACGAGCAGAAACACCACCAAGATGGCTAGGGAATAGTAGGCAGCCGTGATCCCATCGAAGGTGAACGGGAATAGGCCCAGTACGGGCGCCATGTCTACTCCTTGCAGACCGTCCGCGCCACCCGTAAGCCAGGTCATGTAGTTGCCCAGCTCGAGCAAAACCAGCGACACGCCCAATGTGACCATGACCACCGTAAGAGCGCTGCCTCGAAGTATGGTGAAGCTGCAGATAAAGGCGGTGAGCGCGCCCACAGCCATGGAAAAGATAAGCCCGACTATGGGTTCCGGCATGACGAACTTGGCGAATAGGCCCGCTGCAAAAGCCCCCATGCCGAAGAAGGCGGCATGCCCCAGAGACATGATGCCCGCGTAGCCCAACACCAGATCGAGCGAGATCGCGAACAGGGCCATGATGGCCATCTGGTTGATCAAGAATGCCTTGCCCGGAAACAGCGCCACGACAAGAAAGGGCGCGAGCCAGATGACGGGCTCCCAATACCGGAGCCGTGATTTTTCGTGAAGCACATCTTGAATCGTGGGAGTCATCGGGCGCCTCGTTTGACGAACAGGCCATCGGGTCGCCATAGCAAGATGATGATCATGACGGCATAGACGATGAAGGAGCCGAGCTTGGGCATGTAGTACTTGCCCGCGACGTCTGCAATGCCCAGTATCAGTGATGCCAGCAAGGGGCCGGTGAGCGACGAGGTGCCGCCCAGCGCAACGACGATCAGGAAATAAATCATGAACTTGAAGGGGAAGGTCGGGTCCAGGCCGAGTACTTCGGCTCCTAGTGCGCCTCCTAATCCGGCCAGGCCAGAGCCCACCGCGAAGGTCGAGAAGAAGATGACGTTGACGTTGATGCCCAGGCCGTCGGCCACGTGCTGGTCATCGACTGAGGCTCGCAGGCGGCTACCAAATCGAGTGCGGGTAAGGATGAACTGCAAGACAATGGTGAGGACCACGCAAAAGGCAATGATCAGCAGCCGGTAATGGCCCATGGCCAGCACATGGTCGCCAAAAACCAGTTCGGTACGGCCTCGAAGCCAGCCGGGCAGCTGAATGATTTGCTCGCTGGAACCTATGCTGTAGTCGACGACGGTGACGGCAATAAACGCTAGACCAATCGAGAACAGCACCTGATCCAGCGGCGGCTTGCTATACATGGGACGGTACAGCGTGCGCTCGAGGACGGCTCCCAGAAGGGCAGTGGCCACGAAGGCGATGGGCATGCATAGCAGAAACGGCACGTCCCAGTGCCGCATGAGCAGCACCGTGACATAGCCCCCGGCCATGGCAAAGGCGCCGTGGGCCAGGTTGATGAAGTTCATCAGACCCAGCGTCACGGACAAGCCGATGGCCAGCACGAACAGCAACATGCCGTAGGCCACACCATCAAATAGAATCGTCAACATTATTTCGCTTCGCCCAAGGCATTGACGCGCTCAATGACGTCGAACTCTACGTTGTGGTATTCGTTACCCACTTTTTCGACTTTGCGCATATAGATGTTCTGCACAAAATCGCGTAACTCGGGGTCTACTGATACCGGCCCGCGCGGACTTTCGAACGACAGTTTCTTCATGGCGTCGACCAGCTCCATGCCCTGTCCTTTTCCGTCGGTAGCCTTCAGTGCTTCGTAAATAAGCTTCATGCCGTCATACCCCGCCACTCCAAAAAAGTTGGGGCGGCTTGTTGGGTCCACGCTTTTATAGAGCTCGATGAACTTGCGATTCATGTCGGAGTCATGCGCGGTGGCGTAGTAATCTGAGGTGATCACCCCCAGGGCTGCATCACCGGCTTCGTTCAACACATCATCGTCGGTGATGGCGCCGTGGCCAATCAGCTTTATGCCGGCATCGGCCAAGCCACGTTGACCATATTGCTTGAGCAGGGCCGCGCCCGGACCAGCGGGCAACATGACGAAGAGGGCGTCGGGCTTGATGTCGCGGACCCGTTGCAAGAAAGGTGCGAAGTCCGGATTACGCATGGGGACGCGAATTTCTTCCAGGATTTCGCCGCCCGATGCAAGGAAGTATTTTTTGAACGCTTCTTCGGACTCATAACCGGGAGCGTAATCCGGCACCAGGGTCACTGCGCGCTTTATATCGTTTTCGACAGCCCATTTGGCAATGCCGGAGGTGACCTGTGTGATGGTTCCGCTGGAGCGAACGATGTACGGAGAGGCTTCTGTATTGGTCTGTGTCTGCGCAGCCATCAACACCATGGGCGTCTTCGATTCGGTGGCCACAGGCGCCACAGCCAGCGTGATGGGCGTGAGGCCGAAGCCAGCGATGACGTCGACCTTTTCGTTGACGATAAGCTCTTGCGCCAGCTTGCGAGAATTGGCGGCATTGCCTCCGTCGTCTTTCAAGATGAGTTCGATCTTGCGACCGGCAACGGTATCACCATGTTCCTTCATGAAGGCCTGAGCGGCAGAATGCAATTGGCGGCCGGTGGAAGCGAAGGCCCCTGTCATGGGAACTATCATGCCGACCTTGAACGGTTTCTCGGCGGCCAATATCTGGGGCGCATGAAAACCAGTTGCGGCCAGCGCTAAAGCACCCACGGCCGTGCGTAGGAAAATCCTTCTTTTCATGGCGATGTCTCCGTTATCGTTTTGATAAATCAGGAACTACTTGATCAAGGCGCACCTCTGTAAAGCGAATTGGGTTTGGTAAACGTATCTGGCGAGTCTTGCGGGTCTGGAAAGCCTTGCGGGACGGGCGTGTTTGCGGGCTAAGGCGGCTCGAGAAGGTCAGTACACTTTCTCTTCGATTTGCACGCCTCTATAGAGCCAGTCGATTTCCCAGGGAATCAGCGTGTCGCGTTGGCGTGCCAGTTCGTTGCGCAGCAAACGCTCGCCGGCCGAAGCGTGCATGATGGCCCCAAACAGCCGCGCAGTAGTGACAACGCGGGCGGTTCGATTCAAGCGGCGGCCCTGGTAGTCCAGAAAGGCGCTGTTAACGTTAGTAGGTTGTCGTTCAAGGGCGTCAGCTAAGACGACGGCGTCTTCCATCGCCATAATGGCGCCTTGCGCCAGGTATTGCAGTGCTGCATGGGCCGCGTCGCCCAATAAGGTGACATTGCCGTCTGTCCAGTTGGTGGCCGGTTGCAGGTCGTGCAAGAGCCAGTTTTTGTCCAGCGAAAAGTACTTCAGTAGATCTTGTACCTGAGGGCAGCACTGAACATAGGCCGACTTTAATTCTTCGATGCCGCCGTAGTCGTGCTCCCATCGTTTAAAAGCGGGGCTTTCAAACGTGGCGACGTTGTTCATGACGGTACCGCCTCGAAGTCGATACTGCACTAGGTGACATCCCGGCCCCACATACACCACCATGGAGTTCACATACTGTTGGTTGGCGACCTGATCAATGGGAACCAGGCCGCGGTACACAACATGACCGGTGGCGCGCGGGCCGCCGTCGGGGACAATGCGAGCCCGGGTCTTAGAGCGCAGCCCTTCGACACCAATCATGGCCCGCCCTTTATACGCTTTGCCGTTGGTGCACCGCACAGTGACGGAATTGGGGTGGTTCTCGTAGCTGTCGACCTCGCCTTCTTCAAAGCAGAACAGCTCTTCCCTTCGGCATGACTCTATCAGCGCCGCATGCAGGTCGCGGCGGTGCACGACGAAATAGCGGTACTTGTAGCGTTCCTGAAAGCTCTCGCCCAAATCGATACGGGAAATTTCCTGAGCGTCGATGGCGTCGACAAGTATGAGCGCATCTGGGTAGAACACCTGCGGCTCGAGCATTTCCATGACGCCCAGCCGGTCGAGTATGGCGTGGCCGTTGGGAGCTATTTGAATGCCATAGCCGATTTCGCCCACCTCCGGCGCCCGCTCAAGAACTTTTACGGGGAACCCTTTTCGGGTCAGCGCCAATGCTGCGCACAGCCCGCCAATACCCCCGCCTGCAATGATGAACGGTAAGGTGCCGCCATTATCCATAGAGCTCTCCATGTGGGAAGGCGTCGCTGCCAGGCCCGACCTTGATCTGTTTGAAGCTAAGGCACTGCTCAGTTCCATCCGGCCGATTTTTCACAAACAGTGTCTTGCATAGGCGTAGACACCTGCAATACGCTATTCAAAATAAACGGCATTGCGGTTTTAAATAGTGAAGGGGGACGTATGGCTGCGACTTCCAAGCTGGACTTGTACGACTTTGTCTTATTGAAGGAAATTCGTTCGGCCCGCAGTGTCACAGGCGCCGTCCCGCAGGTAGGTCTAAGTCAGCCGGCCATGAGCATCCGGCTGGGTCATTTGCGGCGCCACTTTGGCGACCCATTGTTTGTCAGAACCTCGGGCGGGCTCATGTCAACCCCTTTTTTAGATAGCTTGATGGTGGACATCGAGCACGCCATCAAACTGCTTAGCCCCGAGGAAAACGCGCGCCGCGTATTCGACCCGGCCACCTCCGATCGCCGCTTCCGCATCGGCCTGAGTCATATCGCGCAGATGGTCATGCTGCCCGAAATACTCGGGCACGTGAAAAGTGTGGGGCCGGGTCTGAAAGTGGATTCGTTTGATCTGGACGCCAGCACCGCCAGCATGCTTGAAAGCGGGCAACTGGATTTGGCGGTGG
>JAJUGB010000159.1 GCA_029268595.1 Alcaligenaceae bacterium | reverse complement strand
GTGGACTGAGCAGGCCATACCTGCACGCATTAAAAGCTTTCTACATTCCGGGCTCTTGGCTTTCCAGGCGGCTGAAAGAATCGGGGGCAAAATCGTCTACTGCGATGACCGCCGCAATCGCCTCCTCCGCCGCCTCAAGCGCTTGCGCCTGGTCGGCCGTGAGGGCGCCCCGTTCAAAAGCCAACCGCCAGTCTTTAAGGCCCGCTTGATGTAGCCGATCTCGGGTCGGCTGCACTTTAATGACTTGATCGAAGGCGTGCTCAAGAGCCTCTACGCTGGCACTATTGCAAGTGTTCCATACAACTCCAACCAGCCGATCGCGGGCAGCGCTTGGCTCAAGGAGAATGCGAGCGCAGAGGGCCGTATGGGCGTCTGACGGAGGCGGGGTACGCAGGCCGGGCGGCAACAACATGACTCGTAACACCGCGGCAGCCATCCTGGAGGGCAGATTCAGCAAAACCTCGTCCAGGCGCTTTTCTATGGTGGCCAATGAAGAGCGCATGCAATACGTCACCAAAGCCAGATCCGATTCGTGATAGCCCTCGTCACTCCAGCGCTTAAGAACGGCGGAAGCCAGATATAGCTCAGCCAGGATATCTCCAAGACGCGCAGAAAGCATTTCCCGCCTTTTCAGCGAACCACCCAAGGTCAATAAGGCCACCTCCGAGACGATGGAAAACGCGGCAGCGTGTCGGGTGAGCCGACGATACCAGGGCCGGGCCGCGCCCGCCTCTACCGGCGCGCGGGCAAAATGGGCAGCGGTCCAGGCATGCCCCGTAGCCCGCAAGGCCGTCTTTACTGAGTGCGCCAAGTGCTTCCAGATGACAGCATCGAATGCGTCCTCACCGGCCCGCTGGTCGCTGTTGCTGACGGCCTGGATCTCTTGCATGAGATAAGGGTGAGCTCGTATGGCGCCCTGGCCGAAGATAATGAGGTTGCGGGTAAGAATGTTGGCGCCCTCTACCGTGATGCCTATGGGTAAGGCACGGTACAGATTCCCCAGGTAATTCGATGGGCCGTCGATAACGGCCTTGCCCGCATGAACATCCATGGCGTCGTTGACCGATTGGCGCATGCGCTCAGTAGCGTGCAGTTTCATGATGGCCGAAATGACGGACGGCTTGTATCCTTGATCCAGGCCTGCGCAGGTAAAACGACGCGCCGCTTCGACCAGATAGGCGTTGGCCGCCATGCGTCCCAGTTTTTCCTGGACTCCTTCAAACGAACCAATGGGAAGGCCGAACTGAGTTCGTACGCGTCCATACGCTCCCGATGTATGTGCGGCAAAAACGCAGGCGGCCGCAGCCAACGATGGTAAAGAAATGCCACGCCCTGCAGCTAGCGCGCTCATTAGCATTTGCCATCCTTGTCCGGCCTGCTCGACGCCACCCAATAGGGCATCGATGGGGACAAAGACGTCTGTTCCTTCAGTCGGCCCATTCTGAAAAGCCTGCATGGACGGTAAATGCCGTCGCCCTATGGTGACTCCCGGAAGATGCGTAGGAACCAGTGCAAGGGAAATACCTAAATCGGTTGTCGTTCCAAGGAGATGATCGGGGTCGGAGAGCTTGAATGCCAGGCCCAGAACGGTGGCGACCGGCGCAAGCGTGATGTAACGCTTTTTCCAGTTAAGCAGGATTCCGAGCTGCTCGACCCCGTCAAGCAACCGCTTGCACACTACACCCGTATCGGTCATGGCCGCCGCGTCGGAACCCGCTTCAGGGCTGGTTAGCCCGAAGGCCGGCAGCTCTTGCCCCCGAGCCAGACGTGGCAGCCAGTACTCGCGCTGCTCGGTGGTCCCGAACTGCAAGAGTAGCTCGCCTGGCCCCAATGAGTTGGGCACCATCACAGTGACGGCCGCCGTGACGCTCTGAACAGAAATACGGCGCACGACCTCGGAGTGGGCGTAGGCAGAAAACCCCAAGCCCCCATATTGGCGCGGAATGATCATGCCGAAGAAGCCGTTGTCCTTCAAATATTGCCACACCGACTGGGGCAGGTCGTAGCGCTGCCAAGATATATCCCAATCGTCCAGCATGGCGCACAGACGACTTACAGGTCCGTCCAGGAAGGCTTGCTCGTCAGCCGAAAGGCCAGGCGGCTGGGCTGCGATGAAGCGCGACCAGTCGGGTCTTCCGGAGAACAGTTCGGCATCCCACCAGACGTCGCCTGCCTGGATAGCCTGTTGCTCCGTCGCGGATAAACGCGGCATCGCGCCGCGCGCCATGCGGTACAGCGGCTCGGTCAGCCACTGACGACGCCATGATCTCCAATTCATCGCTTTCCCCGTTCCACTAATGCGCTTTTGCATTATCCATCATTCTATTGGCGGCCTTTGCGCAAATTATTCTGTGCCGTCTTCCGCGGAGTTTGAGACAATCGTGGCATTTGCCGCATACGCGTACCGCGACTCATGTTGAACACCCTGTGGTTTTCCTTCTTCATCATTGCCGCATTGTCCGGCCTTTACCATCTTGTTGTGTTGAGCGATGCGGAGATCTTCTCCCGCATTGTGCTCAGTCTCTTCGACATGGCCAAGCTTTCGGTCGAGCTAATGCTTCTACTCTTCGGCACGCTCACGCTGTGGCTGGGTTTTCTACGCATTGCTGAGCTTGCGGGACTAGTCGACTCTCTTTCGCGGGTGCTGACTCCCCTTTTCAAGCGGCTTATGCCTGGTGTCCCAGAGGGGCATCCTGCGGTGGGGTTGATCACACTGAACTTTGCGGCCAACGGACTGGGCCTGGACAATGCCGCCACGCCGATAGGCCTGCGCGCGATGCGAGCGCTTCAAACGCTGAATCCAAACCCCGAAACTGCCACCAACGCGCAAATACTTTTCCTGGTCATGAACGCTTCGTCGCTGACACTTTTGCCCGTGACGATTTTCATGTACCGGGCGCAACAAGGCGCCCCCGATCCCACCCTGGTATTTCTACCCATCCTGCTCGCCACGACGGCCTCGTCCCTTACCGGCTTGCTGACGGTCGCCTTCATGCAGCGCCTGCGGCTTCATGACCCCGTGGTGTTGGCATGGCTTGGAGCGGTGGTAGTGTTGCTGGGCGGTTTCATGGCCATTCTGGCCACCCTTTCATCCGCGGCCATTACCGCCTTATCGTCAATAATGGGGAATTTGACGCTCTTCGGCATCATCATCGCCTTCCTCCTCGTGGGCTACTGGAGAAAGGTCGCCGTGTATGAGGCTTTCGTAGAGGGGGCCAAAGAAGGCTTCGCCATCGCGCGAGATCTGCTCCCTTACCTGGTCGCGATGTTGTGCGCCATCGGCGCCTTGCGTGCCTCCGGAGCGCTGGACGCGGCGCTGGATGTCATTCGTTGGGCTGCTCAGGCCTTGGCACTGGACACCCGCTTTGTCGACGCCCTGCCTACCGCCATTGTCAAGCCTTTCTCGGGCAGCGCAGCGCGCGCCATGCTGATCGAAACCATGCAGCATTTCGGCGTCGACAGCTTCCCGGCTTTGGCCGCTGCGACCATACAGGGAAGCACTGAAACTACCTTCTACGTATTAGCCGTGTACTTTGGCGCAGTGGGCGTACAACGCACCCGTCATACGGTAGGCTGCGCTCTGGCGGCAGAACTGGCGGGCGTTATTGCCGCCATTGCGGTGTGCTACTGGTTTTTCGGCTGAAGTACTTCAGCAGCCACCAACGCATCGGTCAACGCCACGAATTGCTCTACAGAAAGTTCCTCTGCCCGAGCGGTGGGGGCCACACCGATGTCATCCCACGGCACGACGGCGGCCCAATCGGCTAAAACTCGCCTGAGCATTTTCCGGCGTTGTGAGAAAGCGCGAGCTACAACGGTGGAAAACGCGGCTTCATCGCTAGCTTTCAGGCGATCGGCTGCCAAAGGCACCATACGAACGACGGCGGACACAACGCGTGGAGGCGGATCGAAGGCCTCCGGCGGAACGTCAAAAAGCTTCGTCATGGCATATCGCGACTGAAGCATGACTGACAAGCGGCCATAGTCGGGAGTGGAGGGCGCTGCCACCATGCGGTCAATTACTTCACGCTGCAGCATGAAGTGTTGATCAATGACCGCATCAGCGACCGGCATCAAATGAAAAAGCAGTGGGCTGGAGATGTTGTACGGCAAATTGCCCACTACCCGCAGTCCGGTGCCAAACGTGGTGAAGTCGACATCCAGCACATCACTCTCGACCACACGAAGCCGCTCGGGAGGGTAGTCGGCTCGCAATCGGCCAGCCAGATCACGGTCAATTTCAATAACGGTAAGGTGATCCAGCTTGTCGAGCAAAGGCGCAGTCAGGGCCGACAAGCCGGGACCGATCTCGACCACTTTGTCACTGGCCTGCGGATTGACGGCCCGTACCATTGCTTCTGTGTAGGCGTCATCGGCCAGGAAATGCTGGCCAAATCGCTTGCGGGCCTGATGCTGCGTCATAAGATCTAGCGCAAGGCCGGACGACGGCTGGACTCGGGGTCCAAACGGTTGTCTATATAGGCCTGGCCGCGCAGCTGACTCAACCAATCTTCGAAGGCCGGCTCGGCGCGACGCTGGAACAGCACGCGGCGTGCTTCCATACGACGGAACTCTTCCTCCATATCCTTGGTGCGGCGCTCTATGACTTGTATCAGATGCCAACCGAAGGGAGTCTGGACAGGCTGGCTTACCTGTCCCGGCTCGAGGTTGTTCATAGCCTGCTCGAATGGGGGTACGGTTTCGCCCGGCGTCAGCCAGCCTAAATCGCCGCCCTGGGGCGCCGATGCGTCTTCAGAATAACGACGTGCAAGCGCTTCGAAGTCTTCACCCATCTCAATGCGCTGGCGCAGCTGACTCAGTCGCTCAAGCGCCCGCTCTTCCGTCATGGCCTGATTCACCTTGATGAGAATATGACGAGCGTGAGTCTGCGTGACCAGCATGGGTCCTTGACTTTGACCAGGTTGCGGACCCGAGCCAAAACCGGGTTGAGGCGCCGCGGGAGCCTGGGCTGGCGCTGACGCACCGGCACGTGCAGTAACTTTGAGAATGTGGAAGCCGTTTCCACTCTGGACGATGTCGCTGATTTCACCCTGCTGCAGGTTGCGTATCGCCTCCAGGAACAGGTCTGGCCATCCTTGCATGGGGCGCACTCCCATATCGCCGCCTTCCAGTGCTTCTGGCCCATCAGAGGAGGCCGCCGCCACACTGGCAAAATCGGCGCCACCACGCAACTGCTGCAAGATGGACTCGGCCTTCTGACGCAATTCTTGTACACGGGCCGGTGGCGCCCCCTCGGGCACGGCCACGAGAATTTGCGCTAGGCCGATATTGCCCGTGACGGCCTGTTGAGCCGGTGCTTGCGCTTGCGATTGTGGAGCGGGAGCGCCCTGAGGACCGCTAGCCAAACCGGAGCGTCCTTGAGAGCTTTTGAGGAACGCATCAACTTCAGCGTCGGTGATAATGATGTGGCTATCGACTGCCCGCTGACGCAACTGTTCCAGACGCACTTCCCGACGCAAGTCCGAAAGGTAGTCTTCCCAGCTGGCGCCGGTTTTTTCGATTTCTTGCCTTAACCGTTCGGGCGTGATGCGGTTGCGCTCGGCAATGGTGCGAACCGCTTGCTGAACTTGTGCATCGTTCACTTGAATGTTCAAGCGCTCGGCTTCCTGGCGCAATAGCTCTTCGGTGATGAGTTGCTGCAGCACCTGGCGTCGTAGAATTTCGCGGCTGGGCACCTGAATGTTTTGCCGGCGCAACTGTGCCTCGGCGGCCTGGGCCGCATTCTCGACCTGTCGCAAAGTAATGACCTGCTTGTTGACCACTGCTGCAATCCCGTCCACGAACTGCTCGGTTGGCTCGGCGCCCGATCCGGATTGGGCCGCAGAAGCCGTAGCAGCCAGGGCCGGAGAAACCAAAGCCAGACTAAGTACAGGAACTACTACAGACGCAAACCAGCGCTTGGATTGCGGACTACGCATCATTCATACCTCTCGAAGGTGGTTTTTTCCGGGATGGGCGTGGTAACCGGCTGATAGCCATTGATGGTGCGGCCGATCAGACCCATGGGGTCGGTGCCCAAGGAGCCCAATCCACCCAGCTCGAGCTGGAAGAATAGAGCGGTGTTTGTGTCCCCGGCAGATACAGCATAGCGCTGGTAGACGACGCGTGCTGCCCAACAGCAGTCTCCCTTGTACTCGAAGCCCAGTATGGACTGCGTGGAGCGCTTCTCCTGTATGGAGTAGTCAATCCGCCCCAGTCCGTAGACTTTGCGTGTGAGCGGCCATTGGCCCGATACCGTCACTTGTTCTTTGCTGCGATCAATATAGAAAGGGTTGAAAAGAACATTGGGATTAACCAGTTGCTCCGGGTCGCGCTCGTAGCGGTAAGAGGCTGACACCATGGCCAGGCGCTTCGGCTCCCAGCGAAAACCAGCTGTCATGCGGTTGCGATCACGCGAGTCGGGATTGAACTGAGCGTCAAACCGAACATTGAGGGTGTCGGTGAGCGCCGCCGAGGCACCCACGAGGAAATCCGAGCGGGTGTTGGTTCGGGGACGCATCCCCGGCAAAGTCACCTTCTGGTCCTCAAAATAGATGCGCTGGGCGGCCGAAAGCGACAAACGTTCGAAGCCCGAGCTTTCGTCCAGCCACCGTGTCGTCAAGCCCCACGTGACTTGATTGGCATTGGCAATGCGATCCCAACCTCCGCTGAACAGGTTTTCGTCAAATGCCTGCGAAAAATTGAACGTTGCCAAGCCCGTGTCATACACGGGAATCTGCGACTGATCGCGGTAAGGCACGTACAAGTAATACACGCGGGGCTCCAGCGTTTGAATCGAGTCGTTGCCAAAAAGACTGGTGGAGCGCTCGAAGGTCATCCCGGCGTCCAAAGACAAGATGGGCAAGACTCGCGACTGGGTGCGCGGTGTTCCAGGTATACGGCCGGTCAGCGGATCGGGGTCGAGGGTGAAGCCATTCCAATCGGTCGTGTACTTGCTTAAATGCAGGGCCGCCTT
>JAJUGB010000158.1 GCA_029268595.1 Alcaligenaceae bacterium | reverse complement strand
TTGTCGCGGCGCCATCACACCGGCATTAAGGAGAAAACGATGAACGCCGCTGTCTATGATGCTTATCGCGAGGACGTGATCGGACGGGCCAACGTGGAAGACACCCCCGAGCTCGTGTCCTATTATCAGGAGCTGGAACGCTTGGGCACGGCTGCCCTGTGGACGGTTGCCAACAAGATTGAACCCTGGGAGCCCAAATCCCAGTCGGTTCCCATGCTGTGGCGTTACAGCGATTTACGCGAGCACGTCCTGAAGTCCGTCGCACTGGTTTCGCCCGAGAAGGCGGGCCGCCGCGTCATCTATTTCGAGAACCCCGGCAGGAAAGATGTGGCTGCAGCCGTGGGCTGGCTCTATTCCGGCCTGCAAGTCATGCATCCTGGGGAGCGCGCTTCTGCACACTGGCACTCTTCATCCGCCCTGCGTTTCATCATGGAAGGACGGGGCGCCTACACGATCGTGAATGGCCACAAGATGCTCTTGGGCGCCAATGACTTTGTAATTACACCCAACGGCTGCTGGCACGAACACGGCGTTGAAGAAGACGGCCTGCCCTGTATTTGGCAAGACGGCCTCGATATCCCCTTGGCCAACGCGATGGAAGCAGGGTTCTACGGTGTTCACCCTGATTTGCATCAGGCAGTGGGTTTTCCGGTTGACGATTCAGTCAGCATCTGGGGAGCGCCCGGGCTACGCCCGCAAGACGACACCTGGGGCCAGCCCTACTCGCCATTATTCAAATACCAGTGGGAGCCCACCTACGAAGCACTGCTGCGCTATAGCAAGGCAGCGGCCGCCAATCCCTTCGATGGCCATCTCATGACCTACACCAACCCGGCCACGGGAGGTCATGTCATGGCCACCATGGGAGCCAGCATGCAACTACTGGAGCCCGGATTTGTGGGCAAAGCGCATCGCCATACAGGCAGTTTCCTGTATCAGGTGGCCAAGGGCAGCGGATATTCCATCATTAACGGGCAGCGCTTCGATTGGCAGGAGCACGACGTGTTCTGCGTGCCTTCATGGGCCTGGCATGAACACGTGAACACTTCGCAAACCGATGATGCTTGTCTGTTCTGCTTCAACGACCTGCCGGCCATCCAAAGCATGCATTACTACCGAGAGGAAGCGCTGGCCGACAACGGTGGGCATCAACCGGTTAATCGCTAGCGGATTGTGGTTGGGTACGGAGTCAATTTCGTAAGCGCTTGATATAAATCATATTCTCCGCACTTTTTGGGGCGTGCGGAGACTCTTGCGCCGCTATACTGAATTTCAGTAAGGCCATCCGAATTGGCTGGCCCATTCTGCCGGCTCTGGCTCACACACAAGCCTGTAAGCCGGCGGGTCGACATCGGACACATACCCCGTGCCCCACACTATGACAGCCTGGACCCAAGCACTGCTGGGTCAACACGTGCTTCTTGCCTCACGTGACGTCGAAGAGGTGCGGTCCCGAGTGGCTGCCCTGCTTAACGAACACGTTCTCGAACCTCACGGCTCGTCCCTGGCCGCGAGGCTACACGGCGTCCAAGCAAGGACCCTCAGTCTTTGGCGGCTTGAATACGGCGATGCAGTCACAGTCGAAGAAACTCGGCCAGGCGGCGACTTTCTCATTGTGCAGTTGCCTCTGGCCGGTGCGGTCAGTGTTGAATGCGACGAAGGACGGTGGCTGGTGCGGCCCGGGTCAGGCGTAATCATGCCGTCTCATATTCCTCACCGGCTGTCTTGGGAAGCCGGCGCGGCGCAAATCATCCTGAAGGTACCCTTGATCCGACTGGGTCAGGAATACACTCGCCTGACCGGAACGGTGACGCAGACTCCGTTACGCTTTGACCGGCATATCGATTTAAGCGCCAGTGATGGCGAACAATGGAGTGCGCTGCTGCGCTACTTTTGCGAACAGATTGCCTGTCCCGCTCCGCTAGGTTGGCTCAAAGCACAAACCGCTGAAGAGGCGCTAATGCGCCATCTGTTATGCGCGCAGTCCTCCTCCCTTAAAGATCACTTTCTGGGTGACGAGGGCATACAAACTCCCCAAAGCTTGCAACGGGCGCGTCAGTTCATGGAGGCGAATTTGCAAGAAGACATATCCTTATCCGATATAGCCCGCCACTGCGGCGCCAGCGTCCGGAGCCTCACGCGGATGTGTCGCCTGCAATATGGCGCCAGCCCCATGCAGTTATTGCGCTCCATGCGGCTTGATCGGATACGGGAGGACTTGCTGCGGCCCTCGGCCGACAACAATGTTTCCGAGATTGCCATGCGTTGGGGCTATACCCATGTGGGCCGATTTGCAGCCGCCTATCGCGAGCGGTTCGGCGAAGCGCCTAGCGAAACCTTGAAAAGCAGTCGCCAGACTTTCGCATCGGTCCAGACGTCCGAATCAGCTTGTCGGTCGAACGCCGGTCAAAGCCCTGGCAGAACTTGCGGGAAATCGTGACTGCCACGTACGTAGAATTACGGCAAAAGATGCGCCGTTGCCTATAACGAATTGAACGCCGCTTGAATCTGGCTGACATCGCGCGTTTGCTGCAATAGCAACGCAAGCAGCAGCCGGGCTTTGGCAGGATTTAAATCATTGGCCACAACAAATCCGCGGGCGTCGTCGTCTACTTCTCCGTTGCGCCACACCCGACCTTTCGATGTACGGGTGCTGCGCACCACCACGCATCCTTCCGCGGCAGCTCGTTCCAAGCGATCAAGTACCGCTTGACTGGCGTTGCCGTGTCCAACGCCCGCGACGACCACGCCGTCCTGTCCAGCGTCCAATACCGCGTCTAACGTCGGCAAATCCATGTCTCCGTGCACGTACAACACCGGAACCCGAGCCATCGTTTGAATTGCGTGTATGGGAAAACAGGAGCCTGCTGAAGATGAACCAGATGAAATGTCGGGCAGTTGGGGCAGCTTCGGCGCTGGTGAGGAGTGAAAGACTACCTGGCGGCGAGAAACGGATCCGAGCACACCCCGATTGGGCGAGGCAAACGCACCCAACTCTCCCGCGCTCATTTTTTGTACGTCGCGCGCTCCATGAATGCGACCATCCATCACAACCATGACGCCGCGACCCTGCGACTGTGGATCGGAGGCGACGGCTAAAGCATCGTATAAATTGGCTGGGCCGTCTGCACCGAAAGCGTCAGCGGGACGCATAGCGCCCGTGAGAACAACGGGCGTAGCGGAACCCAGCACCAGGTGCAGCAACCAGGCGGTTTCCTCCATGGTGTCAGTGCCATGGGTAATCACACAGCCTTGTACTGCTTGGTCGGCCGCCAGCTCCTGTAAACGCAGAGCCAGGTCGAACCAGATAGCCGCGCTGATATCCTGGCTACCTACATTGGCTACCTGCTCTGCGTGCAAGGAAACCCAGTCTTGGGCTCCCGGAAGAACGCCAAGCAGGTCATTGACGTTCAGAATACCGGCTTGATACGACACGCCTGCCACGCAGGCGCCGGCAATTGTGCCGCCGGTTGCCAAGACGGCGACACGCGGCAAGGGACTAAGCATCGACGACGGTAGACAGGCCCTGTCGTTCCAACAAGGCGTTCAGATGTTCCCAGTCGTGGAAATCAATAATGAGTTGACCGCGGTTGCGCGCGCCAGCCTTGAGAGTTACACGAGTTCCGAGATGGTCAGACAGCGCCTGTTCCAGGCGCTTGGCGTCGCCATTAAGAGGTCGTGCCGCTCGCGTTGGCCGAGAGGCTTGATCATCGGCTTCTCGAATGGCGCGATTTACCAGCTTCTCGGTTTCCCTGACAGATAAACCGCGAGCAATGACCTCGTTGGCGATAAGGATCTGCTGGGCCGCCTCGAGCGCCAACACGGCGCGAGCGTGTCCCATATCGATATCACCGGCCAGCAACATGGTTTGCACTGGCTCAGTCAGGTTGAGCAGACGCAGCAGATTGCTGGTCGCAGAGCGCGAGCGTCCTATAGCTTGAGCAGCTTGCTCGTGCGTCAGCCCAAACTCATCGAGCAGACGGCGCACCCCTTGCGCTTCTTCCAATGGGTTCAGGTCTTCACGCTGGATGTTCTCGATAAGCGCCATGACAGCCGCATTCTCGTCGGCGACCTCGCGTACCAGGACGGGCACTTCCTTCAGACCCGCCAGTTGGGCCGCACGAAAACGACGTTCTCCGGCAATAATTTCGTATTTGGCTTTATCGCCTGAGCCACTAAGGGGCCGAACCAAAATAGGCTGCATAATGCCTTGGGTGCGGATGGATTCAGCCAATTCGTTTAACGCGCCCTCGTCCATTCGCGTACGAGGTTGGTACTTGCCGGCCGACAACTGTTTGACGCTAAGCGTAGTGGGCGATTTGGTTTCCTCCGCCGGCTTACCGAAGTTGCTGATAACGGGCGCATCGGCGCCCAGCAGCGCGTCCAGGCCGCGGCCCAACCCCTTGGGTTTTCTCGTTGCCATTTAATGTCCTTTTAAGCTATACAGCCGTTTGCCTGGGAGGGCGGGCCGTCGCGCGCAGCGCCTCTCGCTTCACGCGCTTGACGAGCTCCTCGCCGAACGCCAGGTAGGCCTTTGCCCCGCGCGAGCTTTTGTCGTACACAATGCCCGGCAAACCGTGGCTGGGCGCTTCGGCCAAACGCACATTGCGCGGAACAACCGTCCTGAATACTTTGTCGCCAAAATGCGTTTCGATCTGAGCCGAAACTTGTTGTTGTAACGTGACCCGCGTATCGAACATGACTCGCAGCAGACCAATGAGCTGCAAATCCGGATTGATGTTCTGATGCACCCGCTTGATAGTATTGACCAGGTCGGACAGCCCCTCGAGCGCGAAATATTCGCACTGCATGGGAATGATCACGCCATGGGCCGAAGCCAAGCCATTTAACGTCAACAATGACAGTGCAGGAGGGCAATCGACCAGGATGAAATCGTAGTCTTCTTGAACCTTTGAAATGGCCTGCTTCAGCTGCTGTTCGCGCTCGTCCATCTGAACGAGGTCAATTTCGGCGCCCGACAGTTCGCGGTTGGCGGGCAGTACATCGTAGCCTCCAGCCTCAGACCTTATACGGGCTTCGGCTATCGTAGCATCGCCGATCAAAACCTGGTACAGGTTGACCCCAACCTTGTTTTTCTCGATGCCACTGCCCATGGTGGCGTTACCTTGCGGGTCCAGATCAATAAGCAAGACGCGTTTCTTCAAGGCCGCCAAAGCGGCCGCCAAATTGATGGCCGTCGTTGTTTTGCCTACCCCCCCTTTTTGATTGGCAATGCAAAAGACTTGGGCGGTCTGGGAAGCACTATTTTTGGTCATGATCAGTTTGACGGCTAATCCAAAGCAGGCAACGCTGCGCATCCATCTCGGGGACGCTCAGGGTTTGAATTTGTACAACATGCCACGCTGCCGCATTGTGCAGCGATTCGATTTCTTCCAGGGGTTCACGCCCCTTCATTGCTACCAGCCACCCCTCTTGGCCTACGTGGCGCCCGGCCAGAGTCGAAAAATCGAGAAGAGAGGCGAAGGCGCGCGATATCACCGCGTCTGCTTCCATTGGTGCCAGGGATTCGACTCGGCCATGCCTTGCGCTAAGATTCGGCAAGCTCAGTGCACCGACCATTTGCTGCACAAAAGCCGTCTTCTTTTCCACGGCGTCGACGCAGCAAATGTGCCACTCGGGGTTGGTTATGGCCAGCACGACGCCGGGCAGTCCACCACCCGAGCCCACGTCCACCACCCGAGTCGCCTTGCCCGCCCTGCCTAAGCGTTCTTGCAGGGGACGCACTACCGAGAGGCTGTCGAACACGTGCTGCACCAGCATCTCATTTGGATCACGCAGCGCCGTTAGATTATAGGTTCGGTTCCACCGCTGTAGTTGATCCACATAGGATAAAAGTGCGGCGTACTGGTGGTCCTCAAGCTGCAGTCCGAGTTCTATCGCTGCCCGACGTAGGCGTTCTAAATGCTGTGACACCGCCATTACGCTGCTTTGCTACCGTATTGGTGGCGTTTAATGTGTATAAGCAGCAAGGAAATGGCGGCAGGTGTTACCCCGGAGATTCGACTGGCTTGGCCAACAGTTTGAGGGCGAGCCGCTTTCAAGCGCTGGCGAACTTCAATCGACAAACTTTTAATGCCGTCGTAGTCCAGGTCGTCAGGAATCGGTTGCGCTTCCTGCGTTGACAATTTCGCTACATCTTCTTTCTGACGCTGCACATAACCGGCATATTTAATCTGAATCTCTACCTGCTCAGCGCTGGCGGGGTCGCTTAATCCCGGGCCGGCCAGGTACTGGCCTTCCTCTGTTTGAAACGACATCAGTTGCTCGTAACTGACTTCAGGACGCCGCAATATATCGTTTAAGGAATACTCTCGCTCTATCGGTTTTCCCAGCAAGGCAATGGCTGACTCCCGTGACAAGCTGCGCGGGTTCACCCATGTCGATTTCAAGCGCTGGATTTCTGCCTCGACTTGATCCCGCTTGCGGTTAAACGCATCCCACCGGTCGTCTGGAATCAAACCCATTTTGCGCCCAATTTCGGTAAGGCGTAGATCGGCGTTGTCCTCCCTGAGACTTAACCGGTATTCAGCTCGCGAGGTAAACATGCGATACGGTTCAGTGACGCCCCGTGTGACAAGGTCGTCCACGAGAACGCCAAGATAGGCCTCGCTCCGACCGGGCGACCATGCCTCTTCCCCTCGGGTGAAGCGAGCGGCATTCAGGCCGGCCAACAGACCTTGCGCTGCGGCCTCCTCGTAACCGGTGGTGCCGTTGATCTGGCCGGCAAAGAACAGGCCGTCGATGGCTTTTGTCTCCAGGGACGGCTTCAGTGCACGAGGGTCAAAGTAGTCATACTCAATGGCGTATCCAGGGCGGACAATTACCGCGTTCTCCAGCCCTGGCAAACTGCGCACAAGCGCCAACTGCACATCAAAAGGCAAGCTAGTCGAAACACCATTCGGATAGATCTCGTTTGTCGTCAGGCCCTCCGGCTCAAGAAACACCTGATGACTGGTCTTATCGGCGAAACGATGAATCTTATCCTCAAT
>JAJUGB010000157.1 GCA_029268595.1 Alcaligenaceae bacterium | reverse complement strand
GTGGCGTATCCCCAGGCAAACCGGCCCTTGACGCAGGAATGGCCCCTGTTGGCTTTGCCATCTTTCCAGGGAACCATGCGCACGACTTCCTGGCCTTTCATTTCGGCCTTGAAGGCGCAACCGACACCGCAATAGGCGCAGGTGGTGATGACGGAGTGCTCGGGCTGGCCCATCATGATGACCGTCTTTTCGGTCAAGGAGGAAGTGGGGCAGGCCTGCACGCAAGCGCCGCAGGACACACAATCGCTTTCCAGGAAGGCGTCGTTTTGCCCGGCCACGATACGCGAGTCGAAACCCTTGCCTTGCACCGTGAGGGCAAAAGTGCCTTGTACTTCGTTGCAGGCGCGCACGCAGCGGCTGCAGACTATGCACTTGGACGGGTCGTATTCAAAGTAGGGGTTGGAGGCATCTGACGCGTCGTTGAGGTGATTGGCACCGTCGTAACCGTAGCGAACATTGCGCAACCCGACCACGCCAGCCATGTCCTGGAGCTCGCAGTCGCCGTTTTCAGGGCAAGTGAGACAGTCGAGCGGGTGGTCGGAGATGTAGAGCTCCATGACGTTGCGCCGCAGCTCGTGGAGCTTGGGCGTTTCGGTATGGATGACCATGCCTTCTTCAACAGGGGTGGTGCACGAGGCGGGATAGCCGCGGCGGCCTTCGATCTCGACCAGGCACAGACGACAGGATCCGAACGCTTCAAGCGAGTCGGTAGCGCAAAGCTTGGGAATATTGATGCCGGCCTCGGCAGCGGCTCTCATGACCGAGGTGCCAACGGGCACTTGGCGGGCTATGCCGTCTATGGTGACAGTGACAGTCTCGGTATAGGTAGAGGCTGGGGTGCCAAGGTCGCGTTCGCGCGTAACAATGGTTTCTAGCATGATGGCTCCGGAATCAGGCAACGTTGGCGGCGGTTTGGCGGGACTGGGTAACCCCGAAGTCCTCTGGGAAGTGTTCTAAGGCCGATAGCACGGGGTAAGGAGTCATTCCGCCCAGCGCACAGAGTGAGCCCGCCAACATCGTGTCACATAGGTCGCGCAACAGATGGATTTGCTGCTCGGTTTGTTGGCCTTGGCGAATTTTTTCGACGACCTCGACGCCACGTACTGCCCCGATGCGACAGGGGGTGCATTTGCCACAGGATTCAACAGCACAGAATTCCATAGCGTACTGCGCCATTTTCGACATGTCGACCGTGTCGTCGAAGGCCACCAGCCCGCCGTGGCCCACCATGGCCGATATGCCGATATAGGCTTCGTAGTCGAGCGGAACATCCCATTGCGATTCGGGCAAGTAAGCGCCCAGAGGCCCGCCCACCTGGACCGCGCGCAATGGGCGGCCGGAGGCACTGCCGCCTCCGAAATCGTAAAGAAGTTCACGCAGGGTGATGCCGAAGGCGCGCTCTACCAGGCCACCCTGCTTGAGGTTGCCGGCCAACTGGAAGGGCAGCGTGCCACGCGAGCGGCCCATGCCGTAGTCGCGGTAGTAAGTGGCGCCTTTGGCAAGGATAATGGGCACCGTGGCCAGCGAGATGACGTTGTTGATGACCGTGGGCTTGCCGAACAGACCCTTTATTGCGGGCAGTGGCGGCTTGGCGCGCACTTGTCCGCGCTTGCCTTCCAGGCTTTCCAGCATGGAGGTCTCTTCGCCGCAGATGTATGCGCCGGCTCCAACACGCACTTCGACGTCGAACGAGCGTCCGCTGCCGCCGATATCGTGACCGAGCCAACCCACAGCGCGCGCGTTATCTATGGCGCTGTTGAGCGCCTCGATGGCATAGGGGTACTCGGATCTGACATAGATGTAGCCGTAGTTTGCTCCCACCGCCAGGCCGGCGATGGTCATGCCTTCGATGAGCACGTAGGGGTCGCCTTCCATGATGAGGCGGTCGGAGAAAGTGCCCGAGTCGCCCTCGTCGGCATTACAGGCGATGTATTTTTGGTCGGCCGGCGTGTTGAGGACGGTTTTCCATTTGATGCCAGCCGGGAAAGCAGCGCCGCCACGACCTCGCAGGCCTGATTCCGTGACCTCGTTCACTATGGCTTCGGGCGTCATGCTGAGGGCCCGCTTGAGGCCTTCGAATCCGCCATGCATCTGGTAGTCGCGCAAGCTGAGCGGGTCCGTGATGCCAACCCGCGCAAAGGTGAGACGCTGTTGGTTCTTAAGATAAGGGATTTCCTCCGTAAGGCCCTGATATAGCGGGTGTTGTCCGCCATGGAGGAAGTCGGCCTCGAAAAGACCGGGTACATCTGTGTCTTCCACAGGCCCGTATGCAACCCGCCCTTGAGGAGTTTGTACTTCGACCAGCGTTTCGAGCCACAGCAAGCCGCGTGAGCCGTTGCGCACGATGTGTACAGCGGTGCCGCGCCGGTCGGCCTCGGCCTGGATGGCGCGCACCACGGCGTCGGCGCCAACGGCAAGGGCTGCCGAGTCTTTGGGAACGTAAATGGTAATGGCGTCGGTCATGTGTCAGGCCTCGGCGTGAAGAAGGCGGTCGAGCTTGGAGGGCGTCATGCGGGCGTGAGGTTGGCCGTTGATCATTATGGCCGGCGATTGGGCGCATAGGCCCAGGCAATAAACCGGCTGCAAGGTAACGCCGCCAGTGCTGGTGGCATTGAAGTCGCACCCCAACTGGCGCTTGGCATGGTCGACAAGCTGGTCGCCGCCCATGGCCTGACAGGCCTCGGCCCGACAGATTTCAAGCACCGTCTTACCCGCCGGTGTCTGACGGAAATGCGGGTAGAAGCTGATGACCCCGTGAACCTCGGCGCGCGACAGTTGCAAAGCTTCTGCCACAACGGGCACCGATACTTCGGGTATATAGCCCAAAGCGTGTTGGATGGCATGCAAGATGGGCAGGAGGCTGCCCTTTTGGCCTTGGAAGTGTGTCAGGGCTTGTTGCGTAACCTGCAACACGACGTCCTTGGAAGGGCTGTCGGGCGGCACGGACGGCATGTTCATGAAAAGTCCTTGGAATTTATGGGCACGAGGCAGACGACCGGATGGCCGTGGGACCTATAGTGCTTTATTATGCGAATGAATGCATAATAACTGAGTTTGCATCGACATAAATCTACTCGGTAACTCGCTGAGATTCAATAGGCAAAAAATGACATATAAGTTTCAGGCGCGCCTGAACTCTGAATGGGTGCTCGAGAAGCCCTCGGGCGAGGTTTTCGCCCTGGGTGAAACCTTGCGCTTGCTCTCGGCCGTCGAAGCCTCGGGCAACATTACAGGCGCTTGTCGCCAGTGCGATATGTCGTATCGTCATGCATGGGGCCTGCTGCGCAAGGCCGAAAAAGAATTCGGTATGCCGCTGCTTGAAACCAGTCGCCGGCAAGGCAGCAAACTGACTGAATTTGCCCAGCACCTGCTGTGGGCCAACCGCCGGGTCGATGCTCGCCTTACACCGACGCTGCAAAGCATCGCTTCCGAATTGCAAGAAGAACTAGAAGGCCTCTACCCCGAAAGCCGGCCAAAGCTGCGTTTGCATGCCAGCCACGGTTTTGCCGTCGAGGGGCTCATGCAATTGGCCAATCATGAAGATATGTCGCCCGTAGAGCTTCGCTACCGCACCGCGGTCGAGGGCCTCGCAGCATTGAACAGGGGTGACTGCGACTTGGCCGGCTTCCAGGTGCCAGTGGGGCAGTTCGAGTCCCCCATACTCGAGCACTACGGCCCTTGGCTTGACGACGACAGGCACTGCCTTATTTACCTTGCACAGCGCGATACCGGCTTATTCGTCCAACAGGGCAATCCTAAAAACATACACAGCCTTGCCGATCTCATCAAACCCGATGTGCGATTCGTGAACCGGCAGGTGGGCTCCAGCACACGCTTGCTGGTCGGACTCATGCTCGACCATCTAGGTATCAATCCCGACCACATCAAAGGGTATGACAGCGGCGAGTTCACCCATATGGCCATTGCCGCTCATGTGGCCAGCGGCATGGCCGATGCGGGCGTGGGGGTTGAAACCGCTGCCTGGCGCTGCGGCCTGTCTTTCATTCCGCTGGCCAAAGAGCGCTACTTTTTTGCCGTTCAGCGCGACAGTCTGGAAAACCCCCTGATGCAACAACTACTGGCTTTACTGGTAGACCCGCGCTATCTTGATTATGTATCTGAACTGGTGGGATATGACGCGCGGGATATTGGTAAGGTCTTTTCATTGAAACAAGCCTTTGGCCGCACATGGAAAGACCAGGTCCGTGGTAGTGCAGCCCGAGACATGTCAGCACGCCGTAATGCCGCACGTGGTGCGCAGAATAAATTCAGCATGGTGAGCCCATGAGCAAAGTGTTTTACCTCACCCCGGAACCCGCTGGCGCCGATGCCGCTGCCGGCAACCGGGCCTCTGAAGTCGTGGCATCGGGCCAGGGCGCATACACGGGTACTGTCGAGGGCCCGGTGCTCGATGCACGTAGACGGCCTTTGCATGACCTGCGAATATCGGTCACCGACCGCTGCAACTTCCGTTGCACCTACTGTATGCCGCGTGAAGTGTTCGGCGCCGATTACGAGTTCATGCCGCACGCCTCCTTGCTGAGCTTCGAGGAAATCACGCGGGTGGCTAGTGTGGCAGTCCAGCTGGGCGTGCGAAAAATACGCCTCACAGGTGGCGAGCCTCTGTTGCGCAAAGACATCCAGAAGCTTGTGGCCATGTTGGCGGCGCTGCGTGCTCCGGACGGGCAGCCGATCGACCTTACCCTCACTACCAACGGCACCTTGCTGGCGCGCAAGGCGCAAGCCCTGAAGGATGCCGGTCTGCGCAGGGTCACAGTCAGCCTCGATGCCTTGGATGACACCCTGTTTGAACGCATGAGCGACAGTCGTGTCAGCGTTAGTACGGTACTTGCCGGAATCGAAGAGGCGGGGCGCGTGGGCCTGGCCCCCGTCAAGGTCAATATGGTGGTGCGCAAAGGCCTTAACGACCAACAGATAGTCCCCATGGCAACCCATTTTCGGCATAGCGGCCATGTCTTGCGTTTTATCGAGTACATGGATGTCGGTTCCACTAACGGCTGGAACCTGCAAGAAGTGCTGACGGGGGCAGCGATTCTTGAACGCATTGGCGAGCATTACCAGCTCGAGCCGGTGAAGTCGCAGTACCGAGGTGAAGTGGCCGGCCGATATCGCTATGTCGACGGCGCCGGTGAAATCGGTTTAATCACCAGTGTGTCGCAGCCCTTCTGTGGCGACTGTACCCGAGCCAGGCTGTCTCCCGAAGGCAAGCTGTTTATGTGTCTGTTCGCCAACATGGGGCACGATATTCGCGAATTGCTGCGCAATGGCGGAACCGACCAGCAGCTGGCCCATCGCATGGCCGGGATCTGGCAGGTGCGCAACGATAACTACTCAGAGCAGCGGGGAAAAGAAACGACGCAGCGTCAGAAGATCGAAATGAGTTATATAGGCGGCTGAAGTGGCTCTTGCCGGAAATAACCTGCAAGGTCCCGACCCCGGAGCTATCGACTCGCTACCCAATGCACCAGGCAAGGCATCAGAGGCGGCCGGCTTCGCCACGCACAGCGCTGGATTAATCCTGGCCGGAGGGCTTGCAACACGTATGCAGCGTGGCGAGAACCCGCCCATCGATAAAGGGCTGGTGGCTCTGCACGGTAAACCGTTAATCAGCTATGTGCATGCCCAAATGCAACCATGGGTACACACCATGTATATCAGCGCCAACCGCAACCGCGAGGTGTATTGCCAATATGGCCGCGTCATTACGGACGACCCTTTATTTGGGTCCGCTACGGGGCCATTGGCGGGGATTGCCAGCGCATTGAGCGTGATTGAGGAAACTTCGCTGTTTGTTTGGCCAGTAGACGTGCCAGCCATACCGCCAGGTCTGCTTGGACGTTTGCGCCAATCTGCTGAAAATTGCACCAGCCCTATTGCCTACGTGACCACAGACGAAGGCCCGCACCCGCTATGTTTGTGGTTGCACCGCAGTGTGGCGCCAAGTCTATCCAAGTTCTTAATCAGTGGCGGGCGAAAAGTCCAACACTGGCTGCAGGACCAACGCGCATGCCCGGTGGTGGTGAATCCTCAGGGCATGGAACTCGTCAATGTTAATACGCCGGACGATTTGAACCGTCTTCACGAGGTCGATGTGCACGATTTAAAGCAGCGGGGTTGATATCAGGTATTAAGCCTTAGAGCTGTAAGCGATGTAGGGGCCTTCCTCTGAACATCAACCCTGTCCATACAGCTCTAACGCAACCACTCCGAGTACGGGTAATAGGCGACCAGATCACCATCACCGACTTTGGTGTTGACTGGAATACGGGCCAACCCCGTGGACCACGTCAATGAGCTAATAATGCCCGAACCCTGCTGCATGTATGGGGTCAAGGTCGTCGTCCCGTCGGCTTGGTGCTCGGCCTGCACACGGATGAACTCCTCGCGCTTTTCGTGAAACACATGATTGGTTTTTAAGCGCCCGAACTGAACCGGTGGGAGCCATTGCTCGCGACCCTGCATATTTCGAATAAGGGGCGATACCAGCAGGCTGAAGACGACAAATGCTGAAACGGGGTTGCCGGGCAGGCAGACAATGGGCTTGCCTTGCGCATGGGCCAGTGCCACCGGCTTGCCCGGTTTCATGGCGACTTTCCACAAATCCAATGTGCCCCCGGCTTGCTCGATCGCGGGTTTGACGAGGTCTTTTTCTCCTACAGACACGCCGCCGACGGTCAATATCAGGTCGCAATCGCGCAGCAGTGTTTCAAAAGCCCGAGCGAGCGACTCCTGGGTATCGAGGGCGTGCAAGGTATGGACGACCTTGACGCCGAGTGCGGAAGCCTGGGCCGCCAGCATGGGCCCGTTGGAGTTATAGATTTGGGCTGTGCCGACTGACTCTCCGGGGCTGACGAGCTCGTCACCGGTGGTCAAAATCCCGACCTTCAGTTTGGGGTACACCTGCACATGCGCGTAACCTTGCGATGCAAGGAGAGCTATTTCTGCGGCGCCCAGCATTGTGCCGGCAGTGACCAAGATACGCCCGGTGGCGACGTCCTCGCCTTGCTTTC
>JAJUGB010000156.1 GCA_029268595.1 Alcaligenaceae bacterium | reverse complement strand
CTCCATCACTGACAGGTGCGGGAACAATTCAAAATGCTGGAACACCATGCCTATTTGCGAGCGCAGTTTGGGCAGGTTGGTATCGCGAGCTCCGACGGACACGCCATTTACCCAGATTTCGCCTTCCTGAAACGGCTCGAGCGCGTTAGCCGTCTTGATGAGGGTCGACTTACCGGACCCCGACGGACCACACACCACAACGACCTCGCCCTTTTCAACCGAGGTCGAGCAATTCTTCAAGACCTGGAACGAGCCATACCATTTACTGACGTTCTTGAATTCGATCACTGCAAACTCCTTGCGTCTAACGCGAGATAGCCACGCGTCGCTCGACGACCTTCACGAGGCGGGACGCGGTATAGGAAATGACAAAATAAACCAGAGCGGCAAATACGAACATCTCTACCAGACGACCGTCGCGCTGCGCGACGTTATTTGCGGCTCCCAGGAAGTCAGTCAGCGACAACACATACACCAGCGACGTATCCTGAAAAACCACAATCATTTGCGTCAGCAGGAGAGGAGTCATATTGCGAAACGCTTGCGGCAGAACTATCTTGCCCATTACCTGCCAGTAATTCAGGCCCAAGGCATAACCAGCGCCGGACTGCCCTCCGGGAACGGACTGAATGCCCGCCCGCATGATCTCGCAGAAGTACGCGGCCTCGAACAAAATGAAGGTGATCAACGCTGATGTGAAGCCACCTACCGCGATGGGACGCCCTGCTTGGGTGACCCAGCCCACAATGTAGGGAACCAGAAAATAGAACCAGAAGATAATCAGAATCAGTGGCAAGGCCCGCATCAAGTTCACATAACTTCCCGCCACCCCAGACAATACTCTGTTAGATGACAGTCGCATCATGGCCAGCAAGGTACCTAGAATTATCGCGCCGACTGTGGAAAGTACTGTCAGCTTTAATGTGAACATCAGGCCTACCTGGATCACGTAAGGCGCGGTGCGGATAATAGTGTCGAAATCGAATCCGTTCATCGTGTCTTCCTCACCTTGCCGCGCCGAGGTAACCCGGTACGCGCATGCGTTTTTCGATATGGCGCATGCCCGCCACCACTAGTATGTTGATGATCAGAAAAACCACCGTAGCTGCTGCAAACGACTCGAATATCTGAAAGGTGAACTCCTGCATCGCGCGAGCCGCGCCGGTAAGCTCCAACAGCCCGATCGTAAAGGCCACAGACGAGTTCTTGATCAGGTTCAGGGCTTCGGAAGCCAATGGCGGCATGATGATGCGTGCTGTTATGGGCAGCAACACAAAGCGGTATGCCTGCACACGCGAAAGCCCCAGTGCCGTCGCGGCCATCTCCTGCCCGCGCGGCAGCGATTCGATACCAGCACGAATTTGTTCGGCTATACGCGCCGAAGTAAACAGCCCTAATGCAATGACCGCCGTCCAGAAAGTGCTCCAGGTCGGGTCGGCCGACTTGATGAGGTCGCCCAGTGCCTGTGGCACTACTTCCGGCATGACAAAATACCAGAGAAAGATCTGCACCAGTAACGGCACGTTGCGGAACAGCTCGACATAGCCTGCGCAAATACGCTCGAGCCAGCCAATCCGGCTGGTGCGCAAGACACCCACCACCACGCCGAAAACCAGCGCGATGATCCAGGCTGCAGCCGAGGCGCCAAGTGTCCAATAAACTCCACGTATCAGAGTATAGAGATAGGTACCCGAACCGTCCGGCGACGGGTCCCAAAAAACCATCCAGTTCCAGTTGTAATTCATGCTTCAAGCCCGGTTCAATAAGATGCATCACATCGGATTTTATTCGTACGCTGCCGGATCGGCAGAGTCCGTTGGCTGGGCGAACGCCTTCCGCAATCTCTCGGTCATGGGCCAGTTCAGCGCAACATTCTTGGGAGGTATGGCCTGTACAAACCACTTGTCGTAGATTTTTTCCAGCCGTCCATCTTGCATCATGGCTGCCACTGCCTCGTCCACTACCTGTTTGAACTCCGGATCGCCTTTTGGCTGAATGATTCCATACGGCTCCAATGAATACTCTTGGTCGCTAAGCTGCCATTGATCTGCGTTGCGCGATGACGCGATCAGGCCTAGCAACAGGATGTCGTCCATGAAGAACGCGTCCGCCCGCCCGCTCTCGACTGTCAAGAAACCAGCGGAGTGATCTTTGGCCGGGATAATTCGCATACCCAGTTTCCTTTCGGCATTCACTGCCGTCAGCCACCGCAGGTTAGACGTGCCAGACGTTGAGACAACTGTCTTGCCCCGCAAGTCGTCCAACCCTGTAATGTTCTTGCTCTTCAGCGATACGAAGCGCATGGAGGCTACGAAGATCGTCGGCGAGAAGGCCACCTGCTGTTGACGCTGCTCATTATTCGTTGCCGAGCCGCAGGTCAAGTCCACCGTCCCGTTAGCAACCAGCGGTATACGGCTGGAAGAGGTGACGGAGACCATTTTGGTCTTCAGCTCGGACAGCTCCAGTTTTTCTTTCACCGCTTCAACGATGCCCATGCATATCTCAATGGAGTACCCAGTGGGCTTTTGCGCATCGTCCAGATATGAGAACGGAATCGACGACTCCCGATACCCCAACGTAATTTCACCGGTTTGTTTGATGCGGCCCAGCCGGCTTTCTGCATGCGCGACACGAGCCAAGGAAGACAGCAACATTCCCATGACGCCCCGCGCCAGCCATTTCTTATTCATGTGTCAACTCCGTTTACATCCTGTCTTTGTATGCACGCCAGGCTCAGCTACCTAAAACCGTGCCCTCGCGGCGGGGATCGGCCCCGCCCGATAATCCGTTTTGGTCAATAACAATGCCCTGTAAGCCGCTGGGAAACTCGAGTAGATTTACATCATGGCCCATGGCCCGAAGCGGCTGTGCCAGTTGCTCCAGCTCAGTGCCGCGCTCGAGTTCAGTCTGTTTGTTCCGGCTGCCGTAGTTGGGGAGCGAAATTGCTCGCTGGATATCCAGATTCCAGTCGATCACCCCCACCAGAGTCTTGGCAACATAGTTCATGATTGCACTGCCGCCAGGCGAGCCAATTGCCATGAAGGGAAGCTCGTCACGAAACACAATAATTGGCGCCATCGTGCTGCGCGGCCGCTTATTTGGTTCAATTCGATTGGCGACCAGCTTCCCGTCGTCGTCTATGGGATTGCGCGAAAAATCGGTAATTTGGTTGTTAAGCAGGAATCCGCGAACAAATATCTTGCTGCCGAAGACGGACTCGATGGTAGTGGTCATGGAAAGCACATTGCCTTCGGCATCCACCGCCACAATGTGGCTCGTGGAGGGAACCTCAAGCGCATCATCCTGCCCCAGCTCTGCCAGGCGTGAAACGGGGTCTCCCGGTGGCGCCACCCCCATGCTCATATCAGGCTCGATAAGGCTCGCCCGTGCCTTGAGGTAGACCGGATCAATCAATCCTTTTACCGGGACGTCAACGAAATCCGGGTCGGCCACATAGTAATCACGGTCCGCATAGGCCAGACGGCCGGCTTCTGAAAAATAATGCACTGCCTGCTGGCTGGTCGGGCCATAATTCGCCACCGGGAACTGCTCAAGAATGCCAAGCATCTGCAAGACGCCAATAACGCCCGAGCTGGGTGGAGGCATGCCGCACACGCGGTATGTATGGTAGGTGCCGCATACTGGCGCCCGCTCTTTTGCTTGATAGCCTGACAGGTCGGCCAGGGTCATGTTTCCGGGCGTTTTGTGCCCATTCACTGCAGCCACAATGTCCCGCGCGATGTCCCCGGTATAAAACGCATCTGCACCTCGCTGGGCTACTTGGCGAAACACCTCGGCAAGCTGCGGATTCTTCAGCACATGTCCGATCGGCCACGCCTTACCTTGCCTATCAAAAAAATAGGCGGCCGCCGCAGACTGCTCAGCCAACGGCTTGCTCTTGGCAATCATCGTATGCAGCCTATGGGATACAGGGAATCCCTCTTCGGCAATTCTGATCGCCGGCGCGAACAAATCGGCCCATGGCAGTTTCCCTTGTTGCTTGTGCGCCAGCTCCATGGCTCGTAGAAGACCGGGGACTCCCACCGACAGACCGCTATTGACGGACGCGCTGAAAGACATTGTTCTGCTGCCACGCATGAAACGCTCGGGCGTTGCCGATGCCGGAGCCGTTTCACGACCGTCGTAGGTTTTCAATGTGTCGTTGGTCTTGTTGTAATACACAATGAACGCGCCGCCGCCGATTCCTGAAGACTGAGGCTCGGTAAGATTGAGCACAAGCTGCGTGGCGATGGCTGCGTCCATCGCACTACCGCCCTTTTTCAGCATCTCGTAGCCAGCTTCAGAGGCCAAGGGGTTCGCACTGGCAACCATGAAGTGTTTTGCGCGCACCAGCTCTTTTTCGGTGTAGCCGCTTCCCCCCTCAGGGTTGAGGTCTTCATCAGCCACACGGCGAACCGCGACCGCAGCCGGGGCCCCAACCGCTATCTTGTCGGAAAACGCCCGCTTCAGGAAATCGTCAATGCGGGCAAACGCGTCCTCTCGTGCAGCTTGATTACCTCCACGTTTATCCGAGAAGTAAAAGCCATCCTCAGCGCCGGCATACACGTGAATTTCCACCGGATCGCCATTTGCCTTGCTCCGCTCTGCAAGCTGCTGACATGGCTTGGCGGGGTTCTTTTCGGCATTTTCGGCTGACAGTAATAGAAGCGGCGCATACGCTTGGAACGTTTTCTTTCGCTTGTAAACAGCACTACACGAAGGCGATAAACCTACGCTTGCCGCAAAACGATTCTTGGTGGACCCGTAGGGCAGCAAATTCGCATCAATCGAGTTCAAAGCATAGTTGCCAGCGAAGGTCTGACCAAAAACCGCAACCTGGCCTTTCACCACGTCGGCACGTTGGCTCAGATAGTCCAGCGCGCCAAAACTATCGAGCCTGAACTGTCTGCCGCGTACTGGCCGTTCTGACAGTTTGGTGCTGCACAAGCTAGCCTCGCCGCGCGTCGTATGACTGTCCACCACCAAGACGCCATAGCCCTTTTTGACTAACTGCTGCGCAGCCTCCCGCTCACGGCGCTTTATCGTGCCGTTCTTGTTGACGACTCCGGCACAACCGTGAAGCATCACGATAGCCGGCCATTTGCTTAAGCCGTCCGGCTTATATAGATAACCATCTATCTTTACCGTCTGCTTGTCTGAACCTTTTTCCAGGCTGTCGAACTGTACCTTTTCAGGCGCAGGCTGAGCAGCTGCCGCAGCTCCATATAAAAGCGCCGCCATCGTCGCGGCCAGCCATTTTCTGTTTATCTTCATCTGTGGAAATCCTTTTCCAGTAACACTTTTTCCCGTATGAGCAGTCTATGTCGGCGACATCATGGACGAAGATGCTGTTGGAAAAACTCGCGGATACGTTTGTAAGCCGCTTCGCGCGCAGCTGGGTTGGCCCCAACGTGAACGCCCATAGAGCCGTTGACTCCATTCGGGACATCCTTTCGAACGTAAACCTTGCTCGTGCTGTCAAAGGCATGGTGGGCATCCGGATACACCACTAGCTCGACCGGCTCATTGCGCCGTCGGCTGCGGTCAGCCAGGTTCCTGCACGGCTCGACCGGGGTCCAGTCGTCTTTCTCTCCAGCCAAGATCAACAATGGCCCATATGCCGAAAACTCGGGCGACTTCCGAGCCTGCCACCGGCAGCCGGGGTAAAGTGCCACCGCTGCAGCAAACTTTTCTTTCGAGCGACGAAACGCTTCAGTCGATGCGTCCATCACCGACAGCGCCCCACTGCCACCATGCGAAAACCCGATCGCGCCGATTCTGCCAGTGGCAATATCGGGGCGCGAGTTCAAATATTGCAGAGCCCCGTAAGCATCCATGACCCGATGCCTGTTTTTAATAGCGCGATCTACCAGCGGAATGGTACATATCTCGTGCACACCGCGCGGATTGAAGCTATCTACCAATAACACCGCGTAACCCATATCGTTCAAGAGCTCCGCCATGGTGGTGAACCGCGCTGTCAACCGTCCGGTCTTGGCGGATACGCCGCCTGCGCAGCCGTGAAACATCACCACGGCGGGCAGGAGCTGCTGCCCAGCTGGCTTAAAAAGATAACCATCCAGGGTCAAGGGCTCGTCACCCTTCCAGTTATCCAGACTGGGGAATTGCACAACTTCGGGCACGACAACCCGCCCATATGTCACGCCCGGCATCGACGCCACTACTACGATGGCCAGCACCCCCACCAACGCATTCATACGACGTACGCTTAAAACAGTCCGAAAGAAAGGCTGCCATCTCGCCATACGCTTATTCACCGCCATCCTCTTCATCATCGTCGTCGTCATCCGCCTGGTCCGAATCCGACTCCGTTTCGCCGGAGCTCGTAGAGGTAGCGCCGAGTCCCCCAGTATCCCCGGGCAAGGTCTGATCATCTTGACTGAGCTGCTGCAGAGGGGTGGACGAGTCCACAATCATTGCACCGTCCTTTGCACCGAGTTCGGCCGCGGCAACTGCACTGCGTGCCGCCTGTTCATCGGGCGCGGGAGGTTCATCAGCCTGATAGAGCGCAATAGGCCTGACCTTGATATTGTCCGGGAGAGCTTCTGCGATCTCGACCCAGCTTGCCGTCGGGCTACCAACTACTATCCCGGACCAGTCCTCGCCAATCGCCTCCAACTGGAAGTTCGTGAGCATGAGATTGCCATAGGTACCTGTACCGAAGCCCACTCGCTGTCCAGGCGAGATTGGTGCAATAGTCAGTGTGCCGCCACCGTTGATAAGAGTGCGCGGCCCCGCCAACGACATGGAATCGGCATGCAGCTCGATATTGCCCACTTGGCCTACCTCGATGGTCGCGCTCGCTTCCTTGCCCGTGCTTGTACTCAAGCTGGGATAGATTTCTATCCCAAGATCCTGTTCACTGCGGCCGGTAATGTGGATGTTTCCTTGCCCGGTACCGATGTAAGTATCACCGGTGCTGATCGGGCTGTTGCGAACACCGATGCTGGCGATGCTGCGACCGTCGATATTGATGTCACCTTTGCGGCTCATGATCTGGCTGAGGCCTCGGCCGGTATCGTCGCTCGAATTGGCCGAGGCATATATGTTCACCCCATAGCCGCCTTCACTG
>JAJUGB010000155.1 GCA_029268595.1 Alcaligenaceae bacterium | reverse complement strand
ATGGCAGTTCCGGCATTGCGGTGGGTATGGCAACCAACATCCCGCCGCATAATTTGGCCGAGGTGGTGGACGGTTGCCTGTACTGCCTGCGCAATCCCAGCTGCACGGTGGACGAACTTATCGAGCTCATTCCTGCGCCGGATTTTCCCACTGGCGGCATTATCTATGGCTTGGCCGGTGTGCGCGAAGGGTATCGAACGGGTCGCGGGCGCGTCATCATGCGCGCCAAAGCTCACTTCGAAGAGATGGAGCGGGGCAACCGCCACGCCATCATCATTGACGCTCTTCCATACCAGGTAAACAAGAAGTCGCTGCAAGAGCGTATTGCCGAACTGGTCAACGACAAAAAGATCGAAGGCATTTCTGATATTCGGGACGAGTCCGACAAAGACGGTATGCGTCTTGTCATCGAACTCAAGCGAGGCGAAGTACCCGAAGTCATACTGAACAACCTGTATAAGAATACCCAGCTGCAAGACACCTTCGGGATGAACCTGGTGGCGCTCGTCGATGGGCAGCCGCGTGTGCTCAACCTGAAGCAGATGGTGGAATACTTTTTATTCCATCGGCGCGAAGTGGTCACCCGGCGCACGGTATTTCGGTTGCGCAAGGCGCGCGAGCGTGGGCACGTGCTTGAAGGCTTGGCTGTGGCCCTGGCCAATATTGACGATTTCATCGCCATTATCAAGGCAGCGCCCACGCCGCCTGTGGCGCGTCAAGAACTTATAGCCCGCACCTGGGATTCTTCCCTGGTGCGCGAGATGCTGCAGCGCGCCGACCAGGGCGAGACGCCCGGAGGCGCTGCGGCCTACCGCCCCGACAACCTTGACCCCAGTTTCGGTATTCAAGAAGACGGCCTGTACCGTCTTAGCGATACGCAAGCGCAAGAAATCCTCAACATGCGCCTGCAGCGCTTGACCGGGCTCGAGCAAGACAAGATTGTCAACGAATATAAAGACATTATGGCGACCATCGCCGACTTGCTTGATATTCTGGCTCGCCCCGAGCGCATCACCGACATCATTGCTGACGAGCTGCTGGCCATCAAAGCCGAGTTCAGCACAAATGCCAAAGATTCCCGTCGTTCGGAAATTGAACACAACGCCACCGAACTGGACACCGAAGACCTCATCACTCCGACCGACATGGTTGTCACTCTGTCGCAGTCCGGCTATATAAAGAGTCAGCCACTGTCGGAGTACCGCGCGCAGAAGCGGGGCGGTCGGGGCAAACAAGCCACCACCATGAAAGAGAACGACTGGGTGGACCAGTTGTTCATCGCAAACACGCACGATTATCTGCTGTGTTTCTCTGATCATGGTCGCGTCTATTGGCTCAAGGTGTGGGAGGTCCCGCAAGGCTCGCGCAACTCCCGCGGTCGCCCCATCGTCAATATGTTCCCCCTGGTGGACGGCGAAAAAATCACCGTGGTGCTCGCAGTCAAAGAGTTTAGCGACGACCACTACGTGTTTATGGCCACTTCACGCGGTACGGTCAAGAAAACGCCTCTGTCGGATTTCTCCAACCCGCGTAAGGCCGGCATTATTGCTGTGGCCCTGGATGAGGGCGACTACCTCATTGGCGCCGACCTCACGGACGGCAAGCACGACATCATGCTGTTCTCCGACAACGGCAAAGCCGTGCGCTTCGACGAGAACGACGTTCGCCCAATGGGTCGCACTGCGCGCGGTGTGCGCGGAATGTCGCTTGAAGAGGGCCAGACCGTCATCGCCTTGCTTGTCGCACGTGACGAATCACAAAGCGTACTCACCGCCACCGAAAACGGATTCGGTAAGCGCACATCCATTGCTGAATACACACGGCATGGGCGTGGCACCAAGGGGATGATCGCTATTCAAACCACCGCCCGCAACGGTAAAGTCGTGGGCGCGGTCCTGGTCCGTCCCACCGACGAAATCATGCTTATCACCACGGCCGGCGTGCTGGTTCGTACCCGTGTGTCCGAAATTCGCGAGATGGGTCGCGCCACGCAAGGCGTCACACTCATTAATGTGGACGAAGACAGCCGCTTGTCCGGCGTCCATCGTGTCGTGGAAAGCGATGCCGATACGGAAGAGGACGTCGAAGAGGGTTCTGTCAACGCTCTTGGCCCGGTAGAAGGCGAGACACCTCTGAGTGATACGGGCGGCATGCCACCCGATGCAGAGGGCAACGGTGACGTCGACCTGGGTGACGACAACGACACAGATAGCGGCGGCCAAGGCACCGCCGATGGCGAAGACGACAATAACAAGGATCAGTACTGATGCGCCCCTGGAATTTTTCGGCAGGCCCGTCAACCCTGCCGTTAGCGGTGCTAGAGCAAGCGGCAGCGGAAATGACCGACTGGAACGGCTCGGGCATGTCTGTCATGGAAATGAGCCATCGTGGCAAACACTTCATGCAGATCTACACCGAGGCCGAGGCCGATTTGCGCGAGCTTTTGCATGTTCCGGAAGACTTTGCAATTCTGTTCATGCAGGGCGGCGCAACGGCTGAGAACGCCATCATTCCCCTCAACCTGATCGGTCGAAAACCGGCCCAGAAAGCCGATTATGTGCTGTCCGGTTCGTGGTCGGTCAAGTCACATAAAGAGGCCACACGTTACGGGGATATCGCCGTGGCGGCGTCCAGTGGTGAGTCCGCCACGGTCGATGGCGCTGAGCAGCAGGCCTGGACCTGGTTTCCAGATCCGGCCACCTGGAAAATCAGGGCAGACGCATCATATTTGCATTTTTGCAGCAATGAAACCATAGGCGGAGTCGAGTTCACTGATTGGCCCGATATGGCTGAACTGGGCGCTCCCGATGTACCGTTGGTGATCGACGCGTCGTCTCATTTCCTGTCGCGAAGCATAGATTTTTCGAGAGTCGGGCTCATATACGCCGGCGCCCAGAAAAACGCCGGCCCAGCGGGCGTTACCGTCGTCATCGTGCGCCGCGACCTGATCGGCCACGCCTTGCCCATTTGCCCTTCGGCTTTCGATTACACCAATGTGGCGGGCGCCGATTCCATGTTCAACACGCCACCCACCTACGCCATATATATAGCCGGCCTGGTGTTCAAGTGGCTGAAGAAGCAAGGCGGCATCGCGGCTATCGAGCAGGCCAACATCGCCAAGGCGCGCGCGCTGTACGACTATCTGGACGGCGCGTCCTTGTACTCGAATCAAGTTCAGCCGGCGGTGCGGTCGCGCATGAACGTGCCTTTCCTGCTCGCTGACGAATCGCTCAACGCGACTTTCCTGGCCGAATCAGAGCAGGCGGGCTTGCTTGCCCTCAAGGGCCATAAGAGCGTAGGAGGCATGCGGGCGTCTATCTACAACGCCTTGCCCCTCGAAGGCATCCACGCCCTCATCAGCTTCATGCAAGATTTCGAGCAGCGACATGGATAAAGTTTTGCAGACCCGGCTCGCCCCCTTGCGCGAGCGCATCGATGCGCTGGATCGGCAAATTCTCGAGCTCGTCAACCAGCGAGCTCAGGTGGCCATTGAAGTAGGCGCGGTCAAGCATGAACTGGATGAGTCCGGTCCGGTGTTGAAGCCGGAACGTGAAGCTTCCCTGATCAGAAAGTTGCAGGAGCTCAATGCGGGGCCTTGCCAAGCGGAATCCATCGAAGCCATCTGGAAGGAAATCATTTCGGCGTGCCGAGGGCTGGAGCGACGCCTGGTAGTCGCTTACCTTGGACCGCAAGGCTCGTTCTCCGAGCAAGCGGCCCTTGAGCAATACGGTCATTCCATAGACAGCTTGTTGTGCAATTCGTTTGATGAAGTGTTCAGGGCTGTTGAAGCTGGGCAAGCCGATATCGGTATGGTGCCGGTCGAGAATTCCACCGAAGGGGCGGTCAACCGCACCCTCGACTTGCTGTTGAACTCACCGCTCAAGGTCATTGGCGAACGTTCGCTGGCCATTCACCATTGTCTGCTGACGCAGTCGGGCACGCTCGACGGGGTCAAGCGCGTGATGGCGCACCCACAAGCGCTGGCGCAATGTCAGGGCTGGCTTAGTCGCAATTACCCCGAACTGGAACGCGACGCTGCCTCCAGCAACGCTGAAGCGGCCCGGACGGCATCGCAAGATCCTACCGTCGCTGCGATCGCAGGCTCCATGGCTGCCGAGGCCTGGGGCCTCGGAATTGTGCAAGCCGGCATACAGGACGACCCGCATAACCGCACGCGCTTTCTAGCCGTGGGTACGCTGGTCAATGGCCCTAGCGGCAACGACAAGACCAGTCTTATCCTGGCGGTGCCAAATCGAGCAGGAGCTGTCTATGAAATGCTGGCTCCTCTGGCAGAGAACGGTGTGTCCATGACCCGTCTTGAGTCGCGACCGGCGCGCACAGGCCAGTGGGAATACTACTTTTACCTCGATGTGCTTGGCCATCGGGACGAGGCGCCGGTCGCGCGCGCTCTCGCCGCACTCAAAGAACGCGCCGCATTCTTTAAAGAGCTCGGGTCTTACCCGGCGCAATAGGCGGGCGCGCAATGACCAAAGACCTGACGCCTCGCGGAGCGAAGGCCATTCTGGAATTGGGCCGCATTCCCGTGCTGGCAGTGGTCGGTGTGGGCCTGATTGGGGGCTCTTTTGCGGCGGCCTTGCGCAAACACGGTAAGGTGGACCGTATTTTAGGTGTGGGCCGGCGCCCGCAGACCTTATTGCGGGCGCAATCACTGGGTCTTATCGACGAAGCTGTCAGTCCGCGCGAAGCGGCCGAGCAAGCTGATCTCATTTTGCTATCGCTGCCCGTCGGCGGGTGCGCGCAAGTCCTTGGTGAAATGGTTGATAATCTGGCGCCCCATGCCCTCGTCACGGACGCAGGCAGTACCAAAGCCAGCGTCGTACAGTCGGCCTATGAGGTGCTGGGCGACCGTGTCGGGCAGTTTGTTCCGGGGCACCCTATTGCCGGTGCGGAGACCACGGGGCCTGAAGCCGCCGACGCAACGTTGTATCAGAATCGCACTGTCGTGCTGACGCCCTTGGATGAGAATACGGAAACCGACCGAAAAGCGGTGCAGCGCGCTTGGGAGTTCTGCGGTGCGCGGGTGTTGTCCATGGAGCCCGAAGCCCACGACAGGGCATTGGCGTCGGTTAGTCACGTGCCGCATTTTCTGGCCTCGGTATTCATGACCCAGGTGGCTTCAGCTGCCGACTCGGATTTACGCCTGGGTCTGGCGGGGTCCGGGTTTCGCGACTTTACCCGCATTGCGGCCGGATCACCCGAGATGTGGCGCGACATTTTCTTGGCCAACCGTGACGCCGTGCTGGCTGAATTGGCCGAAGTGCGCGCGGCTTTACAGCAAGCGGAGCAATGTCTCGCGCGCGAGGATGGTCAGGGTTTGCATGACTTCCTTGAAAAGGCGGCTGTGGCGCGCCGGTTCTGGGGAAGTAGGAGTGGTTTTGCATGAATAAAGAATCCAGCTTGCGTTTGGAGCCGGTCAGAACGGCCCAGGGCGGCGTGCAGTTGCCTGGGTCGAAAAGCATTTCCAACCGGGTGCTTTTGCTGGCAGCGCTCGCACAGGGCACCACCGATCTCACGGGTCTGCTCGATTCCGACGATACGAGGGTCATGCTTGCGGCCTTGCGTCAGTTGGGTGTGCGCATTGAAGATAGCGGGCCGGGTCGCGTCCGTGTCACAGGAGGAGCGCCGTTTCCCATTCGCGAAGGTGATTTGTTCCTGGGAAATGCGGGTACAGCATTTCGGCCATTGACAGCTGCACTGGCCTTTATGGGCGGTGATTATCGCCTCAGCGGCGTGGCCCGCATGCATGAAAGGCCTATTGGCGACTTGGTTGACGCACTACGCCAGGCCGGCGCCCAAATCGACTACCTGGGTCAAGAGGGTTACCCTCCCTTGGCTATTGGCCAGGGCCGCATCCATGCCGAGGAGTCGATTCGCATCAAGGGATCGGTGTCCAGCCAGTTTCTTACCGCCCTGTTGCTCGCAGCTCCTTTGCATACCGCTGCATCAAAGCAGCCATTGCTTATTGAAGTAGAAGGTGAGCTCATCTCCAAGCCGTATATTCTCATCACCTTGAACATGATGGCCCGTTTCGGGGTGGACGTGCAGCGGGAAGGCTGGGAGCGTTTCATTGTGCCGGCAGACGCGGCATATTGGTCCCCAGGTACCATGGCCATTGAGGGCGACGCCTCGTCGGCGTCGTATTTCATGGCCCTGGGCGCTATAGGCGGTGGACCCATCAACATTCACGGAGTGGGCTCTCACAGCATTCAGGGCGACATCGCCTTCGCCGATGTGCTGCAAGAGATGGGCGCGCAGGTTAATTGGGAGCCGGACGCTCTGCAGGTCAGCGGCGTTCGTGTGGCACAGGGCGAGTCATTGCGCGCTTTTGACCGCGATTTCAATCTGATACCCGATGCAGCGATGACCGCCGCGGCCTTGGCCTTGTATGCCGATGGGCCCTGCACCTTGCGAAACATAGGCAGCTGGCGCGTGAAGGAAACCGATCGCATCGACGCCATGCACACGGAGCTGTCCAAGCTCGGCGCGCAAGTAGAGTCCGGACCGGATTGGCTACGTGTGCATCCCATGGCACAAAATGGCTGGCGAGAAGCGTCTATCGCCACCTACGACGATCATCGTATGGCCATGTGTTTTTCTTTGACGGCCTTTGGTCCCGTGCCTGTGGTCATCGAAGACCCGAGCTGTGTCAGCAAGACTTTTCCCGAGTATTTTTCTGTCTATCAGCGCTTGGTCCGCCCATGAGCTCTGTCATATCCGTTCCCGTAATCGCCATTGATGGCCCGACCGCTTCTGGCAAGGGCACTATTGCACACCGTGTGGGCCAGGCTTTGGGGTGGTTCGTGCTGGACAGCGGCTCGCTCTATCGGCTTACGGCCCTGGCGTGCATGGATCAGGGCATAGATCCGGACAACGAAGCCTTGGTCGCGGCGGCGGCCCGCCATCTTGATGTCGAATTCGATGGCGAACGCGTCTTGGTCGGCGGCCGGGATGTCGCGCAACGGATACGCGAAGAGGCGGTGGGCAACCTGGCTTCCCAGGTAGCCGTCCTGGGGCAGGTTCGGGGTGCCTTGCTGGACCGTCAGCGTGCCTTTCGACGCCCACCTGGCCTGGTTGCCGACGGACGCGATATGGGCACAGTGGTCTTTCCGGATGCGCCCCTAAAAATCTACCTGGTCGCCGACGT
>JAJUGB010000154.1 GCA_029268595.1 Alcaligenaceae bacterium | reverse complement strand
CAAAGACGGCAAATGCTTGGCGGATGCGATCCCAGTCGGGGTCGGCGTTTGTGAGGGCACTTCCCTCGGCATCGGCTCCCAGCAATGCCGCCAACAAGAGGCGGGCCTTGTGGGGTGATAGCCAGCCGGCGGGAATGAGGCCTCGGGCGAGCAGGTCCATTTCGGATCCGGGGAATGCGTAGGTGCGCCGGAAGATGGGGCCGCCCATGACGCGTGAGGCGAGGACAACGGGCATTTGAGAGGCTAGGAACTCGAGCGCGGGCACGAGGACTTTGGGGACGTGACCGGCGCCCATGGCTTCGATGACGAGGCCTGTATAGCCGAGGTTGGGTAGTGCCCTCAGAAAGTCGTCGTTATCGTCCAGGACGGTTTTTATTATGGCGACTTTGCCGAAGCTGGAGACGGTGTGAAGGCCGGGTATGGTGCGGCGTGGGGTGTTGCTCAGGTAGCGGGGCGTGCCTTCGAAGTAGTATCCCAGGGGGCCGCCCGAGGGTGACTGGAAGGCGTCCACCAGGCCTTTGTGGGCTTTTTCGGCGTAGACGGCGTCGTGGATTTCGTCATTGAGAACCACCAACGCCCCTCGGCCGCGTGAATCGGGATGGGCGGCGGTGGCGACGGCGGCCATCAGGTTGGCGGGTCCGTCGGCGCTAAGTGCTGCGGCGCCCCGCATGGCTCCGGTGACGACGACGGGCGTCTCTGCCTGGTGCAGAAGGGCAAGCAGGAAGCTGGTCTCATCGATGGTGTCGGTGCCCTGCACGACTACGGAGCCCGCGGCGTCGGTATCGGCAGCGATGAGTCTCGCTACCTGAGCTATTTCGGCCATGGTCAAAGATGCGCCGGGCTTCAAAAAGGGAGTGTGGACATTTAACTCTGCGACACGGTCCAAGCCGGGAACCTGTCCGACCAGGTCGTCCCCGGTCAAGGTGGGTGTGATTCCGCCCAGGCTGCTGGGGGCCATCGTAATGGTGCCGCCAAGCACAATGACGTTTACCCGCGGCAATGACATGCTTCTCTCCCAGTTTTAAATACGCGTAACTGCGGTTCTCTGAACAAGCCTAACCTCGCTTTAAACGCCTAAATGGCGGCGCAAGGTGGCGGTGTCGTTGGCCAGTTCGGCGGCAGGACCGGAATACACCACGGACCCGGTTTCGAGGATGTGGGCGGTGTCGACCAAAGACAAGGCGCTGCGCAAGTTTTGTTCGACCAGCAATACGGTCAGGCCCTCTTCGCGCAGCACACGAATGGCGGCTTCGACGGTTTGTACCATGACGGGGGCCAAGCCTTCGGTCGGCTCGTCCATCAGCAACAGATCGGGGTTGCTCATAAGCGCTCGCACGATGGCGAGCATTTGGCGTTCGCCCCCCGAAAGCTGGCTGCCCCTGTGCTTGCGCCGCTCGCCCAATCGAGGGAAGAGCTCGAGTGCGCGTTGTATGGTCCAATCGCTGCGACCCTGCGAAGCGGGCCTTTTGGGACAAATTTCGAGGTGCTCTGTGACGGTAAGCGAGGCAAACAAGCGTCGGCCTTGAGGCACCAGCCCGACGCCCAATGCCGCAATGTCTTCTGGCGACATGCCCAACAACTGGGTGTCCCCCAGGCGAATGGAACCCTGGGTCACCTGTGGCGGCGTCAATCCCATGATGGATCGGATAAGGGTGGTTTTGCCCATCCCGTTACGACCCAGCAAGCCGGTGATCTGGCGTGCGGGAACATGGACGTTGACTCCGCGCAGTACGGTGGCCTCGCCATAACTGCTGTGCAAGTCGGTGATTTCAAGCATGGTGACCGGCTGCCCCGAAATAGACGTCTTGTACTTGTTCGTTGTCGCGTACTTGCTGCGGTGTGCCTTCGGCCAGCACCTGGCCATAGTGCAGCACCGTGACTGTGTCGGCCAGACCCAGCGCAAGCTCCATGTCGTGCTCTATCAGTAGCACGGTCAGGTCCGGTGGCAACCCTCGCACTATATCGGCCATTGGCCCGCGCTCGGCGGGGGAAAGCCCGGCCGCCGGCTCGTCAAGCAACAGCACTTTAGGAGAGCTGGCTAGGGCAATAGCCAGTTCGAGCTGGCGTTGACGCCCGTACGAAATGGCCGATGCTCGATCATTGCGATGCTGGCTCACGCCGCATAGGCCGACCAGCTCTTCAATTCGCGCATCTTCGGCCGCTGTGGGCCTGGAACGGCCAAACAAGGAATACTTGACGGCCTCTTTGCCGCGCAGGGCCAGCAATATGTTCTGCTCCACCGTCAGACCCGACAGTACATTAGTGATTTGATAAGTGCGCCCCAGACCAGCCTGCGCGCGCCGCGCCGCCGACCACCGGGACACATCGGCGCCCATCAGGCGAACGCGCCCGGCGGACAGGGCCAGCTCGCCGGAAATCAACGCGAATAAAGTCGACTTTCCTGCACCGTTTGGCCCAATCACGGCGTGTCGTGCGCCCGCTGCGACTTTCATCGCCACCGCGTCCACCGCCTTCAGCGCACCAAAGTGCCGACTGACGCCTTGCAGCTCCAGCGCCCATGCACCCTCGCTGGTTTTAACCGCCAATGCAGCTGTCGTGTCGGCGTCTGTGGGTGTGACGGCTGTCATTTAGCCACGCCCTGGAAATTGCGGCTAAAGGGCGGCTGCTTCAGGTATTCCTCTGGTTCGAGGTTGCCGAACTGGGTGACATCTTCGTAGGTGTCGATGACAGAGTTGATTAGCTTGCCGTCGTCTCGGGTCACCACCTTGCGGATGTAGATGTTGTAGATGGGGTTTCCGTACTCGTCCATGTGCAGGTTTTTACCCAGCGGGGTATCGGGCAACTGTGTTTTCTTGACCGCATCGAGGAACTGGTCGGTCTGCTCGACTTTGCCGCCCACCTGTTCGATGGCCGCAGCAATCCACTGCCCGGCAGTAAAGCCTTCGGCCGCAAAAATGGCGGGAATCTTCTTGAATGCCGCTTCGTACGCTTTGACGAATTCCTGCACGGCAGGAAGATCGGCCCCTTCTGCATAGTGGGCCGAGGACACAATGCCCTCACACTCGGCCGCGGTGAGGTTGCGGATAATGGATTGATCGGTGGTGTTTTGCGAGGTGACCAGCGGAAACTGCTGTTTCATGCCGAAGTTGTTCCACTGTTGCAGTAAACGGGCCGCATCGGCCCCGGTTTCAACGGCCATGACAACATCCGGCGAAAAGCCGGCAATCTGCCCCAGGTAAGGGCTGAAGTCGGACGTGTTCAGCGGATGCCATAACTGTCCGGCCAGTTCGCCGCCTCCTTGAGTAAAGTTCTGAATGAAGCCGCCCGCCTGCTCGTGCCCAAAGGTGTAGTCCTGCCCGATGGTGACCACCCTCTTGTAGCCCTGCTTCACGCACCAATCGCCCAGGGGGCGGGTCATTTGGCTGGCAGCAAAGCCGGCCACCCGTAATACGTTTGGAATGCGTGTACGCTGGGTTAAGTCGTCGGCCGCCACCACCGGCATGAAATAAGGGGTGCCCGTCCCTTTGGCGAATTCCGCCACGGCCAACCCGGTATTGGCCAAGATATTGCCCACCAACATGTGCACGTTTTGTTGTTGCACGAGACGCCTTGCTTTTTGTAGCGCGGTGTCGGGCACCGAGGCGTCGTCCTCTACAAGAATCTCTATTTGACGGCCCGCGACCGTGGTGCCGTTTTGCTCCCAGAACAAGTTCCAGCCATCGACCAGCTCGCGGCCTCCGGAGGCGGCTGTGCCGGTAAGCGGCGCCATAAAGCCAATACGAATGGGGCCGGAGTCTTGCGCCAGCACTTTCTGCAAGTTGCCTGAAACCATGTACAGCGCTCCGGCCGCGCCGGCTGTGCGTATAAAGTTGCGACGATCCATTTGTTGCCTCCGTGTCGTTATAAGAAGTGGCTTTACTTCGGTACCGGAGTCTCAGCCCGGCGTTTAAGCCAGCGTTGCGATAAAAGCCTGCCTTTGCCCACCAAGCCCTCGGGAGCAAACAACATCGTCAGTACAAACAGCAAGCCCAGGATGGTGGCCCAACGCTCTGTGTAGAAGCTGACGACGTTCTGCAGCAAGATGATGACGGCAGCACCGATAAAGCTGCCCCATAAGGTGCCCACGCCGCCCAGAATGGCCATGAGCAGACCTTGAGTGGAATGGGCCACGCCCACGCTTTGAGGGCTGATGAAGTTGTTGAGGAAGACATGCAGCACACCGGAAACCCCGGCAAAAAAGCCGGAGACGGTGAAACCGATGGCAAGCATCAAGGGCACGTTGTAGCCCAGTGTGCGCATGCGGCTTTCGCTTTCCTTGATACCCATAAGCGCCATACCAAAGGGCGAATTCACGAAACGCAGCACCGCCCACATCATCAGGGCGACCACGGCCAGAACAAAGTAGTAATAGATGTCGGCGTCAGCCAGAAGCTCGGGCCGGGACACGCCCAACAAGCCGTTCTCTGCGCCCGTGACAGAGGTCCAGCGGTAGGTGATGCCCCACACGACCATCCCGATGGCCAGGGTCAGCAGCAAAAAGTACACACCGGTGGTGCGCACCGCCAGGGCGCCAAAGACAGCCGCCATTAGCGTGGCGGCCACAATACCCATGCCTGCGCCTATCCAGGGGTCGCCATCCAGCCGCGCCACCTGATAGGCAACGATGTACGCGCCCACCCCGAATATGGCTCCGTGCCCCAATGACACCAGGCCCGCGAAACCTGCCAGAATGTCGATGGACACCGCGAATAAGCCCATGATGAGAATTTCGGTGACCAAGGTCTGGGGGTAATCGCCCAATATGTAGGGCACCGCCAACAAGAAGGCGGCGATCACAACAATGACTACGTAGCGCAGCGATCCGGTTAACGTCATGCTCAGGCCTTACCAAATAGGCCCAGCGGGCGAAACGCCAGCAAGATGGCCATGGGTCCGAAAATAATGAAGTAAGACAGCTCGGGCACCCAAATTTGCCCAAAGTTGGCCAGGAAACCCACCAGCAAGCTGCCGACGGCGGCCCCTAACAAACTGCCTTGTCCCCCGATAATGACAATGGCCAAGGCAAAGACCAGAATTTCTACGTCCGCCCCCGGGTACAAGGTTAAAAAGGCGCCGCCCAGGGTTCCGGCGATACCGGCCAAGGCAGAGCCCAACATAAAGGTAAGGACAAACAGCTTGCGTATGGGAATGCCCATGGCGCGCACCATTTCCTGGTCATCCACGCCGGCGCGTATCAAGGCGCCCAGCTTTGTGCGGTGATACACAAACCACAAGAGCACGAAAATCAAGATGCCGGAACCAATGACCACTAGGCGGTACTTGGGATAGAAGACCGGCCCCAGATTAAACGCGCCTCGCAGCATGTCCGGCACGGGTATGGTGCGCGCGTCGCCTCCCCAGAGGACCAGGGCCTGGTCGTTAAGCACCATGGCCACACCCAAGGTAAGCAAGACTTGCTCGAGCTCCAGCCCTTTCACCCGCTCGAGCAACCAGTGGTCCAGGGCATAGCCCATAAAGGCAATGAGCGCTGTGCCCGCCAGCAGGCCCAGCAGAAAGGAGCCGGTGGCCACGGTGACTGTCATGCCCGCATAGCCGCCCACCAAATACAAGGACCCGTGCGCCAGGTTCACCACGCGCAGCAGCCCAAAAATCAATGTGAAGCCGCTGGCCACGATAAAGAGCAAAGCGGAAAAAGACAGGGCATTCAGTGTCTGCAGCAAAATACCTATCATGGTTGCTCCGTAAATCAGCTCTGTGTGCCATCTACAGGCGTGAACGCTTCTGAGTAAAGGGCTCCAATCTTTGCTACTGGAAGCCTGAACTGCGCTACTTGTTGGCCCGAAAAGCGCTGATTAAGGCCCGGCCTGGATTGGCCTGGCCTGGACTGGACTGGACTGGCCCGGCCTCGTTTGGCCTGGACTGGTCTAGTTAGAAGCGTGCACTAAGCGACCTGGGCGACGTCCTGCGATTCGAACCATTCAAGAATTTGATCGCCAGTCCAAAACAACACATCGGGATGCTGTGCGACATAGGCCAGCGCGTCTTCGAAGTATTTGATGCGATGCGGGACGCCGGACAGGAAGGGATGAACCGCAATGCACATGATGCGCGGCTGATGAACGCCTTCGATATAGAGCCGGTCGAAACTGTCTTTGATGCGCCGAAGGAGCTCTTGAGCGCTGTGGTGCTGGACGGCCACAATGGGGATATCGTTAAGCTCGACCGTATACGGCATCGCCACCATAGGGCCCGAGGCGGTATCGATGCGCGTGGGCTGATCGTCGAAACACCAGTCGCCAATGTAGCGGATGCCGGCCTTGGCCAGGTTATCCACGGTGTCGAACGTTTGGGTAAGACCGGGACCTAGCCATCCGACTGGCGCCTTGCCCGTGAACTGCCTGATGGTTTCCACAGTGCGAGCGATCATCGCCGGCTGGTCGTCCACCTGATGCGTGGGCATTTGTATATACCCGTGGCCCATGAACTCCCAGCCGGCGTCTCGGGCCGCCCCCGCCACCTCGGGATAGCTTTCGCATACTTTGCCGTTTATGGACAGAGTGGCCTTGATGCCGTACCGGTCGAGGGCCTGCTTGAGCCGCCAAAACCCCACCCGCATGCCGTATTCATGCCAGCTCCAGTTGGCGATGTCGGGCAGAACCGGAGTAGCAGTAGGCGCCGGCAACACTTGCCTGGCCATGGGGCGGTGAATGTCCCAGTGCTCGACGTTTACGACGGGCCAAACGACGACACGGGCATTGCCTGGCAATTTAAGCCGGGGACGGCTGATGATGGAGCTGTAGGGAACGCGTTCAGCGGGGGCACGGCTATCAGTGTTCATGGTTTCACATATTGGAATGTTTTATGGAAACTGCTTGAACTGCTCGAGGTGCTTCTGCTGCGTTTACTGCTTGAACTGCTGCGGGCGGGTCACTTGCTCGACCACGCGAACTGCCCTAAACGGGTGGGCTCTCCGGGCCATGCTAAAGGGGCTGTAGACGGGCGTCAACCGGCGAAATCCCTCAAGGTTTTGCGAGTAGCCGTCATTACGAGTTGACCCCGGCCCTCTCTGACCGCCCCGTTAACCGGGCAGGGTAACTTGTAGAACACGACCCCGATCGTTGACAACAGCGCCGCCATAATGGCGGCGCTATATCCAACGGTACTTGGAGCGGGTTGGCATCGCCCGCGGCTCGCTTAAGCGGCGACCGCGGCGGACTCCCATCGCCAGGCATCTTCACACATCTCACGTATCCCTTT
>JAJUGB010000153.1 GCA_029268595.1 Alcaligenaceae bacterium | reverse complement strand
GTCATTTCGCTTTGCGACCCCAACCCCTTGGTTGGCGGTCAGGGACTCGAGCGCCTGCGCGCCGCCGGCATTGCAGTAACCATTGGCGTATGTGCCGATGATGCCCTGGCCATGAACGTGGGCTTCGTCTCGCGCATGACGCGTGGCGTGCCATGGGTCTGGGTGAAGACCGGGGTGTCCATCGACGGCCATTCCGCCTTGCCGGGAGGTGAGTCTCAGTGGATCACAGGCCCACTGGCGCGTGCAGATGGTCACCACTGGCGGGCGCGCAGTTGTGTCACGCTGACGGGCATCGGCACGGTGCGCAGCGACGATCCCCTGCTGACCGTAAGAGAAGTCGAGACGCCGCGACAGCCGATACGCGCAGTGGTGGATACGCGGTTCGAGATCGACGAGAACGCACGTATTTTCGATGGCGGCAAGGTGTGGATCTTCGTCTGCCGTATCGACCAGGCCAAGGCGGAACGTCTGGCGCGGCGCAATGCGGAAGTCGTCGTCATGCCAAGCTGCGAAGCGGGTATCGACCTGCCTTCGTTGATGCGCTGGCTGGCGGCCCATGAAATCAACGAGGTGCACGTCGAGGCGGGCGCCCGCCTTTCCGGCGCGATGCTGAGCACCGCCTGTGCTGATGAGCTGCTGGTTTACATGGCGCCCATGCTATTGGGGCAGGGACGGGGCATGGCAAATATGCCGGCCGTTACATCGCTACAGGACGCTGAACGTTTCGAGTTCGTGGAGTCCCTGCCAGTGGGCACGGACATGCGCCTGCGCTTGCGTCACCCTGGCCACTGGGCGGCGTTGAAACAGGCGCTCGATCAGGTCATGCAGCGTCACCTGTCCGACTGAGTTGTATTGAAGGAAGTTCCATGTTTACAGGCATCGTCTCGGCCATCGGCCGCATCAGCGATATCCATCCATTGGCCGAAGGCGGAGCAGACGCCGGTTTGCGGCTGACGATCCAGGCACCCGGTTTCCTGCGGGAAGACACCCGTCTGGGCGATTCGATTGCCATTCAAGGAGCCTGCATGACGGTGGTCGCCATGCAGAAGGACGCATTCCAGGTCGACGTATCCCGTGAAAGTCTGCTTCGCACCGCCGGCCTGGACGCAAAAGGCGATGTGAATCTGGAGCATGCCATGCGGCTGGGCGATACGCTGGATGGCCACATGGTCTCCGGGCATATTGATGGCACAGGTATTGTCAGCGTATTCGAGCCGGTGGGCGAGTCGTGGAAGCTGCGCATCCGGCTGCCTCATGAGCTGGGGCGCTACATGGCTTACAAGGGGTCCGTCACGGTCAACGGTGTGAGCCTTACGGTGAACGCGGTGGATGACCTGCCAGACGGTTGCGAGATCGAAATCAACCTGATCCCGCACACCATCGAAGTGACGACCTTGAAGTCGCTGCGGGTGGGCACCAAGGTCAATATCGAAGTCGATATGATCGCCAGGTACTGCGAGCGCTTGCTCGGTGCCAGAGCCGTTGTTGGCTGATGCCCACGGGCGTGCGGCCGCGCCTACTTCGTTTGAGAAAGCGAAACGTCATGCTATAATGGCTGACTTCGCATGGATCGAATAGCCAACCCAAGGGGCAACCCGAAAGGTGGCATTTTTTGTGTCCGGCGGTACGGACAGGTGGCCGAGTGGTTGAAGGCGCACGCCTGGAAAGCGTGTATACGTTTATAGCGTATCGGGGGTTCGAATCCCCCTCTGTCCGCCACAGATTTTCCAAAGCTGTCCAAAAACGACCAAAGACCCCGTAGAAACAAGCATCTACGGGGTTTTTTGTTTCCGGGGTGGTCCAGCGGCACCCTTTGGAAGCTAATAGGACCTTCACTACAGGGAGTTGCATTGACGGTTCCGCGACTTCACTTTAATATATAAATAGAACATTTGTTCTTTCTAGAAGAACGCTTGCCGTCATAGGGTAAATTCCGGGCGCGATGGGGGTATACATGCGTCGATCTGAATCAAAGGAGCATGGCTGTATTGGCACTGGTACATGTATCAGCAGCAACGTCGCTATGGCCAGTGGTCTTTTCCCAAGTCAGTCTTAATACCAACGTGTGCGGCTGCCATCAGACAGTCCCTTCACCAGATCGCGACAGATTTACGGACCGTAGTGCGACAGGTGATGGACTGACCGGCGCAGGACTCGCATGCGAGGACGACAGTTCAAACAGCTGAACGAACATCCCCTAAGTCAAGTAAAGAAATCCGATGAAATCAAGCTTGTCCGATCCTAAGAATTTACCGGAGTATGAAGTGTATGCCTTACGGTATGCGCGCATGTCGCGCGCGCGTAAGGACAATTTCCTGGGCGGCGATCCTCATGATGGTCCTATGCCCATGGATTTTTTCGTATGGTTGCTGCGCAGTCGTGAACGCGTCGTGCTCGTCGATACGGGCTTCAATGCGAAAACTGCTGTCATGCGTCAGCGGCAGTTGATTCGGTGCCCCATCGATGCACTGGGTGAACTCGGCGTGGCGGCCGGTGATGTCGGCGACGTTATCTTGACCCACCTTCATTACGACCATGCGGGCAACCTTGATAGGCTCCCCAACGCGCAATTCCATATACAAGACGCGGAAGTTGAGTACGCAACCGGGCGTTGTATGTGTTTTGAACCGATGCGCCACGCCTATTCAGTGGATGATGTCGTTCTGTTAGTTCGTAACGTCTATGCTGACAGAGTCACGTTCCACGACGGCGACCAGCCAATTGCGCCAGGAATCAGCGTGTTGAAAATCGGGGGGCATACAAAGGGATTGCAGGCTGTGCGGGTGCATACCCAGCGCGGATGGGTAGTACTGGCGTCTGATGCATCGCATTACTACGAAAATATGGACCGTGCCAGGCCATTCCCGATCGTGCATAACGTTGAAGACATGCTTGCCGGTTATGGGCGACTAGTGGCAGCAGCAGATAGCCCTGACCATATTGTTCCCGGCCATGATCCGATGGTCATGCGGCGTTATCCGCTATGCAATGAACAAGATCCCGACACTGTCATGCTACATGTCGCGCCAAGCCTCTGACCAAGCCACTGATATCGATCATCAACACAGTAACACTGAAAGGACAAGGAATTGCACGACAGGAATCCGACAATGGCGCGACGCCTCGCGCAATACGCCTGTGGAGTTCGTTGGAAGAATTTGCCTGAAAAAATCCAGCTTGAATCGATACGCGCGATGCTCAACTGGACAGCCTGTGCTGTGGGAGGCTCCAGGACGCCGTCGATGGAAGCGGCCATGCGCGGCACATTGGCGATGCACGCTAAGGGCGAGACACCCATCCTCGGGCGAAGCGAAAAGGCCAACATGGCGGATGCAGCACTGCTGAGCTGTCTCAGTTCTTCAGTGCAGACGTTTGACGACACACATCTGGCTACGATCACGCATCCCACCGGCCCGGTGGCCGCAGCGGCGCTTTCGGCCGCCCATGCTCTGAGCGCGGCCGGTGCGCCCGTGGTCGGGTCGGATTTTCTGGCAGCGCTTGTGGTGGGTCTAGAAATCGAGTGCCGAGTCAGTAAGGCAATCGCGGCGGGCGGATCGCATATAGGTTGGTTTATGACAGGTTTGTCGGGCGGGATTGGCGCCGCTGCCGCGGTGGGCCGCCTGTTGAACCGGTCCGACACACAAATGACGTGGGCGATTGGATTGGCGGCGGCACAGGCCTGCGGGTTACGTGCGACGCATGGAAGCATGGCGATCGCCTTAGTTCCCGGTGTCGCGGCACGGAATGGGCTTACCTCCGCTTATTTGGCCATGGAAAACTTTAACAGCAGCGATATTCTCATCGATGGGAAAAATGGCCTGCTGGAGGTGGTTTCCGATCCGGCAATGGCGTCGCTGATTACGATCGATCTGGACGTCGACTACGAAATGATGCGGAACGCCTATAAGCCCTATCCCTGCGGCATTGTCATCCATCCCGCTATCGATGCGTGCTTGGACCTGTCAAATAATCCGGCAGTGAATTTCGAGGAAATTGAACAAATCGTGCTTCGAGTACATCCGGACGCGATGCGCTTATGTTGGCGCAAGCTGCCGGAAAATGAGCTCGACGCGCAAGTAAGCGTGTATCACTGGGTCGGTGCCGTCATGGTTCATAAGAAGGCCGGCCTGGATGAAGGAACGCTAGATAGCGTCATGGATCCACGGGTCCGTGCTGTGCAAGAAAAAGTTCAGATCGAAATCGACCCAGACCTGGCCAATAACCAGGCGAGCGCTACGGTTCGATTGAAAGATGGGCGTCAATTTACTTCGGTAGTAGATAACGCTACGGGCAGCATTACGAATCCGATGACCAATGAAGAGCTGTCCGCCAAGTTTCGGGCCCTATGTGAGCCGATTCTTGGCGCCGATCAATCGCAGGAACTGTTGGACTTCTGTTTGCATCTTTCAGACAAGACCGACATTGCAGACATCTTCAAGCCGTCCGTCATCTCGGCCTAGTGCCCGGCCGTCAACATTTCATCTAATAAAAATTTTAGGAGAATATTGTGCATAAATATAAAACGCATAGAAGAGTGCGAACTGTGCTTGCCACGCTCGTAACTTGCCTGGGAACGACGGTCGCGATGTTCGGCACGCAAGTGTCTGCAGCGGAATTTCCCGATAAACCCATTACATTGATCGTAGGTTTCTCCCCCGGTGGCTCGAACGATATCGCTGCGCGTGCCCTCGCGAAGCCGCTTTCAGAAATTCTCGGCGTTTCAGTTGTTGTTGAAAATAAGGTGGGCGCGGCTGGGATGATCGCGACTTCGTATGTCGCACGTTCAGCGCCGGACGGCTACACGCTGATGGTCAGTAGTGCCAGCCCACTCGTTGTAACGCCGCATACTGCCAAAAGCGTATCGTACGATGCACGCAAAGACTTTGCCGCGATTAGCTTAATTGGGATCACTCCGGAGACGCTTGCTCTCAACCCCAAGGTACCAGCCAAGACGCTTAAAGAGGTAGTAGATAAGGCGAACAGAGGGGAATTAACCCTGGCATCATCGGGTACGGGCGGGCTTCCACATTTGGCTATCGAACTTTTCAAAAGTACGGCAGGGGGAAATATTATCCATGTTCCTTATAAGGGCGCGGCACCGGCTGTCACCGATACATTGGCCGGCCATGTGGACGGCGTAGTGGTCGACTTGCCGGCGGTTTATAAGCACATTCAGACTGGTGGACTGACCGGTATAGCCATGGCCAATGATAAGAGATCGGAATTCTTGCCAGACTTGCCGACGACCGGCGAACAGGGGATGCCATCCTTTGTCGCAGTCAACTGGATCGGCTTAATTGCGCCCGCCGGTACTCCGGAGCCAATTATCAAGAAACTTCATGAGGCGACTCTTGCCGCGAGCGAACAAGCGGAGATGAAACAACAGTTGGGTAATGCCGCTGTGGAGCTGTCGACGAGTGCCACGCCGAGCGACTTCCAGGCGTTCATCACAAACGAGTATGAACGCTGGGGCAAAATCGTCAAAGACGCCAACGTCAAAGTGGAAGAATAAAATTTCTCATAGGACCGCGCCGGTGTGTCGAGCGCGGTTCCTTAGCACTCAAGCCAAGCTTATGGGTGCTCGCAAGCCCGGTCATTGCACCCGGTCTTCTACGCACCGGGAAACGCTGATGCTGCCACAGGTTTGCCCAACAAATACCCCTGCAGGGAGTGACATCCCAGCTCATTGAGGAACTGCTTCTGCGCCGCGGTCTCCACCCCTTCGGCGACAATATTCAATTGCAGGGCCTTGCCCAGCGCAATGATCGCGGAAACGATGGCGGCGTCTTCCGTGTCCCGTACCAGTTCCCTCACGAATCCGCGGTCAATCTTCAGCTCGCTGGCAGGCAGCCGCTTCAGGTACAGAAGACTGGAATAGCCGGTCCCGAAGTCGTCGATTGAGATTCTGACTCCAAGCTCGTCCAGCTCCTTCAGAATGACCATGCTTTCATCGACATTGCGCATCGCTGTCGATTCCGTGATCTCCACGGTGAGGCTTTGTGGCGGGACACCATGGCGATCCAGGGCGGTGCGCACGGCGCCTATCAGGCCGGCATGAGTAAATTGCAGTGCCGACAGATTTACCGAAACGGTCCAGTCACGGCCTTGCTTTCTCCATTCGCTGAGTTGGCGGCATGCTTCGTTCAGCACCCAATTGTCGATGTCAACAATGAGGCCCGTCTTTTCCGCAGCGGGAATGAAGTGGTCAGGCATGACCATCCCGCGGCGGGGATGCATCCATCGAACCAGCGCTTCCGCACCGGAGGCTGCGCCCGTGGCGGCATCAAACCGTGGCTGGTAATGAAGAACCAGCTCGTTCCTCTCTATTGCCAGGCGCAGATGCTGGATCAACTTCAGGTGGTCCTCGGCATTGGCATTCATCGACGGATCGAAGAATGAATAGCCGTTGCGCCCCATCTCCTTGCGGTGATACATCGCGGCATCGGCGTTGACAAGCAGGCTGCGCAAATCTTCGCCGTCCTGCGGGTAGATGGCAATGCCGATGCTGACCGACAGCATCAAGTCGAATCCACCGACTGTGTATGGCTGAGCGATCAGGTCGGCGATCTTTGACGCCAGGGTGGCGATGTCTTCGGCGTGGCTGTTTTGGCTGAGTACGACAAATTCATCGCCGCCAAAACGCGCGACGGTGTCTTCGCCGCGAATACCGGACTTTATCCTGCCGGCGGCTTCGACCAATAGCTGATCACCCACGGCATGGCCGTAAGCGTCATTCACTGCCTTGAAGCCGTCGAGGTCCATGAACAGGATGCTGAAGCGTGCGTCGTTGCGCAACGCTGCCTCGCGTGCCTGCTCAATCCGGTCTTCCAGCAAGGCGCGGTTGGGCAGTCGCGTCAGCGCGTCGTGCAGCGCCATATGCTCGAGCGCCTTGTTGGCTTCGTGCAGCGACTGGTTCAGCTGGCCGGTGCGAGAGGCATGCCGACTGTCCAGTATGGTAATGATGAGTGCAATGGCAAGAACCGCCACGGTGACCATGGCCACCAGTATGGACAGCCAGTCTGTGTCCACGCCTACGTTCGCCGCGCCACACACGCTTCCCAAGGGAAAGCGTGCCGCCTCCATTCCGCTGTAATGCATGCCCACGATCGCGCAACCCATGACGACGCCGGCAACGCCTTTCAGCACGCGACGATGCGAGCCGGCACGGCCGAGGTAGGAGGTGATCCAGAGAGCGGCGCCTGACGCCGTAACGGCCACGACATACGAGAAGGTGAGCCACGCAGGATCGTAGTCAATGCGCGGCTTCATC
>JAJUGB010000152.1 GCA_029268595.1 Alcaligenaceae bacterium | reverse complement strand
GGCCGACGAGGAGCGTCAGTTCTATGGCGTGCAGTTCCATCCCGAAGTCACCCACACGACTCAGGGCGAAGCGATTCTGTCGCGTTTCGTACGCGAAATCTGTGGCTGCGACGGCGACTGGAATATGCCGGATTACGCTGAAGAAGCCGTGGCGGCCATACGCGAGCAGGTGGGCAGCGATGAAGTCATATTGGGGCTCTCCGGCGGGGTGGACTCTTCTGTGGCGGCCGCTCTCATTCACAAGGCTCTCGGCGACCAACTTACTTGCGTGTTCGTCGACCACGGCCTATTGCGCCTGAATGAAGCCGAACAGGTCATGATGACTTTCCGTGACCATTTCGGCATGAAAATCATCCATATCGACGCCACCGACCAGTTCATGGGCAAATTGGCCGGCGTCAGCGATCCCGAAGCCAAACGCAAGATTATCGGTGGGGAGTTCGTGGAAGTGTTCCAGACCGAAGCCGGCAAGCTCAAGAACGCTCGGTGGCTGGCACAGGGCACCATCTATCCGGACGTCATTGAATCGGCGGGCGCCAAAACGGGCAAAGCCGTCGCAATCAAGTCACATCACAATGTGGGTGGCCTACCTGATACTCTCAACCTGAAACTGCTTGAGCCGCTACGCGAGCTCTTCAAGGACGAAGTGCGCAAACTTGGCGTAGCCCTCGGCTTGCCGCCAGCTATGGTCTACCGCCATCCTTTCCCGGGTCCGGGACTGGGCGTGCGCATATTGGGCGAAGTCAAGAAAGAGTACGCCGACCTGCTACGTAGAGCGGATGCCATCTTTATCGAAGAATTGCGCAAGACCATCGACTCGGTCAGCGGCAAGAGCTGGTACGACCTGACGTCCCAGGCGTTTGCCGTATTCCTGCCGGTGAAGTCGGTGGGCGTCATGGGCGACGGGCGCACCTACGATTACGTGGTGGCGTTGCGAGCTGTGCAAACGACGGACTTTATGACGGCGGATTGGGCCGAACTACCGTACTCGCTGCTTAAGCGCGTCTCGTCGAGAATTATTAACGAGGTTCGCGGTATCAACCGGGTTACCTACGACGTGTCCAGCAAGCCGCCCGCGACGATTGAGTGGGAGTGATGCCGCGTCTGGCATAGCCAGGCAGCTCGAGGTATAAAGACCGCTAAGCCCGCGTAATCGCGGGCTTTTTCGATTTCCTCTAGCATGGTCTGGCAACCCCAGGCAGTGGGTTGTCCTTCTTCTCCTTCCAATCGAACCAGCACAAGGTATGCGGTGGGTAGCGCTTGATATGCCCTGAATGCAGTTCGTATATTTGATTGCATGGCAATCCAAAGGAGGTTGCAGACATGAGAGCAGTGACGATCAGGAATGTGCAGCGCGTTCCTGGCAGCCGGCGTAAAAGTGATCAACCTTTGGGAAGAAAAAGAGTAAAGCAGTTATTCGTTCAGGGTTGCACGAGAAACGGGCGACTCCCGTGCCAGGTCTAGAAAAGCTCTTAGCCCAGCGGAAAGATTACGGCGGCTAGGATAGTAGAGGCACACTTTCGAAAGAGGCGGTGTCCAGTCCTCCAGCACACGAATCAGCACTCCCGCCTCAATATCGGCAAGGACGTCCTGCTCCATGAAGCAGCCGATGCCGAGACCTGCCATTACCGCCGCTCGTGCAAGGCTGGCCTCATCGATCACCAAAGGCCCGCGGACGTCGATCTGAACTGTCTCTCCATCTTTCTCGAACCGCCACCGAAACAGTGTTCCGTCGGGCAATCGGACGCGGACGCATCGGTGGTTGAGAAGGTCTGTTGGGATACTGGGCTTCCCATGGTCCTTGAAATAGCCGGGTGACCCGACAACGGCGTATCGCTGCCAGTGGCCAAGCGGCACCGCAATCATGTCGCTGGGGACCAGAACCTCGACCCGCACACCCAGATCAAAACCATCGGCGACGATATCGACAAGCCGCCCGTCGCTAATGAGATCGACATGCATGTCTGGGTAGCGCTGAAGAAACTCAGTCACCAGCGGCAGGATCGTAGTGCGCGCCGCAAAAGGCGCAACGTTGATCCGTATGGTCCCTGATGGTGTGCCGCGTTGGGCTCGCACCGTGTCCAGAGCGGCATGAATATTCTGCAGAGCAGGGCCGACCTGCTCTACAAAAAGCTTACCGGCTTCCGTCAACGACACGCTCCGTGTGGTGCGGTTGAAAAGACGGACACCGAGCTTTGCCTCGAGCTTACCCACAGTATGGCTGAGCGCCGTGGTGGACATCCCGACGTCAATTGCAGCAGCACGAAAAGTGCCTCGTCGGGCGATGGCTATGACGGCTTCCAGATCGTTCAGGTTAGCGCGGCGCATTGTCCCATAATGGTCAATACTGAATCCCGCATTATCTGGATTGTTGAAATAGTTGTCGAGCATTAATCTATCCGCGGACACAACCTTACCGAGGAAGATCAAGATGGATATGCCGGTTATTGTGAAAACCTACTTCGACGCCGACAGAAGAAACGACGCCGACAGCTTGGCCGAATTGTTTTCGGTGGACGCGGTCGTGAAGGACGAAGGAGCCCGCCATAAGGGGCTCAATGCGATCCGTAGTTGGTGGGTGGCAGCCAAGGAACGGTACCAACATGTCGTCGAACCCATTGAGACGACCCTGGCGGATGACCAAGTCTCTGTCCGTGCAAAAGTAAGCGGAAAGTTTCCGAATAGCCCAGCAACCCTCGTCTTTTCTTTCACAACCAAGGACGACAAGATCATTGCGTTGGAGGTTAAATGATCGCCTGTTGTTCGTCACCCATTCGAGCTTGATCGGAATCGAGTGGTGCTCGTGGGTCACCTTCCAGGCGCCGTCTATGCGGCGCAGCCCAAGGGAGTGAGCGGATTTCTTGCTCCGATGAATCGTTGGTCATGGCAGTTCTCCTTGGTCACACCTTGCCGAGGATTCGCCCGGCAAAGCGGTCTCTAAAGCTACAGCCAGGTCGTCAATATGCACCACCCGTTCACACGCCCGGCGCATGGTCACGTATTGCTGAAGGACGGGCCGCCACTCAGGTGCGTGAGTCACTTCTTGCCAGACGGCTTCAAGGGGCGCCTGATCATCGCTTGAATTGTTCTGCAAACCCTCGGCATAGGCCAGACTACCTTGCGCCGAAAGCAGTTGCATTCTGCTGGCGGCGCTTAGAGGACGAGGACTAGAGTGGTTCGGGCCATCGCAGCAGTACAGTACTGTATCGGCATTTTCACTGAGCTGGCTTAGCGATAGGCCACGTAAGTGCACAGTGCCTTGACGGCTAGTAAATGGGTAGACTTGAGCTGGGTTCGCTTGAGCTAGCGCATTTAACCCCCTTAGTAATCGCGGGAAATCGGTCGCTGCCGCGTCCACAGATGCTTTAACCTCCACCAATAGGCAGACATCCCAGACGGGCTGGGAATTGACTTCGCCGGCTTTATGCAGAATGACCACATCCCATTCGGTCTTTGCACGCTTTACGTCGCTAGACAAAGGACTGGGCACATATAGGGATGTCACCAGCTTGTACGCCGAGGCTGACGCTTCTGCCGCGGGCGGTGCGACTGATGAGGCCTGCACCATCCTGTTGAGACGGTCGACCAATACTTGCAGTATCTTTGCGGTGCGAGCCTCAGCGTCGCTGCCACGTTGTCGTGCTGCCGCGCCCTGAATAGCGGCCTCCGGGGTACCGGAACGGGGTCCCTGCTGATATCGCAAAGTACCAAACTGGCGCACCCGATTGTCTGTTTGCAAGCTATCAAGACGCATAAGACGGGTTAGGGCCGGATCGCTCGTCAGTTGTCTTAGTGTTGCAAAAACGATCGGCCAACTGTCCAGGGCCGGGCCATCAAGCAGTTCACTTGCCTGTTGGTGAACCGCTTGCCAAGAACCTTCGGACGTGCAGCGCTGCAAACCAGCCAGTGCGTCGGCAAGCGGCCCCGCAGAAGAACGTCGCAGTTTCTCGGGGTGTGCAACGGCATCCACTAGGGAACGGACTCGTCTCTGGTCCTGATTGGTCAGAGCGAGCAGGGAAGCGTATTCACGGACCTGCGGTGACACATGTTGCAGTAGCATCGCTTGAAACGCGGGATCTCCCCGGTGTGGGTCCAGCGCCTCGCGGATCAACGACTTCAACCCATCGATGAACAGTGCTTTGAAGGCTTCAGGCGGAGTATCGCCGACCTCGATGCACATCCGTGCGCTTTCCATGGCGAAGGCCAATAAGGCACTTGAATCCTTCTTTTCGTCAGTTGGCCTCGTGACGGAGCTGGGTTCTGGACAAGCGGGCAGGGGAGGAGGGCGATACCGCCTGTCAACTGACTGCAGCGCGCGGGTCAACGGAGAAGGCTTCGATAGTGCGTGCATGGCGGTCATCCCGATTCAGACATGCATTCAAGGTCGCCGGGCAAACCAGCTTGCCAGGATGGCTCCCGAGATGTTGTGCCAGACGCTGAATATTGCGCTGGGCACGGCGGCCAACGGCGAAAAGTGTGCGCTTGCCAAGGCGGCGCCCAGGCCGCTGTTCTGCATGCCCACTTCTATGCTGATGGCTTTCCGTTTTGCCATGGACAGGCCAAACGCCTTTGCCGAGTAATAGCCGAACAGCAGGCCCAGGCAATTGTGAAGCGCGACAATCAGGAAGATGGACATGCCGGATCGCAATATCGCGTGCTGATTGATGCCGACTATGGCCGCCACGATAAGCACGATGCCGGCAACACTGACCAGCGGCAGGGCAGGAGTGGCGGCTTTGACCAAGCCGGGAGCCAGCTTTTGCAGAACAAAACCAAGCGCCAAGGGAAGTAAGATGATTTTTGCGATGCTGAGAAACATGCTGCCGGCATCAACGGGTAAATATGCGCTGGCAAGCAACCAGACCAACAGAGGCGTCACAACCGGGGCCAGCAGTGTGGTCATACTGGTGCATGCGACGCTCAGGGCGACGTCACCTTTGCTTAAGTAAGTCATTACATTGCTGGCGGTGCCGCCCGGGCAGCAGCCCACTAAAATGACGCCGGCCGCCACCTCGGGTGAAACAGGCATGATTTGAGTCAGTAGCACCGCAATACCCGGCATGATGACGAATTGGGCAACCACACCTAAAGCAACATCTCGTGGACGACGAACTACTTCCGCAAAATCGCCCATGGAAATGGTCAGGCCCATTCCAAACATAATGACGCCCAATAGCACCGGAACCCACGGTACCAGCGGTGTAAACACCGGCGGAGCTATAAAACCGGCCACTGCGAAAAGCAGAACCCACCAGGCAAAGGTTTTTCCAACGAACTGCGAAACGGTAGCCAGCATTCCCACGGAGTGTCCTTTCTTATTGATGTTCCAGCGTATTCAGCAGCACGCAAGTGTCGGGACTGCTTGTCCCGCGGTCAAGCGTCTGCGCCTGGACACTAGACCAGGTCCTGTGCCGGTCCAGCTTTTGCTGTCCGGGCATATCGTAGCGGTAACATGACCGCTTTGCATGGCCCTTTTCGCATCAACAAGTACAAACAAAGGAGTGGAAATGCATCGTCTTTTCGCAGTAATTCTTCTTGGCGCTTTGGCCGGCTGCATGACGTCTACCCCGCGTAGCGCACCCCCGGGCGTCTGCAGTACCGAACGCACAAGCCCCATTCAGGGCAACGCCTCTACGGACGAGTTGCGCCAGCGCGCCCAAGAGCTAAGCGGCGCGAGGATCGTGCGAGTGATGAGGCCCGGACAGGTAATCACGAAGGAGTATCGAGACGACCGACTGAATATCCAATTGGACGCTTCCGACGTCGTTGTACGCGTTTATTGTGGTTGACCAGCCGAACTTTGCGCCACCGCTGCAGCGCCCGAGGCGCGTATCAACGCTGCAGCGGTTCTAGCTCGCGCCGTGTTCCGGGTGTCTTTCCACCTGGAGTCGGCGGCCTCATTCCGACCGTGATTGGTCGCTTTCTTGGGAGTCGCTTTTCCGCCCCTCCGGCTGTGCGGATGGTCCACCTGCGTCTTCTGCTGCAGGGTGTCCTCCGCGAGTGAACGGGCCACTGCGGCTTTCCATGTCTTCGTCGATTTCCTGGTCGAAGCTTCTTAACGGCACATGACCGCGTCCACCTCCGCTGAACACGTAGCCATCGGGACTGTCTCCCGCGTTCTCCTGATCATCGAGCTCGCCACCGCCGTGGCCCGCCGCTCGAAGGCCGGACTTGGTCTGTGGATAGGGGTCGTTGTCCGTCGCTGACTCTGGCGTCGCTGCATTGAGCGGGGCATCTTCGATGTCCGCATTCGGGTTGTGCGCGGGTTCGACGGCCCGGTTTTGGTCTTTCTTGTCTTGATCTTGCTTGGGCGTATTGGCCATAAAAACCTCCTGGTACTTGTGGGGCGCCCTTGGGCTTTGATCGCAGTGGGCAGCAAGGCCTATTCCTATGCCCCTCCGCTAGAAAATCCCGGGCCTCAATCAGCCAGATTGTTGGGAGGTTCTCCCTGGTTTCCTGTTGCTTCCCCGGGGGTTGGAGGGCGTGCGGCCGGTATGGCTTCCGGCGGACTCGAAGGCACCGTGCTTTGTTGGTCCTGCGCGATCGCCTGGCGCCGTGACAGCTCGCGTAATTGCTGATGCAGCTCTGCGGCCGACGGCCGGTCCCAAAATTGGTGTCCGACCCATGCCTCGTGAACGTTACGGGAGCGATCCAATAAAAATGTATGAGATGTCATGGGGTGTTGAGTCGCCCCGTCCGCCCCTTGAAGCCCCAGCTCTCTTGTTACGGTTCTGTCCTCGTCGCAGAAAAATGGATATTGCGCTTCCACGTCCTGCCGAAGCATCTGTGTCGTCACGGGGTCGTCCGGAGTGACGACTACAACCCGGCAATGTCCCACATCCAATTGCGGGTAAAAGCGACTCAACTCTTTCAGTTGCTCGCGGTCCTCAGAACAAAACGCACCGCGGATGATAAGGAGGAGCAAGGCGTTCTGTCCCTGCTCGTCGGACAGCAGGCAGCGTTTCCCTTCGTGATTGGGTAATTGCAGGTCGGGGAAAGTCTGGCCGCGCGCAACTCGATTGTTCATTCGGAACTCCGTCCTGGCCATAGGGCCAGTGCTGTCGGGTAGAACAAGCCCGATAAACAGCAAGACTTATGCCCCTTGGCGACAAGTGAAACTGGCGAGTGCTGCTGTTCTACGAGGCAGCTTGAAAGGGCTAGCCCGTAGATTGTTGACGGGGGAGCCATGCCCAGAACATGGACGCTGCGATAACGCCCACCGCTCCGATGGTGAAGATTCCGGCACCGAGGGTTGCTGCAGCGGTCAAGCCGGAGAGCAGT
>JAJUGB010000151.1 GCA_029268595.1 Alcaligenaceae bacterium | reverse complement strand
CCAGGCGGGGCACGCCATACTTGTTGGCCTGGCGCCACACGTTTTCGGACTGGGGCTGAACGCCACCCACCGCGCAATACACAATGCAGGCCCCATCGAGCACGCGCATGGAACGTTCTACTTCGATAGTGAAGTCAACGTGACCCGGGGTGTCGATGATGTTGATGCGATGCTCGGGACGATCGCCCGCCATGCCACGCCAGAACGCAGTTGTAGCAGCCGAAGTGATGGTAATGCCGCGCTCTTGCTCCTGCTCCATCCAGTCCATGGTGGCCGAGCCTTCATGGGTTTCGCCAATCTTGTGGTTGACGCCGGTATAGAACAGAATCCGTTCGGTGGTGGTGGTTTTCCCTGCATCGATGTGCGCAGAGATACCAATGTTGCGATAACGCTCGATTGGGGTTTTGCGGGCCATGATTGTATCCTTAGATTACCAACGGAAATGACTGAAGGCCTTGTTGGCCTCGGCCATTTTGTGCGTGTCTTCGCGCTTCTTCATCGCGCCGCCACGTCCTTCGGAAGCATCAAGCAGTTCGCCGGCCAGGCGCAAATCCATCGATTTTTCGCCGCGCTTCTTGGCTGCTTCACGCAACCAGCGCATGGCGAGAGCCAGGCGGCGCACAGGGCGCACTTCGACCGGCACTTGATAGTTTGCACCACCTACACGGCGGCTTTTTACTTCAACGACAGGTTTGATGTTGTTGATGGCAGCGTTGAACACTTCGATAGGCTCTTTGCCAGTTTTAGCCTGGATTTGGTCCAACGCACCGTAGACGATGCGCTCTGCTACGGCTTTTTTGCCCGACAACATGACAACGTTCATGAATTTGGCCAGCTCTACGCTGCCAAATTTGGGATCGGGAAGAATCTCGCGTTTGGGTACTTCGCGACGACGCGGCATTTTGATTTCCTTGTGACAGTTCAGTTGAACCGCGAATTACGCGGCCACGACCATTTATCAGAAATGGTCCCTTACATGCTATGGGCGCCATCGCCCACGGCTGCACGGATGAAACTAGATGAATGAATAGATAAGCAGAAGCGTATTAGGCCTTGGGACGCTTGGCGCCGTACTTGGAACGCGACTGTTTGCGGTCCTTGACGCCTTGCAGGTCGAGCGAACCACGCACGATGTGGTAACGCACACCGGGAAGATCCTTTACACGACCGCCGCGCACGAGCACGACCGAGTGCTCTTGCAGGTTGTGGCCTTCACCGCCAATGTACGAAATGACTTCGTAGCCGTTGGTGAGACGCACTTTGGCGACTTTACGCAGAGCGGAGTTAGGTTTTTTTGGGGTAGTGGTGTACACGCGAGTGCAAACACCACGGCGCTGCGGGCAGTTTTCGAGCGCGGGGCTCTTGCTGCTGGCGCGAGATACTTCGCGCGGCTTACGCACGAGTTGGCTAATGGTTGGCATGACCTTTACGCATCCTGTGATTTCTTGGTAAGTACAACGTAGGCGGTCGCAATAACCGCCTAACACGAAAAATCACGTAAAGAGCGGGTCTTGCAACACACATAAAGTCAGCCCCGGCCTGCCAGTTTTTTCAAACTAAGTGTATTAGTGTTCTAACTGGGCGGCCGATGCATGCATTGCGTGCGCATACACCTTAGGCTAATTTTATGGATAGCTGGCTATATTAGCATACGCGCTGGCCCCTGGTCAACGACTTCCTAGGTGTTGGTCCCTGAACGACATAGGACCCGGCGATAGAGAAACCCAAGAGTACGCTAATTGCATGACCTGGTTGTGACACGCTTTTCTAAACCCTGACTTTAGTGTTCACGATGATAATCAAGCACCGTTTTCCAAAGGAAGAGACTGCACACACTCCTCCCCTTTCTGCCGATGAGTCATGGTTGATGGGACTGGCTACCAGCATGACCAACGAGCACGACTACATGCCCCAGGTGGAAGGCACACTGCCGGCAAGCCTACGGGGCACCTTGTACCGCAACGGCCCGGGTCGCTTCGACTTGGGCGGCCACCGCAAACGCCATCTCCTCGACGGAGACGGCATGATTCAGGCGTTTCGATTTGAAGACGGGCGTGTGCACTACCGCAATCGATTCGTGCAAACCAGAAAGTTCATCAAGGAACAGGCCGCGGGCCGCTTTTTACTGCCTACCTGGACGACGCGCGCCCCAGGCGGGGTGCGGCGCAATGCCGGCAACCGCATCCAGTCGCAAGCAGGGGTCACGACCTTGGTTAAAAACGGCTGCCTGTATGCCTTTGACGAAGTGGGCTTGCCCTGGGGGCTGAATCCGGACACTCTGGAAACCTTGGGCGAGCAGAAGGTGGGCCCGCGTCGGGAGTCGCTTAATTTTAAAGCGCACACTCATACAGACCCTTCTACCGGTCAATGGGGTTTGCTTGCCTTCCAGCACGGCCGCCAAAACACAGTGCATTTGGTGGAACACCGCAACGACATGGCGTTCATACGCCACCAACGCATACCAGTGCCCAGGTCTTCCTACGTTCACCACTGGTTTCTTACACAGCGGTATGCCGTGGTGCTGCTGCATCCCCTCGTGCTGTCGCCATTACCATTTCTAAGCGGCCTGGCCAGCTTCACGGAAAGCCTCAGCTGGCGTCCTCAAGATGGAAACCTCGTGCTTGTCGTTGACCGGGAAGCAGAACAGAAACCGCTTTTTCTCGAGGCTCCGGCCTCTTTTATGTGGCATACGCTAAATGCTTACGACGAGGCCGGATTTATTGTGGCTGATTTCGTCGGCTACCAGGAGCCCGACCATTTTGTCGGCGAGAACGCGGCTTTGCGTCAGATCATGGAAGGTCGCCGTGGCGTAAGCAAAGCCACGGGCCAGCTGCGGCGCTACCGCATCGATTTGAAGAAACGAAGCCTAATTGAAGAAGTGATCAGCACGCGCAATTGCGAGTTTCCTGCTCTCGATCAACGCCTGGCTTGCGGGCCGCACCGCTACGGCTACTTCACCACGGCAACTGAACCGGGAATCTTCCATCACGGGCTCGCCCGCATCAATACAGAGACCGGACAGGAAACCGTCATGGACATGGGTGCGCAGACCCATATGGGTGAGCCCGTCTTCGTCCCGGAACCAGGCAAAGGAACGGACTTCGGCTGGCTGCTCAGTCTGGGGCTGGATGGCCGGACCGGAAAATCCTTTCTAGGGGTGTTTCGCGCTGATGAGGTTTCGGCCGGCCCCGTCGCAAGGGTGTTGTTGAATCATGCAACGCCTTTGAGCTTTCATGGGCATTGGCAAACGGCTTGAGCGGTTCAAGTGGCTTTAGTCGCCGGAGTGGCCTGAGCGGCTTGACGCCAAACACAGCCAATTACGCATCGCAGACGTGATCCCACACCTTCTTGAGTGTAGCCGTCAGCGCCTCTTGCTCGGCCGGCTCCAACACCTCCAGAGCGTGGCGAATGATTCGATGAGCCGCCGGCCATGCTTGCCCGTACTTGGAGCGTCCTTCGTCAGTAAGGTACACCCGCGTCAAGCGGCTGTCGTCCGGGTCTGTGCGCCGCTGCACCAGTTGGCGAAGCTCCATCTGATCGACGACGCGGCTCAGCACAGGCGGGCGCACTGCCAGGGCCCGAGCGATATCCCCGATATTTTTTCCGTCGTCCTCCAACAAGTATTGCAACACGCGGAAGTGGATATAAGTGATGTCCAGCTTGCGCAGGCTGGAATTACGTAGATCTTGCTCCATCTGAAAAATGATGGAAGCCATGTGGAACGCCACGTTTCGATCCAGGTCCAGATGAGGCGGGCTGAATTCGGAGGTAACGGATTCTGCTGTAGGCATTTGAAAGGCAACGATTGAAGCGGGCCGCAAGCCCTGAATTTTACGACTGTCGACTTAACCGCCTCGCCCCCTTCCGTAATGAACGGAAAGGAAGGCCCAAGGCAGAGGGGCCGACAGAGCGGCTTGCGAAGATCACGAGCGCCCCCAAGGCGACCAGATATGGCAAGGTGACAAAGAACTGGTAGGGAATGTCTGGATACCAGGTTTGAAGCCGGAATTGCAAAGCATCAGTCAGGCCGAAGCCCAGGCACGCCGCCAGCACACCTAAAGGGTTCCACCCGCCGAAGACTACGCAAGCAATAGCGATAAATCCACGCCCGGCGACCATCCCTTCGACATAGGCGCCTACCTGCGCCAATACGAGAAAAGCGCCCCCCAAAGCGGCCATGACGCCTCCGAACAGTACAGCTAGAAATCGATGGCGATTGACATTCACGCCGGCGGCGTCTGCGGCATCGGGATCCTCGCCAGAGGCCCGGACCTCGAGCCCCCATGATGTGCGCGGCAGCAGAAAGTACAAAGCCACCGCCACCGCTACGGCGATATACACCAACGCGCTATGGCCGAAGATGATGGGACCCACAAAAGGAATGTCGCGCAGGGGGCCGAAATCGAGGGCTTGGAATGCCGGGATGGTGACAGGAGTCTGACCAATGGTGAGCCGGTAACCGAAGCCCGACAAGCCGGCCCCCAATAACACCAAGGCCAGCCCCGAGACGATCTGGTTGGCGCACAGATAAATGGAAAACACCCCGTGGATGGCCGCCAGGATCACCCCGCCGACCATGGCCAGGACCACGCCTCCCCAGGGACTTCCGCTATACACCGCGCCTGCTGCGGCCAGAAAGGCGGCAAATAGCATAATGCCCTCCAGGCCCACATTCATCACGCCCGCGCGCTGCGCAACGGTTTCGCCCAGGGCGGCAAATGCGATGGAAATACTGAGCCGAATGCCTGCGGCGACAAGGCCGACGATGATCAGTTCCATATCAGGTCCTGCCTTTGCGTTGGGTCAGCGCTTCAAAACACAGGAAGCCGAAAATCACGACTCCCTCGATGATGTGCACAATGGGAAAGGGGATGCCCGCCTCGCGCTGCAATACGCCCGCCCCGACGTAGAACACGGCGAACAGCAGAGCAGCCAACGGCACCCAGGCCGGTGACAGCCGGGCCATCAAAGCAATGGCGATAGCCGCCTCGCCATAACCGGAGGAAAAGTCGTCTTGCAAGCGCTCCAGTATGCCGGCCACCTGGACGCTGCCGGCCAATCCGGCCAGGCCGCCGCTAACCAGCATGGCGGCCATGATGACGCGCCCTTCACGCAAGCCGGCATAACGGGCCGCAAACAGGTTTTGTCCCACGGCAGTCACGCGAAACCCAAAAGCCGTCTTTTTAATCACGACGGCCATGACGATGACGGCTAGTGCAGCGACCACCAGCCCCCAGTGCACACGGGAACCCTCGATTAGATTCGGAAGCAGAAGGGTTTCGGGTAAATAGTCGCTCCATGGCATGAGCCGAGACGGCTCTTGCAGCGGGCCTCGTATCAGCCAGCTGAGAAATTGCAGGACAATGAAATTAAGGACGATGGTCGAGATGATTTCGCTTGCTCGATACCGCACGCGCAGCCATCCGACGAACAAGCCCAATAGCCCACCGCCGATAAACCCGGCGGCCAGATAAAGAATGAGGCCCAGAGGCATGGGCAAGGGTCCGAGAACCTGGGCACAAACAAAGCTGACAATAGCGCCGAAAACGAACTGCCCACTGCCGCCAATATTGAAGACACCGGCCCGAAAGGCGACCGCCACTCCCAATCCCACCAGCGTCAATGGAATGCACTGAGTGAGCACTTCTAGAAAGCCATTGCGCGTTCCCAGGGTATAGGACAATAAGGACAGGTACGCCGCAACCGGATTCTTGCCTGCCATCAAAATAAAAAGAGCAGGAATAAGGGCGGTGATGCCGATGACTATAAGCGCCAGCCCAAGGATGTAGCCACGATTTTTATTATTCATCTTTCGGTCATCCAGCGGCCGACTTCCTGAATAGAGGTTTCATTAATGGGAACCGGCCCATGCAGCTTGCCCGCCGACATCACCATGATGCGGTCGGCCACTTGCCAGGCTTCGGCCAGGTCGGCGCTAGCCAGCAGCACACCCGCCCCGCGCGCTTTGCACTCAAGCAATTGATTGTTTACAAAAGCGATCGTCTGAACGTCGAGGCCGCGAGTGGGATGGGCCGCCAGAATAAGACGGGGTTGAGACTCGAGTTCGCGGGCCAGCACCAGTTTTTGCTGGTTTCCACCCGACAGCTGACTCATCAGAGCGGTCTCGCCGGGAGCCCTTACGGAATACTCGGAAATAGCTTTCTTAAGGGCCGATCGCACGGGCTTGGGCCGAAGCCAGCCTCGCCGGTTGAAGCGTCGATCACCCAACTGGGTAAGCAGATAATTGTCGGCAAGACAGGCATGCCGCAGCACACCATCGCGCAGACGATCTTCAGGTATGTGGGACACGCCCCCGGCTCGCACCTGAGCCGCGTCCAAACGTCGGCCGTCGGGCGCAAACCAGTACTTCAGCGTTCCTGACAGCGGGCTGAGCATGCCGGCTATGGCGTGGATAAGCTCCGTCTGACCGTTCCCATCGACACCGCACAAGGCCAGGATTTCTCCCGAGTGCAATGTGAAGCTTGCCCTGTCGACGGCCACACTGCGATCTGCTCTTGTCACCACCAGATCGTCCACCGCCAGCAAGCATTCGACCGACCGAGTCTGTGGGGGCGCCTTTTCAAGTACCGGCAAGTCGTCCCCCACAAGTAGCCGAATCAGATCCTGCTTGCTTTTGCCGCCCACCTCGGAAATGCTTACGACCCGCCCTTGCCGCATGACAACCACTCGTCGGCAGGACTCCAGGATGTCTTCCAGCTTGTGGCTAATGATGATGACGGCCGTTCCCTGGGCCGCCAACTCGGCGACCATCTGAAATAAAGCCGGTCTCTCTTCAGCCGACAGCACCGCTGTAGGCTCGTCCAAGATGAGCAGCCGCGGACGACGTGCCAGCACTTTCATGATTTCTACGCGCTGCTGCTCGCCCACCGTGAGCCGGTCTACGCGCTGGTCGAACGCCAAGGACATGCCCAGGCGGCCGGCAATACTTTCTGTGGCCTGGCGCAGCTCGGTCAACCGCAGACGACCTCGCGACCAGCGCGGATCGCCCAGCGCCAGGTTTTCTGCCACGGTTAACGCGCCCACCAGCTTGAAGTGCTGGTGCACCATGCCGATGCCCGCCGCAGCGGCGTCCCTAGGTGATGAGAATTGCACCGGCGCACCATTTAGCTTGATCTGCCCAGCGTCTGGGGTGATCAAGCCACTAATGATGTTCATGAGCGTCGACTTACCCGCCCCGTTTTCGCCCAGAATGCCGACGACCTCGCCGTGTCCGACGTCAAAGGAGATGTCCTGGTTAGCCAGGACAGCGCCAAAACGTTTGCTTAGATGGTCGATTTCCAGCAGTGACGACTGCATACGGCCCTCGACGCTCAACGGATCTTGGGTAAGTCGTCAATTGTGCCGGCCTTAATGCCGTCAATCAGCTCTTGCACCTTCTGCTTGTCTTCGGCCGACAACTTGGAATCGAAGTTTCGGAAGGGAGCTAAGCCGATGCCGTTGTCATTCAAGCCCAAGAGATAATTCTGGGGCTTGAT
>JAJUGB010000150.1 GCA_029268595.1 Alcaligenaceae bacterium | reverse complement strand
TGAACGTTTGGACCGGTGCCGATGCCAAGCGTGAAGTCAAAATCCAACAAAAACTGTGCTAGCACAGGCGCAGCAGCCTCATCGTAAATAATGCCACGCGCCTGGGCATTACTCAGCACCTGCTCAACTTCAGCTGAGGTATACAGCGGGTTCATTGGTACCACTTGGGCGCCGGCCGCCAGAACTCCGAAGATCGCAATGGCAACGTCCAACGAATTTGCCATGAACACCACCACACGCTCACCTTTGCCCAGGCCAGCCTGATTCAGTTCGGTAGCCAGCCCATTGACACACGCCGCGTACTGCGCGTAGCTCATCTGCTCGTTGCCGCACTTCAGGGCGGTATGATCGGGTACCGACCTGGCGGCGTCGGCAAGCATATGCACCACCGTGGGCCATACATGTGGCATAGGATAAGCAATACTCATGATTCGTCTTGCACTCGTACAAGGACAGCCATTGCAGAATCACCCGCCGCACAGCCCACAAACAAACCGTAGCCGCCGCCGATAATTACCAGCTCTTCGATCAGCTCGATTAGCCCGCGAATACCCATAGGCGCCTGGGGATGACCCCAGACCAGCGAACACCCAAAGCGGTTCATCTTGCGCGCATCAATGCCAAGCTCCCGGGCCATGACCAGATCATTCACAATGAACGGGTTGTGCGTCTTTATAGCTGCCAGGTCAGTGGCCTTGAGGCCGGCGGCATCCAATGCTCGGCGCGCCGCTGGTGCCGGAGCGGCGGGCATGAATGCGGGCATCACTCGGGCCTGACCAAACGACACCAGCCGTATGCCTACCTTGCGATCTCGCGAAAGTTCAGCCGCACGTGATGGGGTAGTTACCACCATGCCCGCATTACCGTCTGCCGGGTGCGTTTGCCCGCCGAAGGTCACGGTGCCGCCTTCCATTACAGGTTTCAACTTGGCCAGGCCTTCGGCTGTAGTGGGGAAAATGCCTTCGTCGCCGTGCAGAACATGTTGTTCCCGTTTAAATCGCGAATCGGGCACGCTAAATGGCAGGTCCATAAAGCGCTTCAAAAATGCGCTGTCGTTTTCAAGTGCCTCTTCATATTGCTGATACCGAACGAGCGTCAGCTCGTTTTGCATCTCGGTGTTTATGCCGTATTCCTTTGCCACGTTCTCAGCCGTGGTCAGCATATTCACTTTCGTATAGGGGTCATAGTTGAAGTTATCGAGCACCCAGTTTTCGTGTTCACCGGTGCCGCCCGGTCCGTCCGGGGCTGGATAATAGATATGAGGTCCGTTCGATACCCGGTCGGCCGCAATCGCCAGCGCCACCGAGGCATCGCCCTCGCGCACGCTGGACGCCACCGACTGCAGCAGCCGCACACTGGTGGCGCAAGCCTGGCTGATAGTGGGCCCGGCAACCTGCTCGGCACCAAGTTGGCCCATCAGCCAGGGCAAACCGAAGAATGCGCCCCGCTGCGGCACCGACATACCCAAGGCCGCATGATCAAAAAGATTTACGTCCAGATTGCGCCGATGCAATGCATCCTTGGCCACATGGGCCGCGAACTTCAGACTGTGCAGGTGCGCAAAGCTGCCCTGCCAGCGCGCAAAAGGGGTAGACCAATAAGCCCCGTAAGGAATAGCAATTTCCGTCATCATGTACCTTGCCTTACTTTCGAAGTACCCAAATACGTTGCGGCCACTTGCGGGTCCTGTGCCAGTTCGCGCGCCGGCCCCTGCATGGCGAAGCGCCCGCCTTCCATCACATAGCAATAATCAGAACTTTCCAGAGCGATGCGCGCGTTCTGCTCCACCACCAGAACTGACATGGCATGATCACGCAGCGTCACAATGACCTTAAAAATTTCACGCACAATAAGCGGTGCCAGACCCAAAGAGGGCTCATCAAGCAGCAACAGACGCGGCCGTGTCATCAAGGCTCGGCCAAGCGCCAGCATCTGCTGCTCGCCGCCCGACAATGTGCCCGCCTTTTGAGTCAGCCGTTCTTTAAGTCTTGGAAAAACCGCGAGCAACCACTCGCGCGTACGTGCCGTTTCGGGGTCATGCCCCCGACGATGCCGGAACGCCCCCAGGTCCAGGTTGTCAGATACCGAAAGTTCGGCGAATAGTTCGCGCCGCTCGGGTACCAGGCACAGGCCGTGTTCCACCCTGTTTTCAATCGGCCAGTCGGACACTTGCCTGCCGGCGTATCGCACCTTGCCCTGCGACGGCACACTGCCGATCAGTGCGTTGAGCAGGCTGGACTTACCCGCGCCGTTTGGTCCAACAATCGAAACCACCGAGCCTTCTTGCATGGAAAAACTCAGGTCGCGCACAGCTTCGATTTTTCCGTAGCTGACACTCAAGCCGTCAACTTGTAAAAGCGTGCTCATTTGCTAAGCCTCCATGCCGCCCAAGTAGGCTTCGATAACTTTCGGGTCGTTTTGCACCTGGTCGGCGCTTCCGTGCGCAATGCGTTTGCCATATTGCAAGACCACTAAGCGATCGACGAGCTTCATGACGAAATCCATATCGTGCTCGACCAGCAGCATCGTGATGCCTTCTGAACGAAGCTGTCGGAGCAGATCGGCCAGCGCGTTCTTTTCTTGCAGACGCAAGCCTGCAGCGGGCTCGTCGAGCAATAGCAGGGTGGGGTCTCCGGCCAGCGCGCGGGCAATTTCCACCAATCGCTGTTGTCCCAGCGGCAACGACCCCGCTGGCATGTTCGCCATATCGGCCAGCCCAACTCGCTGTATCTGCTTTTGTGCTTCGAACAGAATGCGCGCCTCTTCGGCGCGATCGAGTCGCAGCATCGATCGAATAAGGCCCGGGCCACCGCGTCCGTATGCACCCAGCGCAACGTTTTCAAGTACGGTCATGTCGGCCCGAATACGAACATGCTGGAAGCTGCGACTGATGCCCAGCGCCGCGATGCGGCGCGGGTTCAGCCCGCCAATGGGTTTGTTTTCAAAGAGAATTTGGCCGTCGGTGGGGGTCAATACGCCGGTGAGCAAATTGAACAAGGAACTTTTTCCCGCTCCGTTGGGGCCTATCACACCCAATAGCTCTCCGGCAGACACGTCGAACTCGACTGAATCTACGGCAGTCAGGCCGCCGAAACGCTTAGTAAGCCCGCGTACCTGCAGCAACGGCGTGCCTGGCGCCGGGTGGCTGCGGCCCAGATACGCCCGGGCATATTCAGGGGCCCGAGGCTTGGGGCCGCGATGGGTACCGCGCAGCAACAATGACACCAGCCCGCCCCCAGAACCACGCAGCAGCAAAATGACAACCACTCCGAAGATCATGATCTCGAAACTGCCACCCACGCCCGAAATGCCGGGTACGGTGTCTCGCAACAGGTTACGCAGTACCTCGACGACCGCCGGGCCCAACAAGGCGCCGCCAATGCTGGCCGTGCCGCCCACGACCGTCATGAAGAGGTAGTCGATGGATGCCCCGATGCCGAAGGGCCCCGGATTGACCACCGACACAAAATGCACATTCAGCCATCCGGACAGACCCGCCAAAAGCGCCGCCAAAACAAATATGGAAACATTCAGGCGCGTCGTCCAGACACCGAATGCCTGGGCCATGACCGGGTCTTTCAGGCTACGGATGGCGCGTCCCATGCGGCTATCCATCAAGTTTCGCACGCAGACAAACGCCACCAAATTGGCGGTCCATACCAGCACGTAAAACGTTTCGGCGTGGCTAAGGTCAAGGCCCGGAATGGAAATGCCGGAGATACCACCTATCCCGTTGTACCCACCCAGGCCTGGCAAGGTGCCAAACAAGTGATAAAGGCTGATGCTCCATGCCATGGTGCCCAGCACGAGGTAATGGCTGGCCAGACTGATGGTCAACCATCCCAGCAGCCAGGCGCTGATGCCGGATACAAGCAGCGCGGCCGGTAACGATGCCCACGGCGCCCAACCAAATGTGCTGACCAACACCGCCGAGGTATACGCCCCCAACCCTACAAAAGCCGCCTGACCAAAGGACGTTAGTCCGGCCATACCCACCAGCAGCACCAGCCCAAGACAGATGAGGGCATGCAGCCCAATGTAGGTGGCTGGTGTCAATGCCGACGGCGGAAGAATCATTGGCCCCAACACCAAAGCCACAAGAGCGGGCACAACCCACATCCACAGGCGAGAAACGGGCTTCATAGCTCTTCCTCCTCGTGCTGTACATACAGGGAACGCCACATCAAAACAGGTATTAACGCGGCAAACACAAGGACGTCCCGGTACGCAGAAGTAAAGAAGGAAGCAAAGGCATCCAGGACACCCACGGCCAGCGCTCCCAGGACTGCTATGGGAAAACTGATCATGCCGGCACACACCACGCCGATAAAGCCCTTGAGCGCCAATAAAAAGCCCGAGTCGTAATACACCGTGGTGATAGAAGAAATAAGAATGCCGGCCAGCGCTCCAATAAAACCTGCCAAGCCAAAGGCAATGAGGCCCGCAGTCTGGATACGCACCGCTACCAGGCGGGCGCCGAGCCGGTTCATCGCCGTAGCACGAAGCGCTTTGCCCCATAGGGTACGCTCGAAGAACAGCCAGAGGCCAACCATCAGCGCCAGCGACACCCCAGCCACCAAAATAAGCTGGTACGACAACCGGGTAAATCCAATATCAAGCCTGCCCGGAATGAGTGGCGCCGACCGCAAGCCCTCGGCGCCAAAGAAGTACAGGCCTGCGCCCGTCAAAACCGTATGCACCGCCACCGCCACGATTAACTTGGTAAGAATGGACGTATGCAGAATGGGCCGGAACACCGCCGTATAGAGCAGCGGCCCAACCGGCGCCACCAGCAAAAGGGTAAGGCCGGCCCGAACCCAAGGCGAAAGCTTCATGGGAGCAAGCCAGGCCGCTACCACCGCAATAGCCAAGGGGTAAAGCAGGCAGACCACAAACTGCCCGCCAAGCCCCCTCCACTCACCGCTACGCCATGCTGACCAAAGCCAGGACAGCAAGGCAGCAATTCCCAGACAAGGAAGCAGCCACACCATGCCGGGAACCCTGCCCGTGTTGAGCACGCCCATGGTAAGCGCCGCCAACGCGACCAGCTCACCCGCCGGGACCCACAACACCCGGGTGACCAGAAACACCAGCAAAATGGACAAGGCCAGCAGAGCGTATAGCAGCCCGTTTGTCAGTCCATCCTGGGTCAGCATTAAAGCGATGGTGGAATTCATGTCTGCTTAGTCTTGCAACAGTCGGAAGCGGCCGTCTTTCACCGTAACCATGACCCGCGCCCTTTCGTCCAGGCCGTAGTGATCATCTTCGGTGTACTTGAATACTCCGTTGGGACCCACCACTTCCTCGCCCGACTGCATGGCGTCGCGCAGTGCTACGCGGAAGGCTTCCGTACCTGGCTCGGCACCCGATTTAAGCGCCTTGGCGGCCGCCGCATCCAGAATGAGCATTCCGTCCCATGCCGTTCCTGCAAACGCCGGTACCGGTCCGGGGCCCCACTTGGCCTGATACTTCTGTATGAAGTCTTGCGACACCTTCTTGACAGGGTTGTCGTCGGGAAGGTCTTCCACCACCACCATTGGGCCGGTAGGCATACGCGCGTCTTCCACCGCCTTACCCCCCGAGTCGAGGAACGCCTGGGCAACCGTACCGTGCGTCTGATAGATAAGGCCTTCGTAGCCTTGATCACGAAGCGTTGCGTGCGGCAGCACGGCGGGAGTGGTTGATGCTCCGATAAAGACGGCATCGGGGTCTGCCGCCACAACCTTCAACACCTGGGCTATTACAGAAGGGTCGGTGCGGTTGTAACGCTCTTCGGCCAGCACCTCGATGCCGGCTTTGGGCGCCATCTCTTTGAAGATGTTCCAGTTCATGTCGCCCCAGCCATCGGCGTAGCCGATGTAGGCCGCCGTTTTCACGCCCTGATCCTTCATGTCCTGGACAATGGCCGACGACATGAGCGACACGGGCTGGGACACATTGAATACAAACGCGCGCTTGTCATCGGGAATAGCCACAGGAGCCATGGCCAGTTGCGGCGTCTTGCTCTGGTTGGCGATGTCAAAAAGCGTCATGGCAGTAGGCGACGAGGTAGAGCCCACAATGGCATCGACCTTGTCGACGTCAATAAACCGGCGGGCATTGCGCATGGCATTGGTGGCGTCGCCACCGTCGTCAAGCACAATCCACTGTACGGGCCTGCCTCCCAATGTGTCGGGGAACACCTCTGCGGCGTTGCGATAGGGAATTCCGTTGGAAGCATTGGCACCAGTAAACGTGCCGGTAAAACCAATTTTGATAGGGGTTTCGGCTGACAGAGCAACCGACGAAGCCGACATTAACAGCCCGGCCAGCATGGCCAGTAGCGGACGTGACATGGTGTTTCCTCCTGGTTTGTAGACGACGCGATTCTTTTCTTCTGGTTGGTCGCGTCATTCGATGGTATTAGTTTTGTCAGGTTTATGAAATACTAGAACCATGAATTAAAGACGTTCTGTGATGCCATAATGGAATATCAAGAATTATCTGGCGCCGACTTTCAGCGCCTTATAAGCAGGCTGCGTTTACGTCACCTGGCCTTGCTGGACGCGCTCGGACACGATCCGAACGTAGGTCGCGCCGCCAGGCAATTGCATATGGCTCAGCCTACCGCCAGCAAGTTGCTTAGGGAAATCGAGCATATCTTCAACGCGACCCTATTCACCCGAAATCGCCGGGGACTAACCCCTACTGCGGCAGGCCAGGCCCTGACGCGCCGTGCGGGTGTATTGCTTGGAGAAATGCGGGCAACTCATGCCGAACTACAGGCCGCCTTGCAGGGCGCCTCGGGTCGACTGCGCATCGGCGTATTTCCCGTAGCCATCCCGGAATTCCTGCCTCGCCTGTACAACCGGCTGCAGCAAGACCTGCCCGGGCTGCATATATCACTAGTCGAAGCCGTCGAAGACCCCTTGCTAGCCCTGCTTTCCAATGGCGACATCGACTGCATCTTCGGCCGGATCGTCCTGCATAAATTGCCGCCCGAAATCCGCCATGTGGCTCTGTACGAAGAACTGACTGCGGTCGTCTGCGCCACGAATCACCCTCTGGTCACGGCCCGGCAGGTCGAGCAGGCGGCACTTCTGGAAGAATGCGGCTGGATGCTGCCGGCCCGCCAAGGCGCGCTGTACAGCATGGTGGCCTCCTGGTTGACCAGCAGAGGCGTGACGGGGCCACGCGTAGAAGTGGAATCGACTTCGGTTTTTGTAACGCTAGAGCTACTGGATCACTCGCATCTTTTGGCGATCTTGCCCAAGAACGTTGCTCGGGGCTACGCGAAACTCGGTAAAGTGGCATTGGTACCCGGCGGCGACCTGGTGTCGAACTATCCGATCGGAATGCTCTACCGAAATGAAGGGCTGGCCAACCCAATGCTGAAGAAAGTTCTGGAATTGGCGAAGGAATGTACATGGCCTTGAATTCCGCGCAACCAGCCTCATTTAAGGAATTCAAAGGAAGAATCCATGGAACAATTTCACGCTACTACCATCCTGTGTGTTCGCCGCGGCGACGAGGTCGCTATTGGCGGCGAC
>JAJUGB010000149.1 GCA_029268595.1 Alcaligenaceae bacterium | reverse complement strand
GAGACCAATATCGGAAACCCTTTTGAGCAGGGCTGGGAGTTCTACGCCATTACGCTCAGCTTGTATCTGGTGCTGGCTTATCCTGGATTCGTCTTGCGATATTTGCTGCGACGCCAGCATGGCCGACGCCGCAAAACGGCCAAATAACTCAGCCGGCTTCCTCGATGCCCAGATATGTGGCGCGCACTGCGGGCGAGTTCAGCAGTTCGTGGCTGGGGCCGCTAAGCGCAATGTGTCCGTCCTCGAGAACATAGGCATAGTCCGAAAGGCTTAATGCCGCCTGGATGTTCTGCTCGACCAATCCGATAGTCACCCCGGTCTTGTTGATTTCACCCAATATGTTGAAGAGCTCGTCTACCATGGTAGGTGCCAGTCCCAGCGTGGGCTCATCCAGCAGAAGCAGGCTGGGCGCAGACATCAGACTGCGCGCGATGGCAAGCATCTGTTGTTCGCCCCCTGACAAATACCCAGCGTGACTGGTACGCCGCTGTTTGAGACGGGGGAACAGCTCGTACATCTGTTCGGCGCGCTCGCGCCAATTGTTTCGTGCATGGGGGGCATAGGCACCGATGCGCAATGTATCGGCCACGGTGAAGTCAGGAAAGACGAGACGACCCTCGGGTACCAGGGACAGGCCCAGGGCCAGCCGCTGGGGCGGGTTCATTTTTTCAATGCGCGTGCCGGCCAAAATGATCTGTCCTTGGGTGACCGGCAGCAAGCCTGACAGCGTCCGCATCAGTGTTGTCTTGCCCGCACCATTGCTGCCGACAAAGGCCGTAACCTTACCTTCTTCAAGGGCGACATTGACCTCTTTCAGTATTTGGATGTCGCCGTAGCCACTGCACAGATCGCGTGTTTCAAGCAACTTGGGCATGACGTTCTCCGAGATATGCCTGGATGACGCGAGGATCGTTGCCGACCTGGACAGGCGTGCCTTCTGTGAGCTTTTTACCTTCGTGCAGTACTACGATGCGATGACTCATGCGCATCAGGACTTTCATGACGTGCTCGATGATGATGAGACTGAGACTATGACGTTGACGGACTTGCTCGATAAGGCCCAAGGCCTCGTCGACTTCGCTGGCGTTGAGTCCCGCCAGAACTTCGTCCAGCAGAAGCAGGCGTGGCTGGGTCGATAAGGCGCGTGCAATTTCGAGTCTTTTCCGGCCAGCCAGCGTCAAGGCGGCAGCCGCTTTGTTGGCTTGGTTAATAAGGCCGACCTCTTCAAGTATGTCCTCGCAGAGGCTTCTTGCCATTTTCATATCATGATGGCGACCACGCCCATATAGAGCTCCAACCATGCAATTTTCGAGTACTGTCATGCCCGGAAATGGTCTGACGATCTGAAAGGTACGCGCAATGCCCAGGCGGCTGGTCTGGTCCGGAGAGGCGGGCACTTGCTTCCCCTCGAACAGGATTTGTCCTGAGCTGGGTGGCACATTGCCTGCGATCATGGAGAACAGGGTCGTTTTACCGGCACCGTTAGCACCCATCAGACCCAGAATTTCGCCATGCCGCATCTCGAAACTGACATCGGAGACTGCGACGATTCCGCCGAAGCGGCGTGAGACATTTTGAACTTGAAGCAGTGTGTCCATTAGCGGCCTCCTTGAGTCTGGCGGCGGCGCGCCTGCCATTTGCCGACGATACCGTCCGGCGCAAACAGTACGAATCCAAGCAGCAATACGCCCAGCAGGACCATATAGAATTCTGGCATCCGCGACCACAGCAGTTCGGACAACAGCATGATGAAGGCCGCACCCAACACCGGCCCCGCAGGGCGATCGCTGCCACCGATGATTGCCATGGTAACGATAGTGAAGGAGGTCATGGGACTGAACATCTGCATCGGCTCAAAATAGGTGGAGCGCAACACGGTCAGAGCTCCGACCATGGCCGGTATGATGGCAGATAATACGAATGCCAGTAGTTTTACCTGTGTGGTCGGCACACCCAGAGTTCCGGCGGCAGTTTCGTCCTCGCGTACCGCCCATAAGGCGACGCCTAAGCGTGAGTTTTTCAGCGCGACGACCAGAAGCACCGCCAATACAGCCAGGACCAATGTGCCATAGTTGAGCCAAAGGACGTCAGGTGCACCCAGAAGCAGGCGTCCGTTGATGCCTAGCGCGGACTCAATTGCAACAACAATATACTTGAAAAACTCGGCCAATCCGAATGTAAGGATGACGAAGTAGGGCCCTCTGACGCGCAAGGCCGGCAAACCGGCCAACGCGGCGAATGCGGCAGCTGCCAGCGCGGCTACTGGCAAGACGACAATGATGGGAACCTGCATCCATAGCAGGGCCATGATGTAACCACCCATGCCATAGAACACAGCGTGGCCGAGCGAAATATATCCTGTCATGCCGGAAAAGGCGACCCAACTAGCCGTGAGCGCAATCCATCCGTACAGCTGCATGAGTACATTCTGGCCGTAGCTGTCAAAAAACAGCGGTGCGACGACCGCTGCGACAAGTAGAGCGAGCCAGTTTGTGATTCCTGAAAAACGCGGTTCGCTCACGCCATCCTCCTGCCAAATAGACCTTGGGGTCTTACGAAAAGCACCAGAATAAATACGCCGTAAAGCAGAATTGAACGGTACGCAGGCGAGGTTAGTGCTCCCCCGTAGACTTCGACGCAAGCCAGCAGCAATGCTCCGATGACGCTACCACCGATTGAGCCGAGGCCACCGAGAATAATGACGAAGAACGCTGCGATCGTGAACGGGAAGCCAGCGAATGGTGTGATGCTTTCGACCATGCTGACCAGAGATCCGGCCAGGGCTGCCAGGGCGAATCCCAGACAGAAGATCACGCGATTGACTTTATCCGCATGGATGCCTACGAGCGAGGCGGCGTCACGTTGTTGGATCAGTGCCCGGATCGCCAGGCCGGTTGTCCCGAAGCGAAAAAACAGCATGACAGCCGCCGTGGCCGCTACACTGACAGCAATGATGAGCAAGCGATTGAGGCCTACGCTGACTGCGCCGATCTGTACCAGGGAATCCATGTAACTGTAACTGCGTGCGTTGGCCGAGAACGCCAACGCACCCAAGTTCTGCAAGATTACCGACAGCGCAAAGAACACCAGCAGTGAATTCGCTTCGATCCGCTGGACCAGAGCAGGTGTGCGGGACAGCCGTTTGATGAGCAGCTCATAGCAAAGCCAGCCCAACGCTGCGGCAATCAACATAGCCCCAAACATGGACACCAGAGGCGATATCTGCCAAGCAGTAAAGAGCCCGAAGGCAATGTACGCGCCCAGCATCATGATTTCGCCATGCGCGACGTTGAGCAGTCGCATCGCCCCGTAAATCAGATTGAGTCCCAAGGCAACCAAGGCATAGATCGATGTCAATGCCAAGGTCGCGATGAGAAGCTCAGGAGAGAACAGAATGTTCATTATGAGTGACGCTTATTGTTCCCACTTTTGCTTGGGACGGAATTTCGAAGTAGCCATCTCGGGGGGATGGATGATCTGAGCCGCGCCGTCCTGGAATTGCAGGAACATCGTTGGCGTGGTCACGTTCTGAACACCCTCGAACCGGACCGGTCCATTGATCGTGTCGAATGTTTCGGTCGAGATGGTTTCACGCAATGCGTCTTTATCCAGGCCTGCCTTGGCCACGGCTTGCTCAAGAATCTCGGCCGACATGTAAGCCAGGACCGCATCGAGATAGTCAGGGGCTTCGCCAGTCTTTTCCTTATAGGCGTCAAAGAAAGCGCGCGCCTTCGGCCAGTCTTCTTTGTCGGGAGACCAGTGGCCCATCGTGACAATATTGTCCAGATTTGCGCCAAACATCTTGCTGAAGAACGCCGCCGTGGGGCCTACCAGAAGGAACTGGAACGGGACTGTGATGTTCTGTTCGCGTGCGCCACGCATATATAGGATGGCATCGGGCGGGTACGATAGGTTAATGACAGCGTCTGGCTGTAGCTTCTTGATTTCAGCCAGGGTGCTGGTCATGTCCTTGGCGCCAAGAGCGTATTGACGGTCCAGAACGACCTTGATGCCGACTTCTTTCAGTGCGGGCAGCAGTTCTTGGCGGTTTTCCATCGGGAAACCCGACTGAACTGTGTTGACGGCCACTGTCTTAACGCCGAGGTCCTTAAGCATCTTGGCCATTTCTCTACCGTGTGCATCCGGCATCGACGAAGTCGGGAACCAGATGTTTTTCGCCTTTAGAGACCGGATTTGCAAGGATGAGGCGGTACTGCCCACCATGGGGAACTGGTGTTTTTCCAGTACCCCTACGATCGCGAAGTGGTTGTGTGAACCCCATGGCGACAAGAGCAAATCAACCTTATCGTCGGAAATCAATTTTTCGTAAATGGCAGCTTCTTTGCTGACGTCGGACTGATCGTCGTAAATCACGAACTCGACGGGCCGCTTCTCGCCTTTGACGTCAAGGCCTCCTCGGGCGTTGACCTGATCACGCCAGAGCTCGTAAGCGGCCAGAGGGCCCGCCGCCGTTGGCGCCGTGTCGCCGGTGCGCGATATGCCGAACCCGATGCGTACCGGCTCGGCGGCAAAGCCGACACTGGAGGCGCACAGCGCCAAGGCTGCAACCGCCAGCCGGAAAACTCCTTTTCGATGTCTCATGCTAGTCTCCTGAAGTTTATAGATGGCCGAAGTGGGCCTTTGGGTGGTGTACGGCTATTTGGTGCCCGTTGGGGTGTGGTTAGCTGCACGGAACACCTGAGCTGCGACCCAGGGGTCGCTCATGGCCCCGCGCATTACGCGGTTGCGAATCTCGTCGGGCAGGTAGGTTACTTCGCCGTATAGCGACGCCCATCGTTGACAATGTTCGGTGAGTTCGCGCTCTGTGGCCTCCCAACGCTCGAGAGCGTCGGGAATATCACGTTTGTCACTGATCCCTTCAAGGTGCACTGCAAGGGAAAGCCCATTTTGCATGGCCATGCCGCCGCCTTGACCGAGATTCGGTGTTTGGGCGTGCGCGGCATCGCCGACGATGGCAGTGCGTCCGGCCGACCACGCGTGGCATCGTGTAACGCTGTAAACACCCCAATTGACCGGGGCGCTGCCAATGCGGTCGATAAGATGTTTCCACTGAGGGAAATCTTTCGCCCAAAGCTCTTTATTAACCGGCATGCTGCGGGCGTCTTTATCGTCGTGTGGACACGTCAACGCCAGATAAGTTTCATGTTCGCTGACCGGCGTGATAAGAAAGCGTCGCAGCCCGTTCCAGCATTCGATATATTTGCCTACGTCGTTGGGACCGAAGTCCCCCGGCTCTGCAGGAATCATGGTGCGCAACGCGCCCTCGCGAGTCTGTTCGTGAAGGAGTTCCAGGCCAAGTGAAGCGCGGACTTTTGACCAGATTCCATCCACGCCGACGGCGAGGTCTGCCTGCACGACCTCGTTGTTGGGAAAGAGCAGTTCGCCGCGAGACGTCGCTCCGATCACTTCGGCATGCGTCACAATGCGTACGCCGGCTCGCAGACAGGCGTTTTTCAGCGCATCCAGCAATGTGCTGCGCGGTACGGTAAGGAGGCGCTTGTCAGCTTCGATAGGGGCTGATTCGATGATGTTTCCCTGTGCATCCCTTTGCTCGAAGTGGGTGCCACGGAATGCACCGGAAGTTGCTTCTTCGTAGGCGCCCAGGGCTTCCAGCACTCGTAGGCCGTTTTCCCAGATGTAAATGCCTGCCCCAACGGCGCGCAAGGCATCCTGACGCTCGTAGACGGTGACGTCCCATCCGCGTTGTGCCAATGCTGCCGCTGTGGCGAGCCCTCCAATACCCCCGCCGGCAACAATCGCTGTCAGTTTCTGCGTCATTCAATGCTCCTACACGGCCATGGCCAAAGACAGGTCGCCACGCGCAGACAGATTCACCTTGCCAGGAAGCGCGACATACCATTCGCTGAGTTGATTATCTGGGTCACGCAGGAAGATACTGGTTTTCCAGGGCAACTGCGTTTCTTGTTCGATGGGTATCCCTGCCTTGGCAAGGCCCGCCTTGGCGCGTTCGAGAGCCTCGGAGTCCTTGAGCTGAAAAGACGCGTGGTGGTAGCTCGCCTTTTCGGAGGGGACCAACACCAGGTTGTAGTCGTAGGCATCCAGATTGGGCTTCAGGTACACGACGCCTTCCTCGCGAGCCACTACCTGCAAGCCTGCGATGGTGGTGTAGAACTCGACCATTTCGTCCATGCGGGGGGTCAGGAGCGTGGCATGAGTAAGGCGCCATGGATGGACGGGCGCCGATTCGACGATTTCGAGAACGGGGTCCACCTCGTAACGGCCTTCGGTAAATCCTTCGGCTTGAAGAGGATCCCAGAAGCTGGTGAGAAGCTCCATGGGGCCATTGAGAACCTTACGCCAATCCTTGACAGTGTCGCAATAGAACTCGTTGTAATTACCGTCCGGGTCGAACATGTACACGCTATGCGCGACCTGATGGTCAACAGTCAGGTCGGTTTCGATATTGTCTTCTTTGAGTTTGCGATATGCCTCGACCAGGGCGGCTTCGTTTTCGAGTTCCCACGCCAAGTGGTTCAGCCCGGGCTCAAGGCCGATCGTGCCCGGCAGTTGCAGCAGACCATTACGGCCATAGCGGGGAATGCCTTTAGTAGTTTGCATCATTCCCAGGTCGTGTGGAGTATGGCCTGTGCCAAGAAAAGTGGCGATGAGATCAGGTTCAGTGAACTCGACTTTCAGGCCGCAGACTTCGCTGTAAAAGCGTTCGGATCTGTCGATGTCTTCGACCCAGAGATTGACATGTCCGAGGCGTCGGGGCTGGTAATAGCGTCCCGCTGATGTGGGTTGTGTTGACTGTTCCACAATATCCTCCTTGGTATTGGTGGTCGGCTTATGCGGAAAATCATAAGAGTCGTTTTGATATACGTCAATACATATGTAGATTCATATAATTAGTGAAAACACCTAGCTGAAATGGACTAGCCCCGATTCCCAATGGCACTGCAAGGCATTGTGAACTGCGGGGTTAGCGTAATCCCCTATACATATGTATTATCATGTTTAATAGCATCGGCAGATTGCAAAAGTGGTAGTTCAAGAGCCGGTTCTCCCTCCTCGATGCATTTCGCAAGTCGTTCAAAGTAAATTCAGAGAATATGAAATCAACGTCAGCAAAACGCCGCAAAGTCGTCCCGCAAGCAGTGCTCACGGACGAAAACTGGAGCCTGCAGAAGAACGTGGCGTTTCGCATGGATTCGATCACCTCGCGGATGAACCAGGAGCTCCGTGACTCTGTACTGCGCGACCTTGACCTGACTCATGCCCATTTTCGGGTGCTGCAGGTGTTGTTCGAGGTTGACGGGCAGCAGATCGGAGACATCGCCCGAAGTATCGTTATACGGCAGCCAGCGCTTAGTCGGGTGATAGATCAGATGGAAGCCCGCAAATTGGTGCGCCGAAAGCAGGACAAGGATGACAGTCGCTATATGCGCGTGTATCTGACCGCCGCCGGCAAGCGTAAATATCAAGAGGCATGGCCAGCTGGATTTCAGATCATTGAAAATGCACTGGAAGGCATCAGCGCAGACGAGCGTGAGCAATTGCTTG
>JAJUGB010000148.1 GCA_029268595.1 Alcaligenaceae bacterium | reverse complement strand
GCGTCAGGGCTATCGCTACGGACATTCCACCGTTTACGACCACATGGCATTGGACGGGCTGGAAGACGCCTACCAAACTGGCACCGCCATGGGCGTGTTCGCAGAAAGCTGCGCCGACAAATACGCGTTCACCCGGGAAGAGCAAGACGCCTTCGCCCTGGAATCCTTGCGGCGCGCACGTGCCGCCACCGAAGATGGCAGCTTCAAGTGGGAAATTGCTCCAGTGACCATCGCTGGACGCAAGGGCGATACCGTCATCGATAGCGACGAAGCACCGATGAAAGCTATGCCGGAGAAAATTCCGGGTCTGAAGCCCGCCTTCCGTAAAGACGGTACCGTGACCGCCGCAAACTCCTCCTCGATTTCCGACGGAGCTGCGGCCATGGTGCTGATGCGCGAGTCCACCGCCAAAAAGCTGGGGGCCACTCCCTTGGCTCGCATTGTGGCTCATGCTCAACACTCGCACGAGCCTGAGTGGTTCACCACCGCGCCGGTTGGCGCCATCCAGAAGCTGCTTTCCGCCGCTGGTTGGGACGCTAAAGACGTCGATCTCTTCGAAATAAACGAAGCTTTCGCGGTTGTGACGATGGCCGCGATGCGCGACCTGAATCTCGACCACAGTAAAGTCAACATCCACGGTGGCGCGACCGCCTTGGGCCATCCCATTGGCGCATCGGGCGCTCGCCTGGTAGCGACTCTAGTTGGGGCCCTGCGCAAGACCGGTGGCAAGCGCGGCATTGCCTCACTGTGCATCGGTGGCGGCGAAGCCGTGGGCCTGGCAATTGAAATGCTGTAAAGCCGGCGACTGAAATGGCGCCCCTTGAATCGGGCTACTGAATGGTAGCCAGTGCAGGGGTGCCTATCCGCTCCGGACAATTCGGTTGATGTGGCTGACCCGTAGTTGCCGACTTTAGCCGATGCGACTTACCTCTGGTTCGAACTTTCAATCACAATTCCGCTCTTACACACCCTCCCCCTTTCCTCCCAGCGCCGAATGTTTATAACGAGTTGTCGCGCACTGCGACTGTTTGCAGCAGATTTGCCGCTATTTAAGAGGGAAATCTGCCCGCTGCGGGGTGCGACCCCCTTTAATGACGCCTTCCAGCAACAGAAGTTGCTACCGAATTAAAATCAGCGTACATTTATTTTTACTAACCGGTCGATCAACCCGTTATTAATTCTGTAAAGGGCACCGGAACCGCCTATGTTCGACATATTGGTTTACCTGTTCGAAAACTACTACACCCCCCAAGCCTGTCCAGATGCGGACGTTCTTGCCCACAAATTGGCGGCCGTCGGCTTCGAGCATGACGACATCACCGAGGCTTTAGGGTGGCTATATGGCCTGGCCCAGACTACCGAACAGTGCGTAGAGTTGGCTCAGGCTCCCCAAAGCAACAGCCTGCGCATTTACACGAACGAGGAATACCAAGCTTTAGGCTCTGAAGCCATTGGCTTCATCACTTTCTTAGAGAACTCTGGCGTTTTGCCTGCCGTCCTGCGCGAAATCCTCATTGATCGCGCCCATGCTGTGGATGAGTCGCCTGTTCCTCTGGACAAGATCAAAATCATCGCACTGATGGTCCTCTGGAGCCAAGAGGCCGAAGTCGATCACCTGGTTCTCGAAGAACTTCTTACCCACGATCACAGCCGCTCCTCGCACTAAAGCCGCGGCGCGGCCCACCTCAGGAGCAAATGCCCTCCTCAACTGTGCGGCGTTGTTATGTAGGGCGTTTTGCGCCCAGCCCAAGCGGCCCCTTGCACTTAGGATCCCTCGTGGCCGCCATGGCCAGCTATCTGGACGCTAGGGCCCATCGCGGCAAATGGCTGTTGCGCATCGAAGATATCGATACACCTCGGGTGGTGGCCGGGGCAGACCGCGTCATCATGGGCCAGCTGCAGGCTCTGGGCATGCACTGGGATGGCGCACCGGTCTGGCAGTCGCAGCGGCACGCACTATATAGGGCCAGTTTTGAACAGTTGAAGGCCAAGGGCCTGGTGTTCGGCTGCGCCTGCACTCGCCGCGTGCTGGGCTCGGGCCCATACGCGGGCACTTGCCGTCGGCAGCCGCCACCCGCCAGTGCCATCCGTGCGTGGCGGTTCATCGCGCCGGCGGGGTACGAGCAATTTAATGATCGCTGGATGGGCCCTCAGCAGCAAGACGTACAAGCCCAAGCCGGCGACTTTATCGTCAAGCGGGCCGACGGGCTCTGGGCTTACCAGTTCGTGGTTGTCGTTGACGACGGCGAGCAAGGGGTGACCGACATCGTACGAGGCGCTGATCTGCTCGACTCCACGGCGCGGCAACGCGTGCTGGCGCGAGCGCTCGGACAAACGTGTCCAAGGGTCATGCATGTACCGCTACTTTTAGACGAGAATGGACGCAAGCTGTCGAAGCAAAACCATGCCCCCGCCCTGGACGTGGACCATGCACTGGACACCTTGAACCTGGCTTGGCAGAACCTTGGCTTTGCCAAGCTGAACAACGCAGATTCGCTCCAGGCCTTCTGGGCGTCTGCCCTGCAGCACTGGGCTCGCCGTTTCAACATTTGATATATTGACTTTCGGTTTTCATGTTCGCGGCGGAAACCGGGACGACACATCCGGCGGCACCCGACTTGCAGCATACAATCACCGCTCGTATGATGCGTGCGGCATCGCTGCCGCCGCGCAGTCACTGGAATTCCATGAACAAAACGTTGATCATTGCCGAGAAACCCTCGGTCGCCCTTGATATTTCCCGAGCCCTCGGTGGCTTCACGCGGGAAGGCGACTACTTCGAGAGCGACGAATATGTACTTGCCTCCAGCATTGGGCACTTGCTGAGCCTCGTCGCGCCCAATGATCCAGTCCGTGGAAAATGGAGTTTCGCGCATCTTCCGGTGATCCCGCCCAAGTTCGAGCTGGGCCCGACAGACAAAAAATCCGCCGAGCGCCTTAAATTGCTCGTCAAGCTACTAAAGCGCAAAGACGTAACCGCCGTCATCAACGCTTGCGACGCAGGCCGCGAGGGCGAGCTTATCTTCCGGTACATCATGCAATACTCCGGCGTCAAAAAGCCGGTGAAGCGCTTGTGGCTGCGCTCCATGACGCAGACGGCCATTCGTGAGGCCTTCAGCGAACTGCGCGACGACGAAGATTTGAAACCGCTCGAGGCGGCAGCTCGTTCGCGAGCTGAAGCCGACTGGCTAGTGGGCATCAACGGCACACGCGCCATGACGGCGTTCAATAGTAAGGATGGCGGCTTTTTCAAGACACCCGTCGGCCGCGTTCAAACTCCCACCCTCGCCATCGTGGCGCAGCGAGAAGAACGCATTCGCAATTTCGTCTCCCGCGACTACTGGGAGGTTCATGCCACTTTCGTCGCTGCTGCGGGCTTTTACACGGGACGTTGGTTCGATCCCAAGTTCACCAAGAACGAGCAAGACCCGGAACAGCGGGATTCCCGCCTGTGGTCCGAAACTGCCGCTCAGTCGGTGGTGGCCGCCTGTCGTGAACAGCCCGGACGTGTTACCGAAGAGTCCAAGCCGTCGACGCAGATGTCGCCGGCACTATTCGACCTGACCTCCTTGCAGAGGGAAGCCAACTCCCGTTTTGGATTTTCTGCCAAAACCACCCTGGCTTTGGCTCAAACGCTATACGAGCGGCATAAGGCGCTGACATACCCTCGTACCGATTCACGATACTTGCCGGAAGACTACATTCCCACCGTGCGCAGTACCGTCCAGGCCCTGGCCGATAGCCAGTCCACCGCTGCCGCCAGCGTCAAGCCGTTTGCCCATCAGTTGCAAGAGGCCAATGGCGTCAAGCCAAATAAGCGCATCTTCGACAACAAGAAGGTTTCAGACCACTTCGCCATCATTCCCACACCGCAAGTGCCACGCGAGCTTAGCGATGCTGAAGGCAAAATCTACGAGTTGGTGGCTCGTCGATTCCTGGCGGTGTTTTTCCCAGCGGCCGAATTCCGCGTCACCACACGCATCACCGAGGTGTCGGGCCACCAGTTTAAAACCGAAGGCAAGGTATTGGTATCGCCGGGATGGCTCGCTATTTACGGTCGGGAAGCACAAGGTGACGACAACACCCTCGTCGCTGTAGCCCAAGGCGAAACTGTCAAGACCGAAGACATCGAAGCGCGCGCCTTGGCGACAAAACCCCCACCACGCTTCACAGAAGCCACTTTGCTGTCGGCCATGGAAGGAGCCGGCAAGCTCGTGGATGATGAAGCACTACGCGAGGCCATGTCCGAAAGGGGGTTGGGTACGCCCGCTACCCGTGCGGCCATTATTGAAGGCCTGCTCAATGAAGGCTACTTGCGCCGCGAGGGCCGCGAACTCGTGCCCAGCGCCAAGGCGCGCCAACTCATGACCTTGCTGTCCGGGCTGGGCGTCAACGAACTGACATCTCCCGAATTGACAGGAGAATGGGAGCATCAGCTCAAGCAAATCGAACAGCGTCAGTTGAATCCCGATGCCTTCATGCGCGAGATCGCACAAATGACACAGGTCATCGTGAAGCGGGCAAAGGAATACGAGCGCGACACGGTTCCTGGCGATTACGCCACCTTGCACACGCCTTGTCCAAAGTGCGGCGGGGTAGTCAAGGAGAACTATCGGCGGTACGCATGCACGCAGTGCGACTTCTCTATAGGCAAGCATCCGGGCGGGCGCACCTTCGAAATTCCCGAGGTCGAAGAGCTGCTCAAGAACCGCACGTTAGGTCCGCTGTCGGGCTTCATCAGCAAGATGGGCCGGCCCTTTTCTGCTCTGTTGAAAATCACGGACGAATACAAGCTGGAATTCGACTTTGGTCAGAGTGACAACGAAGCCTCAGAGCCGGTCGACTTTTCAGGCCAGACCCCATTGGGCGACTGCCCGAAATGTTCGGGCAAGGTGTACGAGCACGGTATGAACTACGTATGTGAAAAGTCCGTAGGGCCAGAGAAGTCTTGCGACTTTCGCTCGGGTAAGGTCATCCTGCAACAAGAAATCAGCCCGGAGCAGATCACCAAACTCCTACGCGACGGCAAAACCGATTTGCTTCAAGGATTCGTCTCTTCTCGAACCAATCGCAAGTTCAAGGCCTTCCTGGTTCGCCAGGCCGGTGGGAAAATCGGTTTCGAGTTCGAAGCTCGCCCCGAGAAGCCCGGTGTAAAAGCAGCGGCAAAATCGGGTGCCGCAAGCAAAACAACCAGTAAAACTGCGGCCAAGTCCGGGGTCGCAGTAAAAGCAGCCGGTAAAACCGCCGCAAAGTCCGCCACCAAAACCGCTGCTGCAAAGAAGTCAGCAAGCAAAACGGCGGTGAAAAAAGCCGCCGCTAAAAAAGCCGCGGTCAAGAAAACGGCTGCCTTGAAATCCACCGCCACCTCCAGCGCCGACGACACCGTCGATTCAGGGCCGCCTTTTTAACCAGGTCACATGAGCAAGCGCGAACCCTGGCACATAGTGAAGCGCTCGCCGCTACACGGCAACGGTGTCTTTGCGGCGCGGCCCATACCGGCGGGGACCACGGTGTTTCAGTACGCCGGGCGGCGTATCACGCCGGAACAGGCCGATGCCCAACCCCCCGCTAATCCGGACGAGCCGTTTCACACCTTCTTTTTTGCCCTGAGCAGCGGCATGGTGATCGACGGCGCGCAACGCGGTAATGACGCCCGATGGATCAACCACTCTTGCGAGCCCAACTGCCAGGCGCAAGAGAACGAAGACGGTACACGCGTATATATAGTGACCCTGCGCGACATCGAGGCAGGGGAAGAACTGTTCTATGACTATGGTCTGGTGATGGACGCCAAAATCACCAAATCTGTGCGCGACCAATACGCCTGTTATTGCGGCGCAGACAAATGCCGGGGGACCATGCTTGCGCTGCCCAGGAAGAAAAAGGCCAAGAACAAAGGCAAGGTCAAAGACACAGCCGAAGAGAAAGGCAAGGGATCCCGCAAGGCATAGCCAGTGCATGAGTTCTTCCAATGCACTGCATCGGGCCTGCACTTGAATAGATTGCAGGACGCCAATCGCTGACCGCACATCGTTGCTAAAATCGTCGGGCGGCAAAGGGCCGCCTTTCCTCCTTTCTACATACTGGAATCGACGCTATGGAATTTGATCAGGCTGGCGCCAACGCACTCATGGATATCACCCCTCGTCCCGAGCTGGTGTTTGTGCGTGGCCACGGCTCTTGGCTGGAAGACCAATCCGGTAAGCGTTATCTGGACTTTCTCCAGGGCTGGGCCGTCAATTGCCTGGGTCATAGTCCTGCGCCCGTCGTCGAGGCGCTGACGCGTCAGGCGTCGTTACTGATCAATCCCTCTCCGGCCTTCTTCAACCTTCCAGCCATGGAGCTGGCCAAACGCCTCACCACGGCGTCTTGCTTTGATAGGGTGTTTTTCGCCAATAGCGGAGCCGAAGCCAACGAGGGCGCCATCAAGCTTGCCCGAAAATGGGGCCAGTTAAAGCGCAATGGCGCCTTCAAAATCATCACCTTCGACCACAGCTTTCATGGGCGCACCTTGGCCACCATGTCTGCATCGGGCAAGGCCGGCTGGGACACCTTGTTTGCTCCGCAGGTAGGAGGCTTCCCCAAAGCCACGCTTAATGACATCGACTCTGTCCGGACCCTGATCGACGACGACACGGTCGCCATCATGTTGGAACCGGTACAAGGGGAAGGCGGCGTACTGCCGGCCAGCAAAGAGTTCATGCACGGCTTGCGGCAGCTGACGCGCGAGCACAACCTGCTCCTGATTGTGGACGAAGTCCAGACAGGAGTCGGCCGCACGGGGCAATTGTTCGCTTACCAACACTTCGGTATTGAGCCCGACATAATGACTTTGGCCAAGGGCATAGGCGGGGGCGTGCCGCTTGCGGCCTTGTGCGCGCGTGAAGAAGTCAGTGTGTTCCAGCATGGCGATCAGGGCGGCACTTACAACGGCAATCCGTTGGCGACAGCGGCCGGCCTGGCCGTCTTCGACACAGTGAATGCTCCGGGCTTTCTGGACACCGTAAATGAACGGGCCCAACAACTGTCCGAAGGGCTGCTCGCTCTTTCAGACAAATGGGGAATGAAAGGGGAACGCGGCTTAGGTCTGTTGCGGGCGCTTATGCTTGACCGTAATGATGGTGCAGCCATCGTGGAGGCTGCACGGAATCGTGCGCCGGAAGGAATGCTGCTTAATTCGCCTCGCCCGAATCTGTTGCGGTTCATGCCGGCGCTTAATGTCACAGCGGACGAGATCGATACGATGCTGGCGTGGCTGGACGGCATCGTCTCGGATGTTCGGAAGTAACTGCTGTTGAGCCGGGATCGCAGCACTGTGGGTCCTTACGACGCCACAATGTAAGCTTAATGGATGATTTCTTCGGGACGATTGTCGAATGGCGCACCGACTACTGTGCTTAAGACGCCGCGCGGCGGGTGGGGTGGTTAGCGCCCTCACGTCATGCGCCCGGCTAAAGCCGGGTCCCCGCGGTTTCGCAGTCCGGCGGGGCGTCGGAAAAACTCGCCCTCCTTTCGTCGGTGCTCAGACAGTTTCCGACTTGATTCCCCGCCAAACCACGAAACCACG
>JAJUGB010000147.1 GCA_029268595.1 Alcaligenaceae bacterium | reverse complement strand
ATTGAGAGATTGGGCCAGTTTACCGCGGCAAACATCTCTTTCGATGTGGCGCCCGGGGTGGCCTTATCTGCCGCAGTGGACGCCATTACCACCGCCTACGCGCAGCTGCAGATGCCGGCCTCCATAGACATGCGCTTCCAGGGAGCGGCAAGGGCATTTGAAGCATCCTTGCAATCGACCCTTTGGCTCTTGCTGGCGGCAGTCGTCACGATGTACATCGTGCTGGGCATACTGTACGAAAGCTATATTCATCCCATCACCATCTTGTCCACCCTGCCCTCGGCCGCCATAGGGGCACTTCTAGCGCTTCTATTGACAGGCACGGAGTTGGACATGATTGGCATTATCGGCATCATCCTTCTCATTGGCATCGTCAAAAAGAACGCGATCATGATGATCGACTTTGCACTCGATGCCGAACGCAATCAAGGCCTCGCGCCCCGGCAGGCCATTTACGAAGCGGCGCTTTTACGCTTCCGGCCCATATTGATGACCACCATGGCAGCGCTTTTCAGCGCCATTCCCCTGATGCTGTCCACGGGCGCCGGCGCAGAGCTGCGCCAGCCCCTGGGACTGGTCATGGTCGGCGGCCTATTGTGCAGTCAGCTGCTGACACTCTTCACCACACCGGTCATCTACCTGATGTTTGACCGGATCTCGCCGACCCGACGGGCACCCGACCCGGAGGCTACCAACAGCACAGCGCCGCACAGCACACAGGCGAATGCCGGCGCGCCCACCAGTGACAGGCGCCCACTGCGCGAAAGCGCAGCCGGAGCCGGATCAGAAGGCGGCCGGCGTGAAATTCCTTAGCCTGTTCATTGTTCGGCCCGTCGCCACCACTTTGGTCTGCCTGGGTTTGATTCTGGGCGGTGTCCTCGCGTACCGTCTGCTGCCGGTTGCACCGTTGCCGCAGGTGGACTTTCCCATGATTTCGGTGACGGCGCGACTGGCCGGGGCCAGTCCCGAAACCATGGCCTCCAGCGTCGCCACTCCACTTGAGCAAGCCCTGGGGTCGATAGCCGGCGTGACCGAAATGACGTCTCGCAGCTCTGAAGGATCGACCCGCATCACTCTTATGTTTGACCTGAGCCGCGATATTGATAGCGCGGCGCGGGACGTTCAAGCGGCAATCAACGCGGCACGCAGCATGTTGCCCTCCAGCTTGCGCGACCCCCCGACCTATAACAAGGTCAATCCCGCCTCCGCTCCCATCATGGTGCTGGCGCTGACGTCGGAAACCGCCACGCAGGGCGAGCTTTACGACCTGGCGTCGACGGTGCTGGCGCAGAAGCTGGCCCAGGTAAGCGGCGTGGGCGAGGTCAGCGTCGGCGGCAGCTCGCTTCCGGCCATACGCGTAACCTTGAACCCTCATGCCTTGTCGAATGCCGGCATTGCACTGGACGAAGTGCGTCTGGCCTTATCCAACGCCAACACCATGCGGCCCAATGGTGTCGTCGAGAACGACCAGTATCACTGGCAAGTGAGCTCGGGCCGCCAGCTGGCGCGCGCAGAACAATACCGCTCTTTGATAGTGGCCTGGCGCGATGGCGCCCCCGTAAGGCTGGAACATGTGGCCAAGGTGGAAGACGGCGTTGAAGATTCCTTCAACGTGGGCTTTTTTAACGATCGTGATGCGGTTCTTCTGATCATTCGACGACAGCCCGATGCAAACATCATCGAAACGGTAGATGCCATCCAGGAACAAATTCCGGCGTTCGCCGCCATGCTGCCTGCCAATGTTCAGTTGACCGTCGCGCAAGACCGCACACCGAGCATCAGGGCGTCCCTGTTCGAGGCCGAATTGACGCTGGTCGTGGCGGTCATCCTGGTCGTTTTGGTTGTGCTGGTCTTCCTGAGAAATGTGCGCGCTGCTCTAATACCCAGCATTGTCGTGCCTGCCTCGCTCATTACCACCTTCAGTTTGATGCTGTGGTTTGGCTTCACTCTCAACACGATTTCGCTGATGGCGCTTATTGTGGCGACCGGCTTCGTGGTCGATGACGCCATCGTGGTGCTCGAAAACATCATGCGCCATATCGAATCCGGCATGACTCCTTTTCGCGCAGCCATACGTGGCGTTCGGGAAGTCAGCTTCACCGTCGTGGCCATGAGTTTGTCCCTGGTGGCGGTGTTCATACCGATGTTGTTAATGGGCGGTCTCGTGGGACGGTTTTTCCGAGAGTTTGCTGTCACGCTCTCGGCGACGATATTGGTGTCCCTGATCTTGTCGCTGATACTCACGCCGATGATGTGCGCGCATATGTTGAAACGCCCCGGCGGCCAGCCCAAGAGCCCACCCAATCGGCTGGAGCGCTGGCTGGCCGTCTCTGGCCAATGGCTTTCCCGTGGGTACGAGCGGTCCTTGCATTGGGCGCTGCGCCATAGCCTGCTCACCTTGATGGTGCTGCTGGCCACCGTTGCTCTCAATTTTTACCTGTATTCGGTCGTGCCGAAGGGGCTGTTTCCGCAGCAAGACACGGGACAGCTCATGGGATTTTTCCGAAGCGATCAGGGCACTTCCTTTCAGGCCATGCGGCCCAAACTTGAGCAATTCCGCAATGTGCTTTTAAGAGACCCGGCTGTGGAAACGGTTACGGGCTTTGCGGGCGGGCGCGGAGGAAGTCACAGCAGCTTTCTGATGATACAGCTCAAGCCGCTGGAAGAGCGCAGGGTCAGCGCCACCCAGGTCATCAATCGCCTGCGGCCGCAGTTTGCTGGCGTGCCAGGCGCGCGCCTGACGCTCGTTCCACAGCAGGACATTCGGGTGGGTGGTTTTCAAGGCTCAGCCGCTTACGACTACGCCCTCATGGCCAGCGATCTGGAGCTTCTGAAGACATGGATGCCGCGAGTGCAAGCCGCCTTGGCAAGCTTGCCCGAGCTGGTGGACGTTGATACCGATATTGAAGACAAGGGCCGTAGGGTAGAGCTGATTATCGATCGCGACGCGGCAAAGCGCCTGGGCGTCGACATGTCTCTTATTGCCTCTACCTTGAACAACTCCTTCAGCCAACGGCAGGTGTCCGTTATTTACGGGCGCCTCAACCAGTATCACGTCGTCATGTCGGTCGACCCGCGTTATGCTCAAGACGCCGAGTCCCTGAGGCATGTACACGTCATCACTGCGGACGGACGGCGTATTCCGTTATCGGCGTTCACCCGATTCGAGGTGGCCAATTCTCCGCTTAGTGTCAGTCATCAAGGGTTGTTCGCCGCCGACACCATATCGTTCAGCCTTGCGCCGGGGGTGTCGCTCGACCAAGCCACCCGGGCCATTGAAGATGCTGTGGCTCGTACCGGACTGCCCAGCGATCAGATACAAGCGGGCTTCCAAGGCTCCGCCCAACTCATGCAGGAAAGCACTCAGCAGGGCCCATGGCTTATCCTGGGAGCACTCCTTACCATGTATATCGTCCTGGGCATGCTTTACGAGAGCTACGCTCACCCCATAACGATCCTGTCCACCCTGCCATCGGCCGGCATTGGCGCTTTACTGGCTCTCTTGATGCTGGGTCATGAGTTCACATTGATCGCGCTCATTGGGGTGTTTCTGCTTATTGGCATTGTGAAAAAGAACGCCATCATGATGGTTGACTTCGCCCTGCACGCCGAGCGTGAGCGCAATTTGTCGTCACGAGATGCCATCTTCGAGGCGTGCCTGGTCCGCTTCCGTCCCATCATGATGACCACCGTGGCGGCCCTGTTTGGCGCCCTACCCTTGGTGCTCGCCACGGGCGCCGGGGTAGAGATGCGTCAGCCTCTGGGTATCACCATTGTTGGTGGCCTCATACTCAGCCAGATACTCACGCTCTACACCACGCCCGTCGTCTACCTTTACCTGGACCGGCTGCGGCTTTGGGGAGCACGCCGCCGGCGGGCCCGAACCCAGACCGCTTAAAAGTCGTTATTTTGTGCTGCCAATGCCTTTCTCATTTCTTTCCATCCGCCAACCAAGCCCGCGCTGTGAGCGTGCACAGACATCCAACAGTCAAGATTCGCCTGCAAAAAGCGACGCTTGCGTGGGCGTACCACAGGCCAAACGTCCTGTTGTAGTGAAGACGCTTGCCTTCAGGTGGGGCGTCCTGGCATTGGCGTTGACTCTGACTGGCTGTGCGGTGGGTCCAGATTACGTGGTTCCTTCAACGGAGGTGGGCGACAGTTATAAGGAGATTCAAGGGTGGACACAGGCACGCCCTCAGAACGTCGCTTTACGCTCCGACTGGTGGCGCGAATATGATGACCCCACTTTGAATGAACTGATGCAGGCGGTGCTCGAGGCCAACCTCAACATCGCACAGGCTGAAGCCCAATATCGCCAAGCTCAAGCGGCCTTGCAGCAAGCCAGAGCCGGCTTTTTCCCCACATTTGGAACCAATGCATCAGCCACTCGCTCGGGTAGTGGCGGGGGAAGCAGCGGTCAATTCAGCGATAGTGAATTCGGAAGCGGTGGCGGTGGGCGCAGCGGCAATCAATTCACGCTTACCGGCAACGTCAGTTGGGAGGTGGACGTGTGGGGCCGGGTGCGCCGATCAGTAGAGTCCGGGCGTGCCTCGGCCGAAGCCAGCGCCGCAGACCTGGCCAATGTGCGCCTCAGCATGCAGTCCACATTGGCTCAGACCTACTTTCGACTTCGCGGCCTGGACGCGGAAGCAGAACTGTTTCAGCAGACCGTCCAGGCCTACGAACGCTCGCTGCAGATTACTCAGAATCGATATGAAGCGGGTGTCGCTGCACAGTCCGAGGTGGCGGTAGCGCGGACCCAGCTTGAAAATGCGCGTGTTCAGATGCAGACCCTGGTCCGGCAACGCGCCCTGTTGGAGCACGCGATCGCTGTACTGGCGGGCAGAGCGCCATCGCAATTTGGCCTCAAACCGGGGCAGCAGGTCCCGGAGGTTCCCGCCATCCCCGTCGCCTTGCCGTCCCAACTTCTTGAACGACGGCCGGACATTGCCGCCGCGGAGCGGCGCACGGCCGCGGCCAACGCGCAGATCGGCGTAGCTCAGGCCGCCTGGTTTCCAAGCCTGACTCTAAGTGCGCAGGGCGGATACCGTAGCAGCGAGTGGGCGCAATGGTTGAGCGCCCCTTTTCAGTTCTGGTCACTGGGCCCGGCGCTGGCTTTGACCATTTTTGACGGCGGAGCCCGTGAGGCGCAGCTCGGTCAGGCCCGAGCTGCCTACGAGGCTCAGGTCGCTGCGTACCGGCTTACGGTCTTGACAGCGCTGCAAGAGGTGGAAGACTTCCTGGTCCAGCTAAGAGTCATGCAACAAGAGCAAGAAATTCAAGGCCGGGCATTGACGGCGGCGCGCGAATCGCTGCAGCTGACGCTCAACCAATACGAAGCCGGTCTCATCGATTTCCTGAGCGTCGTGCAGGTACAGACCACCGCCCTGAACGCAGAACGGGCCGCCCTATCGTTGCAGACCGAACGCTTGGTGACCAGCGCCCAGCTTATCGCGGCGCTGGGAGGCGGGTGGTCCACCTCCATGCCGGACGCTTCGACGCAAGGTCAGGTACAGGTAATTGAAGCCAGTCAGTCGCGTTGACTGTCCGAGACCAGCAGCCCTCGTATACCGGCAATGCCGTGAGCACCGGATTCGCGGGCAATGTCGAAGGTGTCGACGCCCTGTCCGCCAAGCGCAAACACCGGGCGACCGGCCGTCTGAGCCAGGTCAGCAAATCGGCGCCATCCCAGCGCCGGCTGCCCCGGGTGCGAAGGCGTTTCAAGCACAGGTCCCAAGACGACAAAATCGGCGTCGAGCGCTTGGGCCAATGCCATTCCCTCTGGCCCGTGGGTTGACACAACCACCAGAGGCCACCGCTGCAAATGCGCGTCAGGGGCGGGCGCTTCCACGCTATCTGGAGGCATCCGCCCGGGCCGCAGTAATGGTGTGTCTTGCCTTTGCGACCCTGCCTCTTGCAAGAACGCCAATGCATCCTGCTCCCGCCAGTGAACGCCGTCGGCGTACTCATGCCAACTGGACGGATGCGCACTGTTGACCAAGCAAGGCGCTGCGTAGCGGCGACAACAGTCCAATACCTGTAAAAAGCCTTGGTGCACTTCTTCCTCGGACGCCTGGCGAGCCCATTCCGGCTCGCGAAACTGCACCATATGGGGATGTTCCTTAAGCGTGGCTTCAAGCCGCCCAAGAAAAGAAGGGAGCCGGCTGGCATTCCCAATGGAAGTAATCAGATACCGCTGCGGCAGCTGTAGCCAACGCATAGGTGGTGCGGTGGCAGGAAGCAATGGACCGACTGACAGCGGTTGATGGGGGTCGACCCAGGCAAGCGCCTGCCCTTCTGCACCGGTTGGTTCACCTTCCCACCCCGTGACCTGGCAGAACTCCAGACGGACGAAATTCTTTGGGTACTCGTGCAGATAGCTTACCCACCGCACAGACTCTGTAACCCTTATAGCCAGCTCTTCATCCAGTTCGCGCGCCAACGCCTGAAGCACCGTTTCGCCCTGTTCGATTTTGCCGCCCGGTAATTCCCACCAACCGGGCCACGGCTTATCCACGGGCCTTTGTCCCAGCAGTAGCGCGCCGTCCTTGCGCAAAATAACGCCCACGGCGACGTGCACAACGGGTTTGCTGCCAAGCTGAGGCGGCTGAACATGAGCGAGCGCAGTAGACATCAACTCAGACATGGCGCGCCGCCCAATCGCGAGCAAACTGACGCGCCACGCGTCCGGAGCGCGATCCTCGTTCGAGGGCCCATTGCAAAGCCTCGGTACGAGACGCGTCTATATCGGACTGAGAGCAGCCGTGTTGCTTAAGCCAGTAATTGACGATGTCCAGATAATCGTCCTGCTTGAAGGGGTAGAACGAGAGCCACAAGCCGAATCGTTCCGACAGAGAAATCTTTTCTTCCACCGTTTCGCCTGGATGAATCTCGCCATCGGGCTGGTGCTTGGCCTGCAAGTTCTCGCTCATGTATTCGGGCATGAGATGGCGTCGGTTTGACGTGGCGTAAATGACCACGTTATCTGCCGCAGCGGCTATCGACCCATCCAACACTGACTTCAGCGCCTTATAGCCGGCCTCACCTTCTTCAAACGACAAGTCGTCGCAAAAAATAATGAAGCGTTCAGAACGTGACCCGACAAGTTCGACGATATCGCCGAGGTCGGCCATATCGGCCTTATCCACTTCTATGAGACGCAAACCTTGATTGCCATAGGCTGCCAACATGGCTTTTACGAGCGAACTTTTGCCAGTGCCCCGGGCTCCGGTCATCAACACATTGTTTGCCGGCTTGCCCTGCAGGAAGTGCCTGGTATTGCGATCTATGATTTCTTTCTGGCGCTCGATATGCTGAAGATCTTCAAGCTCGATACGAGAAACATGACGCACCGCATCGAGCCAGCCTCGGGTCCCACGTTTGCGCCAACGATACGCATGGGCGGACCAATCGATGGGGGGCGGCGCTGGGGGCAACCAAGCCTCTAGTTGGGCCAGAACGCGTTCTGCGCGCTGCACCAGCAAGGTCAGATCGATACTGCTCATCAATCACTCCGGAGCGAGGGTAGGCAAAACCGCAATTATCGCAGCTGTGCTTGTTCACGTCTTGTCATGGCTACGGAGCATGGCATGGACTCAAAACCGTATAATCCTCGGTTTGATCGTTTATTGATGCTGGATCACCCCTTGAGCTTAGCCGACCTGATTACCCCCATTGCAGAAGATATGAAAGCGGTCGATGCGGTGATCCGGTCGCGGCTTAATTCCGACATCGTGCT
>JAJUGB010000146.1 GCA_029268595.1 Alcaligenaceae bacterium | reverse complement strand
CCCCTGGCGCAAATTTTTTATCTGCTTTGGGCGTTTACCTGCCTGGCCCGCCGTAGGCTGGCCGCCGACTTCCGGTACGGCATGCGGGTCCTGCATGCGCTCGAACCCTGGAGTATGGTCCCGGTACTACTCCTTGCCATTTTTGTGTCTACAGTCAAATTGGCTGGCATGGCCCGCTTTGAACCGGGCCCCGGCATCTGGGGCTATGCGGCGCTGACGGTTTTGTTAACCGTCCTCTCGCGTGTCTCAGCCCATCGACTTTGGAGACATGCGGAAGACCTGGGACTGGTGCCGGTGTCAGGTGAAGGCGTGGACCCGCAGAAACCGATTGCCAACTGCTTATCTTGCGGCCATGTACAAAACATGCCTAAAGAAGCAGGCGATGACGGTTCTGAACCTTTTTTTTCCGGGCCTTGGCGATGTGAGCGTTGTGGGGCACCCGTCTACGAACGCAAGCCTGCGTCCGACTCGCGCACCTGGGCATTCATCGCGGCGGCGGCGCTGTTATACATACCATCGAACGTGCTGCCAGTCATGCATATTCGCACTGCGGTCAGCGATGGCAGCTACACCATCCTGGGAGGCGTTCGTGATCTATGGAACGCAAATTCTGAAGGCTTGGCGGTTATCGTGTTTGTTGCCAGTGTCGTTGTGCCCCTGACCAAGCTGTTGGCCTTATCCGTATTGTTGTTGCGACGACGTTGGCAGGGCCGGGCGGTACAGCGCCAGCGCACCCGACTGTATGAGCTGGTGGAGTTCATCGGTCAGTGGTCGATGCTGGATGTATTTGTAGTGGTGCTCTTAGCGTCCATGGCGGCCTTTCCGGGGTTCTCTGAGATCCGTGCCGGAGCGGGAGCGGCGCCTTTTGGCATGGTGGTCATATTGACCATGCTGGCCGCGATGAGCTACGACCCGCGTCTAGGTTGGGACGCCGACCCTTCTTCCAATACCATGCCCTTGGACTCTCGGACAGACGAGCAGGGCGACCCTTCCTTACCTGGCGGCCCTGAAGCTCGCGGCACCGTTTAACTAAAACATCTATGGCGGATCCAGACTCTCCTTCCTCCTCCGACTCCGGCCCTGATAACGACCGAGCCGCTGCATCAAGCCGGCACACCAATTCACGAGACGAGGGCTTTGGGCAAATAAACGGCGTTGCAGACCCCATCGTCCGCACTAAAGGCAAGGCGCGCATATCCTGGATCTGGCTGGTCCCCATCATTGCCGCCATAGTGGGCGGCTCCTTGCTGGTGCGAGGCTGGTTAAGTACCGGTCCTGTGGTCACCATAGTGTTTGAGTCGGCCGAGGGTCTGGAAGCTGGGCAGACAAGGGTGCGCTACAAAAACGTGGTCGTTGGAATCGTAAAAGAAATCCATGTTTCACCCAGCCGTGACAAGGTCTTGGTAAAGGCTCAGCTCGATCGCGACAGCTCTCGGTACTTTACACAGGAAGGCACTCGTTATTGGGTGGTGCGGCCCCGTTTAGGCCTGAGCGGAGTGTCGGGTCTGGGCACCTTGCTGTCCGGCGCTTACATCGGGGTAGATGGACCGATGACGCCTCGAGAGGGACCGCCCATATACGAATTTGATGGGCTTGAGGTTCCCCCGGAAGTCACTACCGATCGCGCCGGCAAGCGGTTTAGTCTTGCTACGTCTGACCTGGGCATGCTTGACATCGGCTCGCCCGTTTACTATCGGCGCATCCCGGTGGGACAGGTTATTGGGTACCAGCTGAACAAAGACGGGCAGTCTGTTCAGGTCCAGGTGTTTATCGATGCCCCGTACGATCGTTTTGTCACCGAAAGCACACGGTTCTGGAATATTAGCGGGATCGACCTGTCCCTTAGCGCCTCAGGGGTTTCTGTCAAGGCCGGGACGTTAGCGTCCGTGGTCGGAGGTGGGATAGCCTTTGCATCGGTCGGACCCGAGGACGCGCAGCCGGTCAAGGCGGACACCGTATTCAAGTTAAGCGCCAACGAAACAGAAGCCATGGCCGATCCAGACGGCGTCCCCTTCCGCGTGCACATGGCTTTCCTGCAGTCGGTAAGAGGCCTGAAGGTTGGCGCGCCGGTCGACTTCCGCGGAATGGAACTGGGCGAGGTGGTCGATATCGATCTGGAGTTCGATCAAGAACGCAGGCGATTCTACGTGTTGGTCAAGGCCGACCTCTATCCCATGCGATTCGGTGCAGCCTATGACCGCTTGACGGAGGAGCAGCAGGCAGCGGAATATCCTGCCCATGCTTTGCTGGCGCCAATGATTCAGTACGGCTTGAGGGCGCAGATGCAAGCGGCCAATATACTGACGGGCCAACAGTTTGTCTCACTGGAATTCTTCCCCGATGCAGAGCCGGTTCCTGTCGACCTCGAGCAAGTTCCGATGGAGATCCCGACCGTGGCGGGCAGCTTCGACCGGTTGCAGCAGCAGGTCAGTAATATTGTGGCCAAGATCGACGCCGTGCCTTTTGAAGGCATAGGCAATGATTTGCGCGACAGCTTGCAATCCCTGCACCAGTTGCTCGAGTCCCTGGATAAGAAAATGGGACCGCAAATGGTGTCCACCCTGAAGGCCGCTCAAGAGTCGCTTGAGAAAGTGAACAAGCTATTGGCGGACGACTCGTCCATGAACGCTAATCTGGAACGCACGATGCGCGAACTGAGCGGCGCCGCGCGCTCGCTGAGGGCCTTGGGCGATTATCTGCAAACGAATCCGTCGGCGCTGCTGCGGGGTCGGCCGGCTGATGTGTTGCCGGGTAACTAGGAGAACTGATGCAAGCTTTTGTGCGCTCTTTTCGGCGACTCTGGCCACTGACGTTAACCGCTGCGATGCTGTCTGCTTGCGCAAGTGCGCCTCAGGGGCAGTATTTCACGCTCTCGCCGCCAGGCCACCAGGCACAAGCCAGCCAAGCAGCCGGCGCAGAGGGCAAGCGAGCCCGTCTTCAACCGGCCAATTTCGCTATCAGTGTGCAACGGGCGCGAGTGCCCGAACAGTACGATCGCCCGCAGATAGTGCTGGCTACTGCCGGTAGCAACGAAGTGACATTATTGAATCACTCTCAGTGGGCATCGCCTTTGCCCGAAGAGATACGACAAGCCGTCTCCTATCATCTCACACAGGAGCTGGGCGTGCTTGATGTTCCGTTCGAGGCCATTCCCTCCGATCTGCCGGTATGGGAAATTAGTCTGGACATACAACGGTTCGATTCTGTATGGAATTCGGAGGCTGTGCTTGACAGTACCTGGCGCCTGACGCCGCGTAATATGGGCAAAAAGGCCAAGCCACGTATTTGCGGAGCTGAGGTGCGCGTGCCAGTGGAATCGGGCGTAGCGCCCTTGGTGGAGGGGCATCGCCAGGCGCTTGAATCCCTATCGAGGGTCATCGCAGGCCAACTCATGCAAAGCCCTTCCACCCCAGACCAGACGGTATATTTCAAGGGGTGCACGCCCTAGTAATCAGGGGGTCATGCGCACAGAGTAGGAAAACTACAAACGTGGTCCGGACCGGTCGTCAACCTAGTCCGGTGCTGCCAAAGCCGCCTGTGCCGCGCTCAGAGGTATCGAACTCCTCCACCAGGTCGAAATCCACCTGTTGAACCGGAACAACCACGAGCTGTGCCAAGCGCTCCATGGGCCGCAGCAAAAAGTCGGTTTGGCTACGATTCCATACAGACACCATGAGTGGACCTTGGTAGTCCGAATCGATGAGGCCCACCAGATTCCCAAGCACGATGCCGTGCTTGTGCCCTAAACCGGAGCGGGGCAAGATCATCGCCGCATAACCGGAGTCCGCGATATGCATGGCCAGGCCGGTGGGAACCAGTACCGTCTCACCGGGGGGCAGGGTCACCGGTTCTTCGAGGCAGGCACGCAGGTCGAGCCCGGCAGAGCCGGCGGTAGCGTATTGCGGCAAGTACTCGCTCATGCGAGGGTCGAGAATTTTGAGAGCAACTTTTTTCACGGTGATGAGCTCGAGGTGATCCGTAACAGGCGGCCTTAGGCCAGCTTCTTGGCAATGACGCGTATCAGTTCCCGCGCCGCCGACAGCTTGTCAAGAGTGGGGAGGGCATGGCGGCCTTCGTCATCGAACAGCACCAAGTTGGTGTCGTCTGCGTTCATGCTGTGCTGCGCGAGGTTTCCTACCAAGAGAGGCACGCCTTTGCGACGGCGCTTTGCCTCGGCGTGCTCTTCCAGATTCTCTGTTTCGGCAGCAAACCCCACGCAAAAGGGGGCCTTGGGCAAGGAGGCTACTTCCGCCAAAATATCCGGGTTGGGTGCAAACTGCAGAGATGGCGCCGAACCGTCCGTCTGTTTCTTCAGCTTGTTCTCGCTTGTGTTGACGACATGCCAATCGGCCACTGCGGCCACGGACACAAAGACGTCGGCTTGCGACGCTCGTCGCATGACAGCGGCGTGCATGTCGCGTGCCCCTTCCACGTATGTGGTGTTGACTCCGTAAGGTGCAGCTAGGGCAGTTGGCCCTGAAATCAGTTCTACGTGGGCGCCCGCCTCGTAGGCCGCTTGCGCAATGGCATAGCCTGTCTTGCCGGATGACCGATTCGTTATGACCCGGATAGGATCGATGCGCTCGGACGTTGGTCCCGCAGTGATGAGGACGCGACGACCTTGCAATAGCTTGGGCTGCGCATGAGCAAGGATTTCGGCTAGTAGCTGGGCGGGCTCCAGCATTCGGCCATCGCCGACTTCCCCGCAGGCTTGATCACCGCTGGCAGGCCCCAATATGCGCGCTCCGTCAGCGCGCAGCAACTGGACATTGCGTTGTGTCGCCGGGTGCAGCCACATTTCCCGATTCATCGCCGGTGCCACAAGCAGAGGGCAAGGTCCCTTGGCCACGCACAAGGTCGAGAGCAGATCGTCGGCCATCCCGTGAGCCAGCTTTGCAATGAAATCAGTGCTTGCGGGCGCAATCACTATGGCGTGCGCGCCCCGGCTCAGATTGATGTGCGGCATACCATTGGACATTCGATTGTCCCAGGCATCGACAAAGACCGGGCGTCCGGATAGCGCCTGCATGGTCGTCGGCGTGATGAAGTGGGTGGCCGCTTCTGTCATCACCACATCTACGACCGCGCCGTGATCCTGCATGCGTCGAACGAGTTCAGCCACCTTATAGCAGGCGACGCCACCGGTCAGTCCGACCACATATCGTTTGTTGCTTAAATCGGGCATGGATGACTCCGACTTGTCAGGTGGACGGGGCCGACTTCGCCCTGGCGCGACGGATACGAAGGACTTCGTCCAAAATAAGTAGTGCCGCACCGCAAGTGATGCCGATGTCCGCAATGTTGAACGCCGGAAAATACCAGTCCTGCCAGTAGAACAGCAGAAAATCAATGACGTGGCCATGTTGCAGGCGATCGATGAGGTTGCCGATAGCACCGCCCAATATGGCCGTCATGGATGCACAAAACATTTTTTGCTTCGGGTCACGCCAAAGCAGGTTCACTATAAGCGCAGCAGCGGCCAGAGCGATGACGGTAAACAACCAACGTTGCCATCCGTCGCCCTCGGCCAGCAAACTGAAGGCGGCCCCCGGGTTGTACAGCAATGTGAAGTCGAAAAACGGCAAGACATGGACACGTTCACCATACTGCAGCGCTGCGTCGAAATACAGCTTGGTGATTTGGTCCGCCACCACTATGCCTAAAGCAGCGACAAGCCACCCTATAAAAGCGCGCGTTTTGCCACTCGGGTGGCCGGTTCTGGATGTATCAGGCATGACTGCGCGGCTCGCCATCGCCGTACAAATTGTCAACGCAGCGGCCGCAGATGGATGCGTGTTCGGGATTCACCCCAACGTCCGCCCGGTGGTGCCAGCATCTTTCGCATTTGGCGTGTTCAGTGGCGCTGACTTCAATGCGAGTGGCGCCATCTGCGGAATGAACGCTGGCCCGCGACACGATAAGAACGAAGCGCAGGTCGTCTTCCAGGGAAGTCAGTGCTGCCAGGTCGTCCCCGCTGGCATAGATATCGATCTCCGCATCTAGGGAAGAACCTATAGAGCCGGTAGCTCGCAAATCCTCGATGCGACGCATGGCCTCGGCCCGGATTTCGCGTAGCCGCCCCCACTTTTGAGCGAGGGCATCGGCATCCACTTGATCCGGTAAGGCGTGGAACAGCTCGGTGAAGATGGTCAGTGTCTGGCCTTTGTGCAGATCCTTCCATGCTTCTTCGGCCGTAAACGACAGTATGGGGGCCATGAGCTTGAGGACCGCGTGCGTGACGTGGTGCAGCGCTGTCTGCGCCGAGCGACGGGCCAGACTGTCCTTGCCGGCTGTATAGAGTCGGTCTTTCAGCACATCCAGATAAAAGGCGCCCAGGTCTTCCGAACAGAAGGTCAGCAAGCGCGCGACGGCTGGATGAAATTCGTAGCGCTTGTAGTAGGCCAACACTTCTGCTTGCATCCGCGCTGTCATGACTACGGCGTAGCGGTCCAGTTCGAACATGTGGTCCAGCTCCACCCCTTGGCTGGCCATATCGAAGTCATGCAGATTGCCCAATAGGAATTTGAGCGTATTGCGGATGCGACGGTAGCCTTCCACCACCCGCTTCAGAATTTCATCTGAAATGGACAGTTCGCCGGAGTAATCAGTTGAGGCGGTCCATAGGCGCAAAATCTCGGCGCCAAGCGTGTCTGAAACCTTTTGCGGCACCACCTCTTTTCCTTCTGACTTGCTCATTTTGCGGCCCTGGCCGTCTACCACGAAGCCGTGGGTGAGCAGAGCCTTATAGGGCGGTCGCCCATAGAGCATGCAACTGGTCAATAGGGAAGAATGGAACCAGCCGCGGTGCTGGTCAGAGCCTTCGAGGTATAAATCGGCCGGCCAGCTTAATTTCTGAGCATGGGAACCGGGGAAATCGCCATTCAAACCGCCCAGTACGGTCGCGTGAGTCGTGCCCGAATCAAACCACACGTCCAGGGTGTCACGGTTTTTCTCGTAATGCTCCGCCTCGTTTCCGAGAAGCTCGCGTGGATCGAGCGACTGCCACGCCTCAATTCCGCCTTGTTCTACCCGCTGTGCCACCTGCTCCAGCAGCTCTACTGTGCGAGGATGCAGTTCGCCCGTTTCTTTGTGAACGAAGAACGCCATGGGAACGCCCCACTGGCGCTGGCGAGACAAGGTCCAGTCCGGCCGGTTGGCAATCATGGCGTGCAGGCGCGCTCGACCCCAAGCCGGGTAGAACTGTGTGTCCTCCACGCCTTGAAGGGCGGTTTCGCGCAGGGTTGGCCCTTGCTTGGGCTGACGATCCATGCCGGCAAACCACTGGCTGGTTGCCCTATAAATAACCGGGGTTTTATGCCGCCAGCAATGCATATAGCTGTGCGACAGAGGTTCGTGCTTAAGCAGTGTGCCGGCTTGCTCGAGCGCCTCAACGATGAGCGGGTTCGCTTTCCAGATGCTTAGCCCGCCAAATAGCGGCAAGCTGCTGGCGAACCGGCCGTCGCCCATGACGGGATTGATGATGTCCTCATCTTTCATTCCGTGGGCTTTGCAAGAAATGAAGTCCTCTACACCGTAGGCGGGAGCCGCATGCACGACACCGGTACCCGCATCCAGGCTGACGTAGTCGCCCAGATAGATGGGCGAGGTACGCTGATAACCTGGGTCGGCGTTATACAGAGGGTGCTTGAATTCAAGATTGGTGAGGGCCGAGCCTTTTGCAACAGCAATGATGTGGCCGGTCAATCCCCATTCCTGCAGACGGCTTTCGACAAGTTCCTTAGCCAGCAAAAGAATGGAACCTGTGG
>JAJUGB010000145.1 GCA_029268595.1 Alcaligenaceae bacterium | reverse complement strand
TATCTCGATATGATGACCCTGCTATTGGTGCTTATGCTGGTGATGCTGGCATTTGCGGGCAAGGGCTTGTTTGACGGCAACTCACCGGCTCAGGCCAGCGGCATAGAACTCGTCCAGCGTGGCTTGACCACACTGGCTCGCAACGACGAGGCGACCTCGTCAGAAGCAACGGCAATAGCCAGTATGGAAGAATCGGCCTCTGTATCCGAACCGCAGCACGATCTCCTCCAGGGCACCGTCGATGGTATGTCCGTGGAACTGAATCAGTGGTTTGAAGACCTCGACGTACCTGACCCGCTCTACGCTTTTTCTATTTCGCCCACAGAAACGGCTGTTGCGGACGAGGATATCGCGGCGACAACTTCGCCGGGCGGCGACTCCCCTGATGCAAATGTAGGCACATCCCCGCCAGCGGAAGCCGACACTGCTCTGGAAGAGAGCGCAAAAAAGCTGCTGGATGGCCTTCCTCTTGATCAGCTTGGCGAGGATATCGACGTCATCGTCACCGAACGGGCGATTGCTTTTCGAATCAACAGCGAAATACTTTTCAGCTCCGGCAAGGCCGACCTGAGTCGCGCAGGGCTGGCCGTATTGCAACGTCTGGTACCCGTCCTGAATCAGGTGGATCACCAGATTACCGTCGAAGGCCACACCGACTCCGTGCCAATCCGAAGCAGTCGTTACCCTTCCAACTGGGAGCTCTCCGGCTCACGCGCGGGCAGTGTGGTTCGGTATCTCGAAGCCAACGGAATCGCGAGCGATCGCTTGCGCGCGATCGGGTACGCAGATACCCGTGCCCTTGGTGATAATGAAACGTCTGAAGGACGCGCCGTTAATAGGCGCGTTGAACTGATTGTAGAAAGACACGAAGCACCCTCCACCGGGAACACAGAAGCAAAAGGCCGGGCTAATGGCACGCCCGGCCCTCAAACTACACCTGAGGTCGATTAAACCGTCTCTGGAAATGGCAACGCGCGGATCCGCTTCCCAGTGAGCTTCGCTACTGCATTGGCCATCGCTGGTGCAATGGGCGGAAGTCCGGCCTCACCCACTCCGCCGGGCGGGTTGTCCGTGGGAACCACCTTTACTTCGAATTCGGGCACCTCATTCGCGCGAATCAAGCGATATTCGTGAAAGTTACGCTGCTGGGCCTGTCCGTTTTTATAGACCAGCTTCTCGCCCATTACCGCTGATAACCCGAAAATCGCTCCACCCTCGATCTGAGCTTGTATGTTGGCCGGGGAAATGGCGTGACCACAATCGACCGCTGTCCACACTTTATGGACCTTGGGCCGGCCGTCTTGGAGCGACACCTCGACCACCATGGCGATAAACGTGCTCCAGGTATCTGAAAAGGCCAGACCCAGTGCGCGGCCCTCCGGTCGCTTTTCTGCCCAGTTGGACATGGTAGCGACTTCGCGTAAGACTGCCTGAGCACGGGGTGTATTGGCGGTGAGGTCCAGTCTGATTTGCAGCGGGTCTTTATTTGTCGCCTCGGCGATCTCGTCAATAAAGGTTTCGATGGCAAACTTGGTGTAGCCCGCCCCGACGCCTCGCCAGAACGAGACGTCCACCCCCCGGCGCTCCAATCCGTGGTCAATGAGCAAATCGGCAATATCATAAACGCCGTCCGCCCCCTCCATGACGGGCGCATCCTTGTTGCCTGCGCCCTGATAGGCTTTGGGGTTGACCCGCGCGTACACACCATCTGACACGAGACGATGCCGCCACCCGACGATGTTGCCCTGCTCGTCCAGACCTGCCACAAGATGCTGGGCAGTCAGCGGCCGTGAGCGCGACCGCTGGAAGTCGTCTTCGCGCGTCCAGATGACGTGCACCGGAACGCCAGGCAGTTCCTTGGCCAATAAAACGGCGTCCACGGCATAATCGGCCTCGACGCGGCGCCCATAGCCACCCCCCAGCAGGGTGATGTGAGCGGTTATGTTTTCGGGTTTGAAACCACCGACTGCCGCGGCCGTACCGACCAAAATGCTGGCTGATTGCGACGGCGCCCAGAACTCCAGCTTGTCGCCATCTACACGGGCTGTGCAGTTCATGGGTTCCATGGTGCACTGTGCAACGTGTTCAGAAGTATAGGTAGCCTTCAGTTGTCTCGTGGCGCCTTTCAGTGCCGCGATGGCGTCTCCTTGCTTGTGCCAGACGTCGCCTATTTCGTCCACACCCTCCGCCCTGGCCACGTACTCCTTTAATGCCACATCACTGTCGTACTGACGCGTAGGGGACGTATCGGACCACGTCACCTTCAACAAATCGCGCGCCTTGCGGGCGGCCGCGAATGAGTCAGCAATAACACCAACACCATGTGGCAAGCGGACCACCTTTCTTACGCCAGACACCGCCATGGCGGCCCCATCGTCGATCGACTCGGGCTTCTCTCCTTGCACGGGGGCATAAAGCACGGCGGCCCATACCATGTCGGGAAGGCGAAAATCTATACCGAAGACCGCTGTTCCATTCGATTTGGCGGGCACATCCACGCGAGGAAGGTCCTTTCCGATTATCTTGAATTCAGACATCGGCTTCAGCATACTTTTATCGACCTTCGGCAATTGAATATCGCCCTCAACCTTGCTGGCCGCCTCGCCGTATGACATCTGCCGGCCACTGGCTTCGTGCTTCAGCATGCTGTTTTCGGCCCTCACTTCACCTGCAGGCACTCCCCAGCTCTGGGCGGCGATCTGGGTCAGAGCCAATTTAGCTTGCAAGCCCGCAAGCCGCATTACGTCGTAATAACCGACGACCGTGCGTGACGAGCCCGTCACCATGCCACCGCCAAATTTAGGATTACCAAACAGCTTGGCATTGCTCGGCGACTTCTCTATGCGCACCGTCGCCCAGTCGAGCTCCATGTCTTCGGCCAGAATGGCCGGGATGGCCGTCATGGTTCCCTGTCCCATCTCGGAGCCCGGTGAATAAATAAGCGTGGTGTTATCCGGATTGATACTCACCCACGCAACGGGGCTGTAGCCGGCGGGGGCTCCACCCGCTTTATCCGCCTCTCGGGCGGCCAGAGCAAGACCGCTTGCGCCTCCCAGCGCGACACCCACCATGACTGAGCCGCTGCCTACCAAGAACGAGCGACGAGAAATAGATTGCAGTTCCATGATTCCCCCCTTTAGGACAGTGCCTTCTGGGCGCTGATGACCGCATCGGCAATATAGTTGTATGTACCGCAGCGACACAGGTTGCCCGACATCTGCGACAGGACCTCTTCGCGCACCAGTGGGCCCTTGGCCTTGTCCAATACCCCCGCTGCGGCCATTAGCTGACCTGATTGACAGTAGCCACATTGGGCGACCTGCGTGTCAACCCAAGCCTTCTCCAGCGCCCTGCCCTGCTCCGTGGTCATCAATCCTTCAATGGTGGTGACCTGCTTGCCCTCTATGGACGAAATGGGCATTACACAGGAACGAGTGGGCTCGCCATCGATGTGAACCGTGCAGGCCCCGCACTGCGCCATACCGCAACCGAACTTGGTGCCAGACAACTCGAAGTGCTCGCGCAACACCCAGAGCAGCGGCGTATCGGCGGGCACATCCGCCGATACTGACTTGCCATTCAATGTGAAATTAACCATGAGTGCTCCCCTATTGTTGATTCTGATGAGAGAGGTGCTCCGGGACGTTGAGTACACTGTACGTGGAGCGACTGCACTATAGCCGAGAACGCAGAGCATGGGATGGCAGCCGTCGTCCGCTCCGAGACATTCTAGGGCAAACACTGAGTGTTCTGAGTTGGTGGGGGTCGCATTCTCTCGGTTAGTACGACAGCGTGGGGCATGGGTCTTGCTCCCGACCTGGATAGGCAAATCGTGGAGCTTCGACATGAGAAACATCGTACGCGTGTACCGACAGACGGAGGGCGCTCACGCCGCCTACCAGAGCCTGCTGGACCAAGGATTCCGAGCGGAAGACATTGAACTTCTGGCGCAGGGGGATGAAGCCGGAGCGATCAAGGGCAATTTTATTGCCGGCAACCAAGGGGGCGCGGACTTCACGGGCAACGAGGTGGGCGATTACGGTGGCAATTTCGATAATGTAGAGTTCGGCCCGGTGTACTTGTTGAGCGTCGCCACGACCAGCGATCAACAATATCGGCTTGCGGAAGAAATTCTGGGTCGGTTTGGCGGACTTGAGCCGGACTCCGCGAAGCCACATTAACCTCGGAGGCCCCGCACAATAACAGCGCTAGCGTAAAGACCTGACACTAGCGCTGATATACAGGTATTAAAACCAGCAATACCTTAGTTCCGAAGGTCCTCTGGAACTCTTCCGCCGTTTTCGGCCAGTTTACGCATCACCTGCTTGTGAAGCCACATGTTCATGGCGGCAGAATCGTCAGTACTACCGGTGTAATTCAACTCGGTGGCGAGCTCTTTGCGCGCGGCGAGACTGCTATCCAATCCGAGCAGCTTCATGAGATCGACGATGGACGTGCGCCAGTTGAGCTGTTCGGGATGTTGTTCTTGCATACGGCTCAATACATCTTCGACGTCGACAGTTTGAGCGCTGCCCGCCGAGCCCTCACCCATGCTCCCTGCTGCAGACGGAGTGGCCGTTGCACCCGCCTCTGGTGCCGTGCTAGGCGCGGCCCGATCAGCGCTGCCTTGCTGCACCCCGGCCGGAGTGCCTTGGCCTTGACCGACAGGCGCAGTATGTCCACCAGCGGCGGTCTGCCCGGCAGGAGCCGTCGAACCGGCTCCGCCGAGGCCGCCCGCTGTACCGGTGGTTGCCCCGCCAGTACTCACCCCGGCACCGGTGGCCGAACCGGTGTTTTGGGTGGGGGTCGGCTCCGCTCCCAACTCGTCAGCAGGGGGCGTGGATGCTTCGTCCTTGTTGTTGAATATCTTTGACAAAATGGACTTGAATATGGACATCGTGCTGCTCCTGTATGTTGCTTCTGTTAAAGACCGCTCGCTTGCGGCGCTGCGATTCCAAGCAATCGGTATACCCGTGCAAAACAAGGCGTTACATCGTTTCTATCGTTAATCCGTGCCGTTTACACTGCTTCGACGTCCTAACCTGCTAGTATGGGTGCAAGACTCGCGACACCCCTCGGAGCCACACTATTCCAAAAAATCGGAGGCAAACGAATGAAACAACTCTTGCAACACGCAAGGCAACTGCACCAGCGCCGAATGAGCGCGTTTTACTTACTCCCCGAGAAAACCGGCGGTCCCGGCCGTTCCGGCCAGCTCGACCTTGAACACATCCCCCAGTTTGAAGACCGCCCCAGGACATTGCGGGAGATGTTCGCTGATATCGAGTACGAGAACGAAGAAGACCGCTAAGGCAGTAAGACAGGCCCTGCACCGGCCGTCCTTACCGCGCAGCGCAAAGTCTCTGTGTCTGTTGCGCCCGCTCTCCATCGTCGTTATCCGTCCCGTCTCCCCGTCCCCGACACAAGAAGCGCTTGCCAAAGCGCTGTACCGCAGCCTTCCGATCCGTACGCCCCACCACCGCGATCTACGACAGGTTGGTGGCCTTTCCCGTGCCTGTGAGGTCGAGCGCTGATCCCGCCCCACGTTCTCTGACCGCGCCATGAGTCCGGATCGCCACGGACCTTTTGGATTTCCCACCCCGAACACCAGCCCCCTCAAGCCGCGATTGCCGCCATGGACAGCGCCGCCTAGTTGGGGCTAATGCGTGCAGTATCCCACTGTCATCTCAGGGTATATACCACTACATATGTATTCACATGAAAAATATTATCCGTGTACGCGATTCCGATGGGTTTCCGACCGTCAATCGCGGCACAGGACAATTACGAGGAGACATTCATGTCCAGTACAGTGGAAGCATCTGCGTTGCAACCGCAGCAGGCGACACGCCGCACCGGCGTTGCGCTGACCATGCTGCTGATGGCAGTTTTAGGTGAAATGTGCCTGGCTGCTGATTTTTATGGCTTTGCCGCCGTCATTTCCTTGGTTTCAAAAGATCTGGCACTCACGGAGAGTCAGGCCGGCCTCGTACAGGGTGCGTTCGGCGTCTCTTTCGCTCTAGGGATGCTGTTCTGGGCTCCGCTGGGCCGGAAGATGAGTTCCAAGCAGCTTTACCTCATCGGTTTGACCGGCAGCGGTGCCCTGATGATTGTTCAGATGTATGCCAACTCGTTTGGCGAACTGGTGCTCCTGCGCTTGGTCGTCGGCTTCTTTGACGCGGCCGTCTGGATCGGCTCCATGAAGATCGTCATGCAGTGGTTCCAGCCCAAGCGACAGGGGCTGATCATGGGCATCATCCTGGGCGCCTATTCGCTGGCGATCACTTTGGATTTCGCTATTGGCCTGCCCTACGCCATGGCGAATGGATGGCGCGAGTTCTTCTTTGTGCTGGGCGTCCTTACCTTATCCGTCGGGGTCATCACTCAGTTTGTGCTTCGGCCTGGCCCGTTTGTCGACCCGCATGATATCGCTCGTCGAGGCGTCAAGGTATTTTCGGAAGTGTTTCAGCAGCGCTGGATCTGGATTGCCATCTGCGGCATTTTCGGCGCCCTCTTCTCGATCGGCGCCACCGCCACCTGGGTTATTCCCAGCTATATCCAGACCCAAAACATGGACCCCAGCCTGGCGCCGACCATCGGCATGATCATGGGTCTTTCCCAGGTGGGCTTCCTGCTCTTGGGCGGCTATATGAGCGATAAATTGAGCCGCTTCACCATGATACGGGTGGCCATCCTGCTCACCATCATTTCAGCCTTGCTGTGCGTCGCCTCCGCCATCTGGCCGTTCTCGGTGAACACCCTCATGTTGGTGGCAACCCTGTGTGGCGTGGGTGTGTTTGGCGGCGGAGCAATCTTCGCCCTTATCGGCGAAAAATATGGGTCCGACCTCGGCCCTGCTGCGGCGGGCTATGCGGAAATGTTCGGCGTGTTGGGCTCCTTCGTCGCGCCCGCCATCATGGGTATGGTGCTGACCGCCAGCGGATCTTTCGCCACGGCGTTCTGGACTTTCGCCATTGTTGAAAGCGCCCTCTTGATCGCGCTGATCATCATGATGCGTCAAGCCCGTTCGGCTGCATCACCCGTTCCAGCCCGTTAACGACTACGCAGCGCTCGCGCCTTCTTGCCCGCGAGCGCATCTGTAACACAAAAGGAGAATGACTGATGACCGACCTCACTGCTCAGGCCGAAGTGAACGCAGCTTCCACCGACGCGGAATATTTCCGTCCCCGGCGTTTGGGCCACGTCAACCTATGGGTTGAGGATTTGAACGCCTCAGAACGGTTCTACAGCGAAGTCTGTGGGTTGAACGTCGAGTTCACCGAGCCCGATCTCGTGGCTACTTTCTTGGGCACCGGCCATACGCCTCACGACTTGGGCATGATGGAAACGACCAAGGGCAAGGACCGTTATGGACGCAATGGTCTGCTACAGCTTCCCGGCACCATCGGGCTGAAGTCGGGCCTGAATCACCTGGCCTGGGAGCTGGAAAACGAAGCCGAACTGGTGCAAGCTTGGAAAAACCTCCGGCAAACCGACACTGCCATTGACATGACGGTCGATCATCAAGTGGCCCATAGCGTGTACATTTTCGACCCGGACGGAAACTACAACGAATTCTATTGCGATACGGTAAAGGACTGGCGCAATGTATTGAAGGGGGAAATGGAGCTCATCACTAGCCACTGGGATCCTGCCCAGGAAGAGCACCCATTCACTGAAGGCCGTTATGACGAGCAGCCGACTCTTCGACACGTGGAAGAAGCGCCCATCCACCCTTATCGCATCACTCATTTGGTTCTTCAAACGCCGCGCATGAGCGAAATGCTGGATTTTTACTGCCGCATCGGGGGTTTGACCGT
>JAJUGB010000144.1 GCA_029268595.1 Alcaligenaceae bacterium | reverse complement strand
GGGGCTGACGGTGTTCCCCTGAGGGGCCTGACGCTATTCCGCTGAGGAGCCTGACGCTGTTCCCCTGAGGGGCCTGACGCTGTTCCCCTGAGGGGCCGGACACACTTGCAGCCGAAACTCGCCCAGGGGCCACCATCCTGCCATCAAATCGGCAGCCGTGGCGGTGTGGCGCCGCTGCATAAACGTTCAGGCACTTCTATTGCTTTCATTGGGTTCCCATTCTTCAGGAGAACAAACAATGAAAGTAAAAATGGCTCTATTGATTGCCGCCTCCTCTGGACTGGCCTTCCTGGCTGGTTGCTCTTCTCCTCATGAAATGACGACGCGCGACGGCGGAACCATCGTTACCAGCGACACACCGGAGGTGGATGACGATGAAGGTTTCGTGGAGTACGAACGAGACGGTAACGAGGTGCGCATTAATAAGTCTGAGGTGCGGGAGATCAAGGAGGTCGACTGAGGGTCGAGCACCTATGGCCGACCGACCGAAAGTCGAGCACCTATGGCCGGACATTAGGTAGCCGACTCTCATCCGCCCTGAAGAAGATGTTGCGCGAATGAGCTTAATATGTCGGCGCCTTGAACTGGTACCAGCCTGCTGCCATTAGCTCGAATTGCTTAGCGCTTGACGGACGCTTCAGGCACCTTCTGAAAGACGCCCCATCCGTTCTGGTCGAGGTACTCGATTTTTAACTGGCGGGCGCGATTGCCTTCGTCCAATATGAACTCGACGGCAGAGCGCGAGCCGGGTGGGGCGTTCTCTCCGGTTAGATCGAAGACGAAGGTATTACCGTCCCAATGCTGCAACGGATATCGGAAGCGGCCCGGTCCCACTGTCAGCCACAAAATGCCTTGCCGGTCGCTGTCTACCGTAGCTTCCCCAAAGTATTCGTTGGTAAACCGCCCCGTATAGGCGGCAGCCGAGCGCGACGGCATGGGCGCTATGGGAAACGGTTGGCCGGCCCATCGCCCCTCGGGCTCGTACATGTCCGCCATTAAAGCGGCATAGGCGGTTAGCCAATCACGAGTCGATGCTCCAAACTCCACGTAGTCGGCAAATTCCCTCGCGATGGCTTCGGCGGCACCGGTTGGGCTCGCATTGGTCAGCACCGCAATGCCCAGATTACCGGACGGAATCAACAGGAAATGCGTGGCAGCCCCTAACAGGAAGGCTCCAGAGTGGCTAAGCACGGTGCGGCCCGATGCGTCGACACCCACGTTGAATCCGAAGCCGTAGAGACCCGGCCGCCAATCGGCGGCGGCGACTTCGCCAGTCACGGCTTGGGCGCTTAAAGCGGCTAGCAAAGCCGGCGACGCTATAAGTTTTCGGCCGTCAATCTCACCCTCCCCCAGCACCATAGCCATCCAACGGGCCATGTCGCGTGCGGTGCTGCTTACTCCGCCGGCCGGAGATTGCGCATCGGGTTGCCGTTGGTACACAGCCTGGAAAACCCCATCTTGCATTATGTGGGGTACGGCCCGATTGCCTTGGGCCGCGAAGTCAGCGAAACGCGAACTGGTGGAGGTCATCCCCAGCGGACGGTAGAGCACAGTTTCGGACAGTGTGGCCCAATCGGTTCCAGAAGCGGCAGCCACCGCCTCGGCCGCCGCCGTCAGGCCAAAGTTTGTGTACGAGTAATGATTGCGAAACGCCTGCAAAGGCAAAAAACGCAGTCGTTCAAGCACCAGTCGGCGATCGTAGCCAAGGTCTTCGAGATCGTCCCCCGCATGGTCAGGCAACCCGGACTTGTGGGCGTATAAATCGCCCACAGTAAGGCGGTCGCTTACCCAGGGGTCTGCCAGGGAAAACCATGGCAAGTGTGCTTTAACGGGCGTATCCCAGGCAATAACACCCTTACCAACCTGGTGCGCCACAACCGTTGCCCCAAGCGATTTGGAGACAGACGCCAATTGAAAAACAGTGTCCACGTCTACCGCTGCTGCTTCGCCCTGCTTGCGGACGCCAAACCCCTGCCCATAAACAAGGCGGCCATCTTGCACGACCGCTACGGCCACACCTGGTACCTTGGAGCGCGCCTGGATGTCCTGAACGATATGTGGCAGCTGAGCCAAGGCCCTTTGAACGTGCGCCGGCTGGATCGGCGATGCCGGCGTGGCTGGTGGGGCCAGCTGGGATTGCCAGGTGTCTTTGGGAGCTTGATTCACTGCGCATCCGACCAGCATAAACGAAGCAAACATCCAATGGGCAAGCAATACAGCGGGAAGACGTGTTCCAAGCATGGTGCGCGCTCCGGCATCGCTCTTGATAGGCGTGGCGGCCAGTATAAATGAAGCATGGCCAGACCGAAACAATTAAACCGCGATGTTAAGATCGTCGTCGTTGCCGGCAGCTGCCGGCTTTGCTTGACTCTCTTACAGACGGAGCGCCACCTTGGAATATCGCAAACTTGGACGCACGGACCTTGAAGTCAGCCTGATAGGTTTGGGCACCATGACTTGGGGTGAACAAAACACTGAAGCCGAGGCTCACGAGCAGATTGATTACGCCTTGTCGCGGGGTGTGAATTTGGTCGATACGGCGGAAATGTATCCGGTTCCACCGAAGCCGGAGACTCAGGGGCGGACCGAGTCTTATATTGGCAGCTGGTTGCAGAAGACCGGGCGCCGAAAGGACATTATCTTGGCCAGCAAGGCGTCTGGCCCAGTCACCGACCCCAAGCGACCTGGACACATCCGGGCAGGACAAACCCATTTAGATCGCCGGAATCTGACCGAAGCGCTGGACGCAAGTCTTAAACGACTGCAGACCGACTACCTGGATCTGTACCAGATGCACTGGCCGGACCGTACCACCACCACCTTCGGTCGTCCCGGCTACCCCTGGAAGGAGGACGCCTACACGGTGCCGATCGAGGAAACCCTGGAAGTGCTGCAAGACTTCGTCAAGGCCGGCAAAGTTCGCTACATTGGCGTGTCTAATGAGACGCCCTGGGGTGTGGCCCAGTACTTGAAATACGCCGAGACCCGCGGTTTACCTCGCATCGTATCCATTCAGAACCCCTATAGCCTGCTCAACCGCAGCTACGAGAACGGCCTGTCCGAATTCAGCCATCTGGATGGAGTAGGTCTGTTGGCATACTCGCCACTGGGTATGGGCGTGCTATCGGGCAAATACGTGAATGGGGCGCGACCGGAAGGAGCCCGCATGACCTTGTTCACCCGTTTTGACCGGTACATGAAGACTCAAGCCGAGCTGGCCACTGCCGAATATGTTCAGCTGGCGCGCGACCACGGGTTGTCCCCAGCCTCCATGGCCCTGGCTTTTGTGAATCAACAGCCTTTCGTCAATAGCAACCTCATTGGTGCAACCACCATGCAGCAGCTAAAAGAGAATATTGATAGCGTGGAGGTCAAACTGAAGAAGGAAGTGCTGGACGCAATTCAGGCCATTCACATGCGCTACCCCAACCCTGCGCCATAAAGAATCGGCCTGGCCCTCGACTCCGTAGGTCATCGGTTGATCCGGCGACGGCCAGGCAGCTATTCAGAATTTGGCTGCCCCGACAGTGTTCCAGTGCGCTGCCGAGGCGGCCTGCCTACTTATATTTGACGTCGGGGGCAGAACCGACCCCCGCGTGAAGTGCGTTCCATGGAACGTTTGCAAATAGAATCCCTCGACCTAAAAGCTCGCGGCATCGCGCAACGAGATGGTAAATCCGTGCTGGTAGACGGGGCCCTGCCGGGCGAGGTCGTGGCCGTCACCACCTTGAAAGGCAAAGCATCGCACGAAGTCGCTCGCCTTCGAGAGATAGTGCGCGCCTCGAATCAGCGTGTGGAACCGCGTTGCCCTCACTTTGGCGTGTGCGGCGGCTGCAGCATGCAACACCTTGAACCGACCGCACAGGTGGCTGTCAAGCAACGAATTCTAGAAGAGACGTTTAGCCGTATCGGTTCACTCGAGCCGCAACAGATATTGCCTGCCTTGCACGGACCCGCCTGGCATTATCGGCATCGGGCTCGGCTGGCCGTGCGAGCCTTGCCCAACAGAGGCGTGATTATCGGGTTTCGCCAGCGAAACAGCAGCTACGTTGCCGATATACAGAGCTGCCCCGTTCTTCCGTTGCGGGTCTCAAAAATGATTGCGCCCTTGCACGGCCTTGTAGAAGGCCTGTCGCGACCAGACCGCGTCCCGCAAATTGAGGTGGCCGTCGGTGACACCAGCGTCGCCCTGGTCCTGCGCCATCTGACAACTCTGACGCCGCAAGACAAGCAACGGCTGCGCTGCTTTGGCGAACAACATCGCATCCAATGGTGGGTGCAAGAAGGCGGGCCGGCTAGCGCAAAGCCGCTGGACCCAACCGAAATCCAATCGCTGACCTACCGACTCCCGGAATTCGATTTGACCCTGCCCTTCCGGCCTACCGACTTCACCCAGGTCAACCCGTACATCAACAAGGCCTTGGTATCCCGAGCAGTCGACTTACTTGCCCCTGGAAGTGAGGATAGAGTGTTGGACCTTTTCTGCGGCCTGGGCAATTTCACACTGGCTTTGGCCAGACGGGCGCAGCATGTCGTAGGGATCGAATTTAGTGCACCGCTCTTGACGCGGGCCTACCAAGCAGCCGAGCAACATGGTCTACATGACCGGGTGCAGTTTATTGCTGAAGATCTATTCAACAAAAACCGCGAATGGCTGGCCGCCTTGGGCCGCTTCAATCGGGTTTTAATTGACCCCCCTCGCGAAGGAGCAGAGGCCATTGCACACGCCCTGGCCCAGATGCCCCCGTCGGAGCGGCCTCTGCGCATCGTCTATGTCTCGTGCAATCCCACCACCCTGGCGCGGGACGCCGCGATTTTGACCCACAAGGGCGGCTATCGCTTGCGGCAAGCAGGGGTAGTGAATATGTTTCCCCACACCGCGCACGTGGAGTCCATAGCCGTGCTGGAATAACACAGCCCTGCTGGGACCGGCAGACAGGTGGTACCGCATCCGCCGGCTCGCCAATCACAGCTGCGCTTGCGTAACCATGGGCCCAGGCCCATTCGCTACGGCTGCTCTCGAAAAAACCGTTGCAAGGGACTGCCGGCTATAGCAGCTTTCGCGTCAGAGGTGCAAGGGACTACCGCCTACAGCAGTTCTTTGCGTAGCTGAGCCGGGCTCTTGGGCGATAACAGACCCGGCGCAATATCAAAGACGGTGCGTGCCCCGGTTTGACCGGCCTGCTTCAGCCTGTGGGCGGCACGGGCATAAGCCACCAGCACACTGGACGTGAATCCAGGGTTGCTCTCCAAGGTCAGGGAGTACTCCATCACCTGCTTCTCCCCTGCTCCTGTGGTGCCGGTACGAATGACGAATCCACCATGCGGCATCGCTGCATGCTCTGCACGCAGCTCTTCCTCGGAGATGAAGGTGACGGTCGTGTCGTAGTCGGCAAAATAATCTGGCATGGTGACAATGGCTTGACGCACTTGCTCGGCGTCGGCGCCTTCTTCAAGCACCACATAGCAGTCGCGCTTGTGTTTTTCCCGGGTCGATAGCTCGGGCTGAGCCCCGCTGCGCACGCGGTCGACCGCTTCTGGGACAGGCACGGTGTACTGCACGCCGCCTTTCACACCGGGCACCCGGCGCACTGCGTCCGAGTGGCCCTGACTCAGGCCTTTTCCCCAGAATGTGTAAGTAGCGCCTTCGGGCAATATGGCCTCACCAAAAAGACGGTTAAGCGAGAATAGGCCGGGATCCCAACCTACTGAAATAATGGCGATGTTGTCGCCGGCTTGCGCTGCCTCATCCACGGCTTCGAAATACTGCGGGATACGAGCGTGCGTATCGTAGCTGTCGACCGTATTGAACAGCGCCGCCAGGGCTGGTCCCTGCTCAGGCAAGTCATTCTTCGATCCCCCGCACAGGATAAGCACGTCGATTTCACCTTGGTGATTGCCCACATCATCCAGGCTATAGACAGGGATGGACGGATCCAACAGCGTGACACCTCCTGGATCGCGGCGTGTGAACACCGCCTTGAGCTCCATATCGCTGGTTTGTGCGATGGCGGCCTCAGTGCCCCGCCCCAGGTTGCCATAACCGGCAATCGCTATGCGTATCTTGTCTGTCATTGATTAGTGCCTTGCTGTTTTTAAAGAAAAAGGATCGAGCGACTCGCATCGCGCGCCCGATCGCTCCGTATTTTAACGGGCCGTCGCTGATCGCCCGACCGAGTGGCGGTCCAGAAGAACCTTGACCGGGCAACCGGCATGGTAGTTGCAGCCCTATGGTTGTGTAAGTTGTAAACGTGAGGAGTACGATGACTTGGCAAGCACTGTTCGCCGAACGCGCCACGACCAAGGTGGCGGCCTTTTTCGACGATGAGCGAGCGGCCCGCAATATGGCGGCCTCGTTGGAAACGCAAGCCGGCCTGAAGATCGACCAGGTTCGCGTCGTGCAGCCCGGCGAAAAAGCCTACGACCGTAAGCTGGAACCTGAAGACCGGGCCATCGCGCGAACCGCCATACGTTCGCATGTGCTGCTGGGACTTGCCGGAGCGGTAGTAGGGGTGGTGTTATGGGCGTTGCTGTATCTGCTGGGCATTACTTATATTGTTTCCTCTCCCGCGGTAAGCGCTGCCGTGATTATTGTCTTTTCTTTTGTCATCGGAATGATGCTGGGAGGCCTTGTCACCGCCCGCCCGGACCATCAAATCGTCATACAAGGGGTTCAGAACGCTGCTCAACAAGGGCGTTGGTCGCTGGTTTTGCACCCGCGCAACCCTCGGCAGTGCGACCGTGTGATGACGATCCTGGATTCAGCTGGAGCAGACTCGGTCCGAACTGTGTAGTTACTGGCTGCCAACCGCCGCAAGCGTCCCGATCAGCCAAGCGGCCGTAGTGTCGATATATCCAGCAGTGTGAAGTTTCCGTCCTCAGTCCAGCCCCCAGTGTCGATGTGAATGACATTACCTAGTGTGGTGGGCTCGTCCAAGGGAGTGTGGCCCACCACTAGCGCCCGCAATCCATGGACACGACTTTCCCGTCGCTCTTGTATTCGAGTACGCGACCACATGCAAAAGTCCTGCATGCGCCGTTTACGTAAATCCAGGCGTCTCCAGTCAGGCACCGGACAATCTGCATGCAGGATGCCGACAGGCCCTTGTGCCGTAGCTACTTCCATCGCTAACGGCAACTGCGCAAATCGCTCAGAAATGTGTTGTTGGCGCTTGGGATCGAGCGCAAGGAACCAGTCTCCTCCATAGCGCGACCAGTTGCTTCGATTCACGCTGCGATAGCGCACGGCATAGTCCTCGTGGTTACCACGCACCGCATGAAACCACGGTTCATCCAGCCATTCCAGCGCCTGTTCGGACTCTGGGCCACGGTCGATCATATCCCCTACAGAAAAGAGGCGATCCACCCGCGGGTCAAAACCCACTTCGTTCAAGCGAGCGCGCAGGCGCGAAAAATGGCCGTGAATATCACCCACAACCAGATCACGCCCGCGACTGTTTAGTTCAAACCGTTTTAATACTTCCATGACTCCATCCGCGCCGTTTGCCTGAAGGCTGGACGCAAAATACGCGCCTGCAGCGGCACAGTTATTGCTATTTGAGGTTACAGAAGGTAGATCCTCGCGCGTACCAGCACTTGGGCGCGCCCATCAGGCCAAGCCAGGAGAACAATATATGGCATTGATCGTAGCCGCTCGCTTCGAAACCTTTGACGCCGCCGAACGGGCCGCCGCGGCCCTCATGAAAAGCGGGGTGAAGGAAGACGAGCTTTACACTTTCTGGGTAAACCCGGCCGGCGCTCACGACCGCCATCCCCTCGGTGGCGACCAGACAGCCGATCCCGATGCTGAAGGCGCGGCGGGCTCGTCAATTACCACCGCCGCTATATTAGGTATTGTAGGCGCAGCTATTGGCGGGATTATTACCAGCCTTTTCACGGACTCCGT
>JAJUGB010000143.1 GCA_029268595.1 Alcaligenaceae bacterium | reverse complement strand
AGTACCAGGGCGAACCCACACGTTTGGAAATCGGTGACGGAAACATGGTGCGCGAATACGTCACCATTAACACCGGCACCGCTCAAGACGTCGGCGTCACCCGAGTCGGCAACGATAACTGGATTATGGCTTATGTCCATATTGCCCATGATTGCCAGATAGGAAACCAAACTGTCATCGCCAATAGCGTACAGCTGGCCGGACATATACATATCGGCGATTGGGCCATAATTGGCGGATCTTCCGCAGTCCATCAGTTTGTCCGCATCGGCGCTCATTGCATGATTGGCGGCACAAGCTCCATTCGACAGGACATTCCGCCGTACATCATTGGCGCCGGAGATCCGTTTCGGCCGGTGGGTATCAATTCCGAGGGTCTGAAGCGCCGGGGCTTCAGCGCCGAGGTAATCAGCGCCTTGAAAGAGGCGTACAAACTCGTGTATCGGCGCCAGCTCAGCGTTGACGAGGCCGCCGCGCAAATGGTGCACTTGCAACAGCAACAGCCCGAGGCGCATGAAGCCTTGCAGGTCTTTATCGACTTCCTCAACGCCTCCACTCGGGGCATTGCGCGCACATGACTGCCCGCGCCGGCCTGAAAGTGGGAATGGTGGCTGGCGAACCCTCGGGCGACTTGCTGGCCGCCCGCGTAATGCGCGGCCTGGCTCAAGAAAGCACAGTAGTGCAGTGTGAAGGAATTGGGGGCCCGGCCATGGCCGAGGCCGGCTTCACTCAGTGGCATCCCATGCATGCCCTGAGCGTCTTCGGGTATGTCGATGCGCTCAAGCGGCTGCCTAGCCTGTTGCGCACCTATGGCAGTGTGAAGAAGCGTTGGCTGGCCCAACCGCCCGACGTGTTTGTTGGTGTCGACGCGCCGGACTTTACGCTGCGTCTGGAGCTTGCCCTCAGGCAGGCCGGCATTCCCACTGTGCATTTTGTCGGTCCGTCTATCTGGGCGTGGCGCTACGAACGCATACACAAGATTCGTGAAGCGGTGTCCCACATGCTGGTTCTTTTTCCTTTCGAAGAAGAGCTCTACCAGAAGGAAGGGATACCGGTGACTTATGTCGGTCATCCCTTGGCCGAAGTCATACCGATGGAACCCGACCGAGTCAGCGCGCGCAGACGACTTGGCCTGAACGAGAGCGTGCGTGTGCTGGCTCTAATGCCAGGCAGTCGCGCCTCAGAAATCCGCCTCTTGGCGCCGCGTTTTTTGCAAGCCGCGCAGCTGTTGTTGAAACAAGACCCAGCGCTGCAAATTGTGGTTCCCATGGTCAATAAAGAGCGACGGAGCGAGTTTGAAGCCTGGTTGTGTCAACATCCCGTTCAGAACCTGCATCTGCTGGACCGTCCTGCTGAAGCGGGTCGACCCGCGGCTTGGGACGCCATGGAGGCGGCTGACGCTGTCCTGGTGGCCAGCGGCACAGCCACATTGGAAGCGGCACTATTCAAGCGGCCCATGGTGATTTCCTATGTGCTGTCGAACGCCATGCGGCGCATCATGGCCTGGAAGTCCGGCCAGGAACGTCCGTACGTTCCCTGGGTGGGTCTGCCCAACGTATTGCTTAACGACTTTGCCGTTCCTGAGCTATTGCAAGACGAGGCTACCCCAGAGGCCTTGGCCGAGGCGACCTGGAAAGCTTTGAGTGACAGGCCATACGCCTCCGCCATAGAGCAGCGCTTCCTTGCATTGCACCAAGAGCTTTCTCGCGATACAGCGCGCCTTGCAGCTGACGCCATCTTGAGGGAGGCGCGCCGGGCATGACGGGCATACCAGACCTCTTCAGCAGCTATATGCCGCCATTAACGCAACTGGCCGGCATCGATGAGGCGGGTCGTGGGCCCCTGGCCGGCCCTGTATATGCTGCGGCTGTAATCCTGGATCCGGACCGGCCCATAGCGGGATTGACGGATTCCAAAGCGCTCACTCCTGCCCGGCGAGAAGAGTTGGCGCTGGAAATACGCGAGCGCGCCCTGGGCTGGAGCGTAGCCAGCGCCAGCGTGGAAGAAATCGACACCATCAATATCCTTCAAGCCACCATGCTGGCAATGCGCCGTGCGTGCGAAGGCTTGGCAATGACGCCGAAGCTGGCGCTGGTGGACGGCAATTGTCTGCCTCGAGGTTTGCGATGTGAGGCGCGAGCGGTAATCAAGGGTGACGCCACTGTGGCCGCCATTTCAGCCGCTTCAATATTGGCCAAGACGGCCCGAGATGCACATTGCTTGTCGCTGCATATCGATTATCCGGATTACTGCTTTGACCAGCACAAAGGGTATAGCACTGCCTTGCACTTAGAGCGGCTCAAGCAGCACGGCCCATGTCCGGCCCACCGCCGCAGTTTTGCTCCTGTGCGCGAGCTGTTGGCTGCTGCGCCGCTATGAAGCACATCTCGTCGCGCGAAAACCCGCGCTTTAAAAGCCTGCTTCGCGTTGCCTCCGGTAAATCGCCCGGTCGGGTCATGCTTGAGGGCGTGCATCTATGCCAAGAGTGGTTGCAGCGCCTCGGGCAGCCGGAATATGCGTTTTTTGACATCCAACGCCTGCAGGGTACAGGCGAGCTGGCTGCGTTGTCCCTCGCAATCGACAGCGAGCGCTGCCTTAGCCTGGACGCCGAACTGGCACGAAAGGTGTCTCAGGTCCAGGAAGGCCAAGGGGTCTTCTTCGTCGTGCAGCCTCCCGAGCCGACGCTGCCCGAGCGCTTGACCAATACTTGTCTGTGGCTCGATCGCATCCAGGATCCGGGGAATTTGGGCACGCTGCTACGTACGGCGGCGGCGGCCGGCATAAGCGAGGCCTACCTGTCCTCAGGCACCGCCGGCGCGTGGTCTGCCAAGGTCTTGCGCAGTGCCCAGGGCGCACACTTCGCCATGCGCATATACGAGCATGTCGACCTTCTTGCACTGCGACCGCGCCTGTCCATCCCTTTGCTTGCGACTGCCCTGGAAGGTGCCGAGTCCCTCTACCAACATGAGTTGCCGCCGCGCTGCGCCTGGCTCATGGGTAATGAGGGGCAGGGCGTAGCACAGAATCTGCTTCAGGCGGCCGACAGGCGTGTATTCATTCCACAGGCGGCGGGGGTCGAATCGCTGAATGTCGCTGCCGCTGCGGCTATTTGTTTATTTGAACAGCGCCGGCAGCATCCGGCCCAAAAGCCCGGTCAGTAAGTGCGGCGATTCAAACCGATTTCTTCCAGCACCTTGGTGGAAATCTCTTCAATTGAGCGCGTGGTGGTCGACAGGCAAGGGATGTTTTCCATACGCATGAGGCGCTCGGCCTCGGCTACTTCGTAGCGGCACTGAGCCAGCGAGGCGTACTTGCTATTGGGCCGGCGCTGGTTACGCACCTCGGCCAGGCGTTCGGGCTGAATCGACAAGCCAAACAGCTTATGACGGTAGGGAAGCAGGGTGGCGGGCAATGAGCCGCGTTCAAAGTCTTCTGGAATCAGCGGGAAGTTGGCGGCCTTCACCGCGTATTGCATGGCCAGATACAAGCTGGTTGGCGTTTTGCCGCAGCGCGAAACCCCCACAAGAATGACATCTGCTTGTTCCAGACCATGAATGAACTGCCCGTCGTCATGAGCCAGGCTGAAGTTGATGGCTTCAATGCGGTTATTGTATTGCTTGGTGAGTCCACCGGTGTGTGTACGGCCTATGGAGTGACTGGACTTCATGCCCAACGCTTCTTCGATCGGCTTGACGAAGGTGCCGAATAAATCCAGAAAGGTGCAGTTGGCCTCCTGGATGACTTGCGCGATGTTCGAATCGACCAGCGTGCTGAAAACCAGGGGCGGCTCGCCTTCTTTTTCGGCGCAATGGTTGATGCGTATAGCGGCTTCGCCGGCCTTCTCGGGCCCGTCGATAAAGGGAATGCGCACCGGCATGAATTTGACTTGCTCGAATTGCGACAGGACCGCGTGACTGAAGGTTTCAGCCGTGATGCCGGTGCTGTCGGAAACTATGAATACGGTGCGTTCAACGGGTTCGGTAGTCATCTAGGGTCGTAACACTTGACGGTTGGGGAAAACGGTACAATCGTGCTTTTGCCGTCACCCTCGAAGGGAGGCTGGTTTGGTTAGTGCGTAGATTGTAGGGCATTGCAGTGGGTACTGCCCGGGCGCCATGCGATAACCAAACAAGCTTTCTTCTATAGTGTCAAAGGTGACTTTATGTCTTATGTCGTTTCTTTCGAGCAGCTCCGCATGACGGACGTGGACTCGGTAGGAGGTAAAAACGCATCGTTAGGTGAAATGATCAGCCAACTCGCCGGAGCCGGAGTACGGGTCCCGGGCGGATTTGCGACCACCGCCGATGCGTTCCGCGAGTTCCTGCAATCTACTGGCCTCGATAAACGCATCCAGCAGCGCCTCGAAGCGCTGGATCACGACGATGTGCGCGACCTGGCTCAAGCAGGTAGCGAGATTCGTCAATGGATTATCGAAACCCCGTTCCCGGCACCGCTGGAACAAGCCATACGCGATGCCTTTGCCGAACTCGATGCAGACGGCAACGGCTCCTTTGCCGTGCGTTCTTCTGCAACAGCCGAAGACCTTCCTGACGCCTCGTTTGCCGGTCAACAGGAAACCTTCCTTAACGTGGTTGGCATTGACGACGTGCTCGATAAAGTGCGTCACGTCTTTGCGTCCCTGTATAACGATCGCGCCATTTCGTATCGTGTGCACAAAGGCTACGCGCACGCCGATGTGGCCCTGTCCGCCGGCATTCAGCGCATGGTGCGTTCCGACAAGGGCAGCGCGGGTGTGATGTTTACTCTGGATACCGAATCCGGCTTCAACGATGTGGTCTTCATCACCTCGTCGTACGGGCTGGGCGAAACCGTCGTGCAAGGTGCAGTGAACCCCGACGAGTTCTACGTGTTCAAACCTACCTTGGCCTCGGGTCACTATCCCATCATCAGCCGCCGCATCGGCTCCAAACTTATCAAGATGGAGTTCGACCCAGAACGAACGGGTGGTGTGGCAGTGCGCACGGTTGATGTGCCGGTGTCCGAACGCAATCGTTATTCGCTTACCGACGAAGAAGTCATCGAGCTGGCCCGATATGCGGTCATTATCGAGCAGCACTACAAGCGGCCCATGGATATCGAATGGGGTCGTGACGGCGTGGACGGCAAGATCTATATCCTTCAGGCACGTCCTGAAACCGTCAAATCGCAGCAAGGCTCGCACGACGTGCAAGAGCGTTATCGCCTCAAGGCCACCGGCGAGGTCTTGGTTACAGGCCGCGCCATCGGCCAGAAAATTGGTTCCGGCCGCGTTCGCATCGTCGGCGACGTCTCGGAAATGGATCAAGTCAAGGCGGGCGACATTCTCGTTACCGATATGACGGACCCTAACTGGGAACCCGTCATGAAGCTGGCTTCGGCCATCGTCACCAATCGTGGTGGCCGCACTTGCCACGCCGCCATCATTGCGCGCGAACTGGGCATTCCGGCGGTAGTCGGCTGCGCCAACGCCACCGACGTGCTCACGAACGGCCGCGAGGTCACGGTGTCCTGCGCAGAAGGCGACGAAGGCCGCATCTATGACGGCCTTATTGAAACCGAAATCGAAGAGGTGCGCTGGGGCGAAATGCCGGAAATCGGCCTCAAGGTCATGATGAACGTCGGCAACCCTCAGCTGGCTTTCGATTTCTCGCAAATTCCCAATAGCGGAGTGGGTCTGGCTCGCCTTGAGTTCATCATCAATAACAATATCAACGTGCATCCCAAAGCCGTGCTCGACTACCCCAATGTCGATAGCGAGCTCAAGAATGCGGTTGAATCGGCTGCCCGTGGTTACGCCAGCCCCCGTGCCTTCTTTGTCGAGAAACTGGCCGAAGGTGTCGCCACCATTGCAGCGGCCTTCTATCCGAAACCGGTCATTGTGCGCTTGTCGGACTTCAAGTCCAACGAATATCGCAAGCTGGTTGGAGGTTCGCGCTACGAGCCCGAGGAAGAGAACCCGATGCTCGGCTTCCGAGGCGCATCGCGCTACATCTCCGACGAGTTCCAAGAGTGCTTCCGTATGGAGTGCGAGGCTCTCAAGAAGGTCCGCGATGAGATGGGCCTGACCAACGTAGAAATCATGGTGCCGTTTGTGCGTACTTTGCAACAGGCAGAGCGCGTGGTCGACCTGCTTGCTGCCAACGGCCTGGCACGCGGCGAGAACGGCTTACGCCTCATCATGATGTGCGAAGTGCCTTCCAACGCCATTCTGGCGGACCGCTTCTTGCAGTACTTCGATGGATACTCCATTGGTTCCAACGACATGACCCAGCTTACCTTGGGGCTCGATCGCGACTCTGGTATGGAGCTCCTGGCGCAAGACTTCGACGAGCGTGACGAGGCAGTCAAGTTCATGCTCAGCCGGGCCATCAAAGCGTGTCTTGAGGCTGGCAAATATGTGGGTATCTGCGGACAAGGCCCCAGCGACCACCCCGACTTGGCCGAATGGTTGAGGGACGAGGGCATCGCTTCCATGTCACTCAATCCCGATACGGTCGTCGAAACCTGGCAGCGCCTGGCGAAGTAAGCCGTACAAGCCCCAGCACCGTAAGCCGGTGCTGGGGCTTAACGAGTCACGAAGCGGACTCTTGCTGAATCCTTACACGTTTGTTCTGGAGCAAGATGGTGCATAAAGTCGTGATTGTAGGAGGCGGAGCCGGAGGCCTCGAGTTGGCTGCAAAGCTGGGCCGCCGTTTCGGCCCCGACCATATCTTTCTGGTCGACGCAGCCCTGACTCATGTATGGAAGCCCTCGCTGCACGAAGTCGCAGCCGGCACTTTGGACATCCATCGCGAGGGGTTGTCCTACCCCGTCTTGGCTCGGGACAGCGGATTTACTTTTATGTATGGGGCGGCTTCCCAGTTTGACCGGGAACGCCGCCTTGTTATTTTGGACCCGGTCTACGACTCGGAGGGACAAGAGCTCTTTTCGAGGCGGGAGGTTCCATACGACACTTTGGTGCTGGCTGTGGGAAGCCAGTCCAATTATTTTGGCACGCCGGGCGCCACCGAGTTCGCCATGGCGCTCGATTCCACCGCTCAGGCCGAGTCCTTCCGGCAGCGCTTGCTGCGCGAGCTGGTCCGTACTCAACGGCAGTTGGCCACTAATCCGTCGCACGCGCTTCACATCAACATAGTCGGAGGTGGCGCCACGGGTGTCGAGCTGGCTGCAGAACTTGTGGAAGCGTGCAAAGACATGCGCTATTACGGTCTGGAGCAGCTGGATCCGGCGCGCAGCGTACGCATAACCTTGCTCGAAGGCGGAGAACGAATACTCCCGGCCTTGCCTGCCCGGATGTCCCAGGCTGCGCATCAACTCCTATTGCAACGCGGTATTCAAGTTAAAGCTCCTGTACGGGTGGCCTCGGTGACGAAGGACGCCTTGTTCGATACGCAGGGCAATCGTTACCCCAATGATATTTGCGTCTGGGCAGCTGGCATCGAGGCGCCGGCCTTTCTGGCCAAGCTCGGACTTCCGCTAAATCGCATCAACCAGGTCGAAGCCGATCTGGGTTTGCGCACCGCCGACCCAAATATCTACGCCATCGGTGATTGCGCCCAAGTTCCCTGGAAGGGCGAAGATGGCCGTTACTTGCCTGCCCGGGCGCAGGTGGCGCATCAACAAGCTTCGTTTCTACTGCCTGTGCTTGGCGCCCGTATTAGGGGCGAGCATATACCGCAGAAAGAGTTCACCTTTAAAGATTATGGTTCCTTGGTGTCTGTAGGACATAATCGAGGGGTGGGAAGCCTGATGGGTGTCCTATCCGGCAAAAGCTGGTTTGTCGAAGGTTTGGTGGCGCGAACGATGTATATGAGTTTGCACCTCATGCATCACCTGGCGGTTTTGGGTTTCCTGCAAACCGTAAGCATTGCCATCGGTCGCCTTTTGCTCAAGCGCAGTACACCTAGAGTCAAGTTGCATT
>JAJUGB010000142.1 GCA_029268595.1 Alcaligenaceae bacterium | reverse complement strand
GTCGGAATCTGCTTTGGCAAAGCATACCTTTTTGCTCAGGACGCCGAAAGCCCCACTCGGGCAACGATGTAACTGGCGCGAACGCAAACAGCTACGACTGATTGCCGGCTAGCGGTAAGATTAGTGTGCAACTGCGCACTTCCCCTGCACTGTGGAGCACCTATGGCACAGAACTTACCCGGATTTCCGTCGCCTTCGGCGGGTTTCGATGAGCCACTCAGCATGCTCGCATCATGCCATGAACGGATGCACGCTATGGTGGCCCTGCTAGAGCGGCTCAGTACGCATATAGCCGCACACGGTGCAGACGGCGAGGCGTGCCAAGCGGCAAACCGCGTCATCAAATATTTTGACACCGCTGCAGTCCATCATCACGCGGACGAAGAAGAGGACCTGTTCCCCGCTCTGTTGGATGCTGTGGCCGGTTCCGACGCCGTCTGTATTCGCGAACTGACCCACGCCCTGATCGCCGACCACCGCAAGCTGGAAAGGCACTGGCAGGCCTTGCGGCCCCATCTGCAAGCACTCGCTTCAACGACGGAAGATGCGGCAGAGAAGTGGGACGCGGAAGTCGCGTCACAATTCGCTACCGCTTATCGCTCTCACCTGAGACGAGAAGACGACGATCTCCTACCTTTGGCCAATCGCCTTCTCGGACAAGCAGAGCTGGGCCAGCTCGGAAGGGCGATGAAGGACCGGCGCGAAAAAGCGTATGGCCCTGACGGCGCCTAGACACAGAGCAGCGAAATACTTGACAAAACCGTGGGGTTGTTATAAGATATATAACCTAAATGCATAAGCTTTCCTCTGTTTGAAGCCCAAAGCCAGCTAGGCTTAGTAATTCTTCAAACCTAAGCGCCCGGCAAACAGGGCTCTTCATCTCATTTCTCGGTGAGCGAAAGCTGCTTGCGAAAGCAGGCGCGCCACGACATATCCATCCCCCTCTTTCATGGGCGCACGCCTCAATCGCAGCGTATTGCCCTTTTTTAACCAGTCGACAGCCTTACCCAGCGCTTTCGATCACATGGCAGGCGTGTGTTTACCCCTACACGTTTGCTGCCTTGTATTTTTCAGGAGTTGATATATGGCCAAAGAAGAACTGCTTCAAATGAGCGGCTCAGTTACCGAAGTCTTGCCCGACTCGCGTTTTCGCGTCGTGCTGGATAACGGACATCCCGTAGTAGCCTATACGGGCGGCAAGATGCGCAGGCACCATATCCGCATTCTGGCCGGTGATAAAGTCACCCTTGAAATGTCGCCCTACGATCTGAGCAAGGGCCGCATTACCTTCCGCCACCTGCCCGGACGCCCGGCTTTCACCCCCAACTCCCGTGGGCGTTAAGCCAAGCTGACGCTGACCCGGGCTTGCACTCCAATCCCGCGGCGTATAGAAGCTTGCGCCGGGGTTATCCGACGATATCAGCTGTTGATATCGACTGGCGTGATGAACGCGTTGAGCAAGCCCGTGTGAGCGACCACTTCTTTCCAGCTATCACATTGGAAATCGAGCACCACAAGCGATCCTGGCGGGAATTCATGACGCAAGCGTCCGTAGGCGTTTCGGTCGGCCCGTCCTACCAACTGCATGGAAAGAGAATGCAAGCCAGGGTTGTGACCCACGAGCACTAAGGTTTTATGGGTGGCTGAAGCGCCTTGAATAACTTCCAACAAGGCTTCGGGTGAGGCCTCGTACACTCGCTTCTCAAAAATTGCCGGCACGACAGCCGGCAATTTTTTTTGTACTTGCTCCCAGGTGCTGCGCGTGCGAACCGAAGTAGAGACAATAGCGCATTCTGGAAGCCATTCCTCTTTTTGCATGTGCATCCCGACAGCGTTGGATTGCTCCAGGCCTAAGGCGGTGAGAGGTCGTTCGTGGTCCTCGACTTTTGGCGGGCGTGCCGCTTCGGCATGGCGCAATAGCAAGAGGCGGCGAGAAGCAAGGGTCATAATTATCCTTGAAGTGCGTGTGTCGGAATGCACCAGCGCTGAACGCTACAGTACCCCAGGGGTCGCTGAGGAACAAGCGAGCACCCGGTAGCGGGGGCCGTTGGGCTTTCCAGTCGACTCGGCCAGGACCAGCGAAGGCGTGGACCAACGGATGGGCAGCGCCTGCGCCTCGCCTGCAAGCTGGCCTTGCCGTCCCAAGGTGACATGAGGACGGAACCGGTTCTCGTCGCGAAAAGCCACCCCACGGCGTCGCAAACCTTGCACGAGTTCGGATTGCAAGTGCAACAGGCTGGCGGGCGGTTGGCTTGGACCGAGCCACAAGACCGAATGAGCACCAAAGCTTCCGTACTGGTCGAGGATAATCTCTTCCGGAGGCCGTGGTATATCGTCGAGCACGTCAACCAGTTGTGGCAATACCTCGGAAGGCTGGTTGCCAAGAAAGACCAAGGTCAAGTGAAAGTCCTGAATGTGGGTCAGTCGTCCACCTTGCACCGCGGCCTGCGCATGCTGCAGGGCCTGCGCCACCTGGGCATTGGGCCATAACGCGTAGAACAATCGCGGCTGCTGCAAGGGCTGCATAGGAGTCTTCCATTCAGTGGCAATCAGGCACAGTCTGATCCAGGTACACCTCAAAGGCAATATCCTGAGCCATGGTGGCAACAAGATCGTCAATATGATCGCTTTGGCGCCATGACTTGACGACTCGCCGGACAGCCGGCTCCAGGTCCTTGCGAGACTCTGGCAGAACCAACACTTGCTCCAGCGGGTCGGTTGGACGTAATGTCGCCGAAAACTTTTTCCACTCGGGAAACTTCAACAGAGCCGATAGCAAGGATGCTTCATGTACCGTCGCATCACATTCCCCCACTCGCAGAGCCAACAGAGCGTCGGCCGGGGCCGGGTATTCGATTTCAACGGCGCCAAATTGGGCTGCAATGGTACCGGTGTAAAGCCCTCCCCGCGCTACGCATACCGTGCGACCTTTAAGCTGTTGCCATGACTTGATGTCGGTATCGGAGCGCATGATAGCCATGCGCTGCAGACGATGACCCGTCGGAATAATCTGCGCCCCCTGCACTTCGGCACCCTTGGGTACCGCCATTAGCAATAGATCGAGAGCTTCAGCGCGCAAAGCGCTGGAAGGGTCAGCGGTGCCGACTTGCACCAAGCTGGGCTGCAGCTTCAACTGCCCTGACAACGATTCTGCCAGCAAGGTGTCGGTGCTCTCGGGAGTGCGAACCTTGGCCCCGCCCACAAAGGGAGGAGGCACGTACGACACCCCGATGCGGGCCTTAGCTTCCGGGGCGGTCTGACCCGCTCCTCCGCTTGTCTGTGCCGTGCTGCCGGCGACAGTTACCGACCCTGCTACCGCCATCGACCATGCCATGGACACGGCCAGGCCTGCCAACACGCGTAGATAACGAGGCGCCCAGGCGGTGATAAGAGCCGATGACTTCATCTTTATACATACTGATAACGCAGGAGTCTGCGCTTCAGATTCTCCAAAATGACTTGATCAATCAGTGTTGCCAGTATGGCGATGGTAAGAATGTTGGCCATCACTCCAACCATGTCTGCGGTTTCGCCCGCGTACGCCAAAGACCGCCCCAAACCCTGACCAAAGCCAATCAACATCTCGGCCGAGATAAGAGCGCGCCAGGCATTTCCAAACGCCAACTGTGCGCCAGTAATGAGTTCGGGCATGACGGCCGGCAAATAAACACGCTTGAGCATCTCGACGCGCGAGGCGCCCATTACACGAGCCGCCGACACATGAACCTTGAGCACACTTTCAGTGGCGTTCATCACCGACAAGGCAGCAGGAAAGAAAGCCGCCAGCGCTATCACCACAATTATGGGCAGGTTCCCGAAACCCATCAGTATCAGGAAAAGCGGGACCCAGGCGATCGAAGGAATGGATTGCAAAATAATAATTGCGGACTTCAGAACCTCACGAAAGAAGTACAACACTCCTCCGAGCAGTCCCAATCCGATTCCAGACACTAAAGCAGCACCGTAGCCCAGGCCCAAGCGCGTCAAGCTGCTGGAAAGAAGTTCGCGGAATTCACCGCTTTGGATGTCTGCCCAGAGCCGCTCAAGGACGGTAGGCACGCCAGGCATCAGAAAATCTGGCAAGAAAAACGCACAAACCTGCCAGAACAGCAGAATCGCGGCGATTGCCAGAGCCATGGCCGCAGTCTTGTGCATGCCGGTGATTCGGGTCGAAGAACTCATAAACGCTTTAAATCAAAAATGGCCGGATGAAGTCCGGCCATCGGAAGGTGAACGGGCGCAACAAGGTAATTGGGATGTTGCAGCTCGATTATAGAAGTTGCGACGCCAGCTTCTTATTTGCCGCAGTTATAGTTGGCGCGCCTCTTGCCAGCTGAGATCCAGGATTTGTTTAACATCGAACGGCGAACCGTCGCGGGTTTTGAGTGCACCCTGGCTTTGCATGATGTCGGCGATCTCCTGCATGCGATCAATTTCCTGCTGCGTCAACTTGGCGCTGAATGTTTGCGTGACGATGGCGTCCTTGATGACACTTTCGCGAGGCACTTCGCCATGCTTCAAGGTTTTGAGGGTGGGCTCTGCAATGAAGTAGCTTGCAATGTACTTTGCCGCCTCTTCAGGATTGTTTTCGAGCAATTCAATCGCCTCGCGCTGGGCATCCAACGATTTCCATACAGCCTCTTTATTCTTGGCCAAAGTTTCGCCCGAAGTGATCACCACCATGCACGGGAAGGGCCACACTTCGCCGATCTCGTAGATTTGCTTTACCGGTGCGATCAACTGAGCAATGCTGGATTGCGGCTCGAAAAGAAATGCTGCGTCGACGCGCTTACCCACCAGGGACTGAACAGCCACCTGGGGGCTGACGCCCATGATGTTCAAATCGGAAGGCTCCAGGCCGGCATCCTTAAGTACCACCCCGCGAAGCACGGTATCGGCTGTGCTGCCCTCTTTCTGGGACGCCAGGCTACGTCCCTTGAGATCGGCTACGGATTCAATACCGGCGTCTTCCTGAACAACAATCGCGTGAAAGCCATGCTGAGCACCGCCCACCACCTTCAGGTCTGCACCACGGGAAGACCACGAGGCCGCGTTTGTGAAGCCCAGGACACCGGTATCGAGCTGCCCGCCAACGATGGCCTTGATGAGGTCAGTACCGGATTTAAATTCCACCATTTCAACGTCGAGGCCATGCTTTTTGTAGAAGCCGCCTTCGTAGGCCAGAATGGCTTGCGCATCGTCCATTACGCGCAGATACCCTACTCGAAACTTCTCGGCAGCCAAGGCCTGGCTTGAAAGCGCCAGAGCGGCCAGAGCCGGAATTACATAACGCAACCACTTCATGCTTCTACTCCTGCAGTAACTTCGTCCGTCTCGTCCTGCGACACGGTTTCCTGATTGGTCTGAATGCCCAACAATTGCAAAATTTCACGTCGCATATCGGCATACTCGGACAAGTCGTGGGTCTTCTCATGACTGTCCAGTTTGAACTCTTTCAGTACCGTTGCTGGCCGCTTACTAAACACCAGCAGCCGGTCGGCCAGGAACAGAGCTTCGTCGACGTCGTGCGTGACCAGCAGCACAGTGGGCCGAGCTTCGCGAATAAGCTGGCGCAGCACATCTTGCAGGGTCATTCGCGTCAAAGCATCGAGAGCACCGAAGGGTTCGTCTAAAAGCAAAACTTTCGGACTAGTAATGAAGGCGCGCGCCAGCGCTGCGCGCTGCCGCATGCCGCCCGATACTTGATGGGGGTAATAATCCTCGAAACCTTTCAGCTTGACTTTATCGAGCCACTCGATTGCTTGCTGACGTGCCTGCTTCTTGTCCACATTTTGAAACTCCAGTGCCAGCGCCACGTTTTGCAGGAGGGTCATCCAGGGGTACAAGGCGTTCTCCTGGAACATCAAGGTCCGTTCAGGATTGGGGCCTTTTACCCGTTGTCCGTCCGCCAGGACCGACCCCGCCGTTGGCTCTTCGAGACCTGCCGCCAAATGCAGTAAAGTAGATTTTCCGCAGCCCGAGGGGCCGACCAAGGCAACCAGCTCTCCCTGCTCGAAGTCGCGTGAAAAATCTTCGATGACTCGAAGGTCGCCGAAATCCTTCTTGATTTTGTCAAAAGACAGTTTCATCGTGTGTTTCCGTAAAGCCCGGCTAAACCGGCTTGCTTGGGCTTATGCAAAAAAAGAAGCGTAAGCCCAGCCACTAATAACTCAATACTTGAAACTTTACTTTTCTGGAGCAGCGGCAACAACGATTTTGTTCTTGTTTGTTTATTCCCTGCGGTTATAAGGAAACCGCCCAGAGAGGCATTACCGGATGCAAAGAGTGCAGGGGCGCGCAGACCCGGCACCTGGGAAAATGTCTAGAGCTGCTTCGACAGACGAGCACCGTCGACCGGCCCTCCTGCCACGCGACAAGAATGGCACGTTATGACGCCTGACCGTGTCAGGATCAGGATCGCGCTTTCGCTAACGCTGCCTTGCGCCGATATCCCAAGATGGCATAGGCGGCCCCGCCAAGAACAGCCCCCCAGAATGCGGAGCCCAGACCCAGATAAGTCATGTTTGAAGCTGTCGCCAAGAAAGTAATAATAGCCGCCTCGCGATGCCCTTCTTCGCGCACCGCTTCCACGACATTGGTCGCGATCGCGCCCAGCAGGGCCAGGCCGGCCAGCACGGCGATGAATTCTCGGGGTAAAGCCGTGAAAAGCATTACGATCGTTCCTGCAAATATTCCGCCAGTCAGGTAGAAGACCCCGTTGAAGATTCCCGCGACATAGCGACGTGCAGGGTCTTCATGTGCGTCCTTGCCCGTGCAAATCGCAGCGGTAATGGCAGCAAGCACAACCGTGATTCCACCGAAAAAAGCGACAAAGACCGAAGCGATACTGGTCACCGTCAGAATGGGCCGTGCTGGAGTCGTGTATCCAGAGACGCGCAGTATGGCCATGCCGGGCAGGACCTGGCCGGTGAGGCTAACAAGAACGAGCGGCAGAGCGAGGCTCAGTGTGCTGCTCCAGCTCCATTCGGGCGTGATGAACTGGGGCGTGGCAAACTCGAGCTGCAGAGCCCCGAAGCGGGTCTCTGAGAAGATGGCGGCCAGCACAATGCCCACCACCAGCACCAAGGCGATCGTATAACGCGGGGCAAATCGTCGGAACACCAGGTACGCAGCAACCATGCCAAAAGTGATGGCTGGCATGCTGGCCGCCGAACGAAACGCGTTAACGCCAAACGGAAACAAGATGCCGGCCATCAATCCCGCGGCAATGCCCATGGGAATGTGTCGAATCAGCCGATCGAAATAGCCGGACACCCCGATGACGAAGGTAATGACCGCTGCAATCAGATACGCGCCCACCATTTCGTTGATGGTTAGAGCGGGGAACAGCCCCACCAATAAAGCCGTACCCGGTGCGGACCAAGCGGTGACAATCGGGGTACGAGTAACCCAGCTCAGGATAATGCCCGCAACAGCAGGTCCGATTGAAATCGCCCAAATCCAGGATGACAACATCTGGTTCGAAATGCCGGCGACATCTGCAGCTTGCACCACAATTACAGCAGGACCGGCATAAGCAATCAACACCGCCAGAAACCCGGCCACCGTGGCGGAAAGGGACCAATCTTTGACTTGCACCATGTCTCCTCATAGCTCTTATTCTTGGGCGCAACGGTGGACACCGCCAAACTGCGCCAGCGTCATTGTACGCGCGAGCTGGTCGGGCCCAAGGGCGAGTGGCGAGCACCGGGCGGTCCATACGCCCTAACTATTCGTTCGCTCCACCAACCCGGACATGCTAATGTTGGATCTGGATGAGTGCTCGGTATTCGCGCGAGTCATAGTCCGCGCACAGCAGGTTGTATTGGCATTCAAGGATGAAGTGATGACCTCTACAGTTGAAGGCAATCAAGAGCGCGACGCTTCCCCGGCGCAGCGCCAGATCTTCGGTTTTCATGCTCACGTCTACTTCGACAAGAACACGGTCGACAAAGCTCGTGAACTCTGTGAAGAAGCGGCTCGGCGCTTTGGCGTGAAAATGGGAAGAGT